>CAYVXO010000156.1:0-14191 GCA_964454485.1 uncultured Rubrivivax sp.
AGCATCTCCTGGATCTGGCGGCGGATGGTCTGCTCGTCCTCGAACTGCAGCGTCAGGTGCTCGCCCAGGTGCACGGTGCGCAGCCGCCGGTGCGCGATGGCTTCCGGCCGGCTGCTCTTGCGGATCTTCGAATAGGCCTCCAGCGTGAGGAGGCTGGAACGTTCGATGGTCATCATTGCGACTCCAGTCCGTAGGCCCGGCGCAGCAGCGTCAGCGGGTGCGCCAGCGCCTTCGCCGGCGTGCCGGCGGCTTCCATGCCCTGCGCGATGTGGTGGCCGGCGAGCGCGCAGTCGCTCGCGATGACGTCGGGCTCGTCCTTGGCCATCGCCTTGAACACGGCCTTGCCGATCTTCATGGCCACCGGGTGGTAGGCCTCCTTCACGCCGTAGGTGCCGGCATGGCCGGAGCAGCGCTCCACCGTGTTGAGCTTCACCTCCACCGTCTGGCCGACGAGCTTCAACATCTCCTCGGTCTTGCGGCCGATGTTCTGCACCCGCCCGTGGCAGGGGATGTGGTAGCTGACCTTGCCCAGCGGCTGCTTGAAGTCGGTCTTCAGGAGGCCGTCCTTGTGACGCGCGACCAAGTACTCGAAGGGGTCGAAGAAGGCCTCCTTCACGAGCTGGGTGTCGGCGTCCTCGGGGAACATCAGCGGCAGTTCCTGCTTGAACATGAGCGTGCAGCTGGGAATGGCCGAGACGATGGCCCAGCCCGCCTTCGCGTACTTCGCCAGCACCGGGATGTTGGCTTCCTTCGCGCGCGCCACCGCCTCCAGGTCGCCCAGCTCCAGCTGCGGCATGCCGCAGCACTGTTCCTTCTCGACGATCTCGTACGGGATGCCGTTGTGGTCCAGCACCGCCAGCAGGTCGGCGCCGATGCCGGGCTCGTGGTAGTTCACGTAGCAGGTGGCGAAGACGGCCACCTTGCCCGGCGTGCGCTGGCCGTCGGTCACCTCCCAGGCGCTGCCGCTCATCGCGCGGCCCCAGCGGAAGCGCTGGCTCGCGAGGTCGGGCATCCACGCCGTCTCGTGCACGCCCAGCGAGGACTTCATCATCCCGCGCGCGGCCTTCGTGCGCGTCACCGCGTTGGCCACCTGCACGACGATGGGGATGCCGGCGAACTGGCCGTGGCCGTCGGTGGAGGCGAGGAACTTCTCGCTCGCCTTGACCTCGCCCTTGCGGAACTTGATCGCCTTCGCGCGCAGCATCAGGTGCGGGAAGTCCAGGTTCCACTCGTGCGGCGGCGTGTACGGACACTTGGTCATGTAGCACAGGTCGCACAGGTAACACTGCTCGACGACCTTGCCGTAGTCGGCCTTGGCCACGCCGTGCAGTTCGCCGTCGGCGGTGGCGTCGACCAGGTCGAACAGGGTCGGGAAGCTCTGGCACAGGCTGACGCAGCGGCGGCAGCCGTGGCAGATGTCGAACACCCGTTCCATCTCGGCGAGGCACTTCGCCTCGTCGAAGAAGTCGGGGTTGCGCCAGTCCAGCGGATGCCGGGTGGGCGCCTCGAGATTGCCTTCGCGCATGGGAAAAGCCTTGGCGGATGAAGAACAAGGGGCACGAAGGCCCCTTGTCCGGTTCGGTCGGGAAGGGGTGTCAGTCGACCAGCTGGTCGAGCGCCTTCTGGTAGCGGTTGGCGTGCGAGCGCTCGGCCTTGGCCAGCGTCTCGAACCAGTCGGCGATCTCGTCGAAGCCTTCGGCGCGCGCCGTCTTGGCCATGCCCGGGTACATGTCGGTGTACTCGTGCGTCTCGCCGGCGACGGCGGCCTTCAGGTTGGCGCGCGTGGGGCCGATCGGCAGGCCCGTGGCGGGGTCGCCCACCTGCTCCAGGAACTCCAGGTGGCCGTGCGCGTGGCCGGTCTCGCCTTCGGCGGTGGACCGGAACAGCGCCGCGACGTCGTTCTGGCCTTCCACGTCGGCCTTGTTCGCGAAGTACAGGTAGCGGCGATTGGCCTGCGATTCGCCCGCGAAGGCGTCCTTCAGGTTCTGCTCGGTCTTCGATCCTTTCAAGCCCATTGCTTGCTCCTTGTCTTGTCGGCAAAACGGTCCGGCGCAAAGGCAGGTGCCTGCGCCCCGGCCGGAAGGAACGCTACCACCGCGCGCGCCCCGTTCCCATGAAAAACGTCAATGTGCGTCATAGGCATCAGCGCAGGCCCAGCAGGCGCAGTGCCAGTTCGTGCAGGCGCGCCGCCGGGTCGGCCAGGCCGGAGACCACGCCCAGGTGGTGCTCGCCCAGCACGGTCTCGCAGACCGGCACCGCGGTGGGACCCCAGACGTCGCGGATGAGGCGGTTCTGGCGGATGAACTCCTCGCTCTCGTCGCCGCCCGCCACCGCGTACAGCGGGCCGCCGCGCGGGCGCGGGAAGAAGGCCGGCGACAGCCGCGCCACCGAGGCCGGCGTGAGCCGGATGTCGGGCTGCAGGAAGGTGGTGTGGCGCAGCGGTTCCAGGTCGTAGAGGCCGGAGATCGCCAGAGCGCCGGTCACCAGGTTGGGCGGCAGGTCGTCGGCCACCTGCTTCCAGCGGCACGACAGCATCATGGCCGTCAGGTGCCCGCCCGCCGAATGACCGGCGACGACGATGCGCGAAGGGTCGCCGCCGTGCTGCGCGATGTTGCGCCAGGTCCAGGCCAGCGCCTGCGTCATCTGCAGGGTGATCTGCTCCACCGTCACCGCCGGGCAGAGCGCGTAGTTGGGCACCACCACCGTCACGCCGGCGGCGTTGAACGCCGGCGCGACGAAGGAGAAGTCCTTCTTGTCGAGCGCGCGCCAGTAGCCGCCGTGGATGAAGACGAGCACCGGCGCCGGGCCGCCGCCGGCGCTGGCCGGGAACACGTCCAGCGTCTCGGCCGCGCCGCCGGGGCCGTAGGCGATGTCGAGCTGGCGGCCGGTACTGCCCTCGCGCGCGAGCGCAGAGGCGCGCGCCCAGCGCTCGAAGTAGCTGGCGGGGTCGGCGATGGCGGCGCGCGCGTTGTACTGGGCGTCGAGCCAGGCGGGGTCCAGGCGGCGGTGCATGGGAACTGGTCTCCATCGGCCTTCGCAAGGGGGCCGCCGGGAGATGTTAAACTGCGCGACTCACGTGGGGACGTAGCTCAGCTGGGAGAGCGTCGCGTTCGCAATGCGAAGGTCGAGGGTTCGATCCCCTTCGTCTCCACCACCCCTACAGCCTGCGGATCAAGGGCCTGGACATGTCCAGGCCCTTGCTGCTTCTGCCCTGCCCCGGCGCCCCATGTTCAAGAACGCGATTCCCTACCGCATCGACCAGTGGGAGCCGCCCACCCAGGCCGAGATCGAAAGGCGCCTGGCCGGCGCCCGTTTCACGGCCTGCCGCCCGAGCCAGCCCGAGTCGGTGGGATGGCTGGAGCCGCGCGGCCGCCAGCACGGTGCGCTGATCGAAAGCGTGGGCGGGCAGCTCGTGCTGAAGCTGTGCAGCGAGACCAAGCCCGTGCCGGCCGGCGTGGTGAAGGAGCAGCTGAACGCGCGGCTGGACCAGATCGAGGCCGACACCGGCCGCCGCCCGAAGGGCAAGGCCGCGCGCGAGATCAAGGAGCAGGTGGTGCACGAGCTGCTGCCGCGCGCCTTCCCGAAGCGTTCGACGGCGCCGGTGTGGATCGACCTGAAGGCAGGCCGCGTGCTCGTGGGCGCGGCCAGCGCGAAGAAGGCCGACGTGGTGGCCACGCAGCTGGTCGAGCTGTTCGGCGGCCTGCGCCTGGCGCCGCTGCAGACCGCGCTCTCGCCGGCGGCGGCGATGGCGGCCTGGCTGAGCGAGAAGGAGGCGCCGCACGGCTTCAGCATCGACCGCGAATGCGAGCTGCGCCAACCCGACAGCGAGAAGGCCCTGGTGCGCTACGCGCGCCACACGCTGGAGATCGACGAACTCGGCGCGCACATCCGGCAGGGCAAGCTGCCCACCCAGCTGGCGCTCACCTGGCGCGGCCGCGTGTCGTTCGTGCTGACCGACGCGCTGGCGCTGAAGAAGATCAAGCTGCTCGACGTGGTGCTGGAAGGCCAGCCGCCGTCCGACGCGGCCGAAGACGACGGCTTCGACGCCGACGTGGCGATCATGACCGGCGAGCTGCAGCAGCTGCTGCCGGAGCTGGTGGAGGCGCTGGGCGGGCCGCTGGAGAAGGACGCCCCGGCCGCGGCCTGAAACGAGCCCGGCCGTCTTGCCGGCGTCATGGCGCCGTGCTGCAATGCCTGACCTTCCGCCAGGAGCATTGCGATGAGCGACTTCAAGGGCAAGCATGTCTGGTTCGAGCTCAACACCACCGACCTGAAGGGGGCCGAGGCCTTCTACGCCAGCGTCTGCGGCTGGGTGGCGCGCGACTCCGGCATGCCGGGCATGCAGTACACGATGGTCGGCCCGGCCGACCACGCGGTCGGCGGCATGATGGCGCTGACCGACGAGATGAAGGCGGGCGGCGCCTGCCCGGGCTGGACCGGCTACGTGGCGGTGGACGATGTGGACGCCGCCGCCGCGCTGACGCAACGCCTGGGCGGCCAGCTGATCGTGCCGCCGCAGGACATCCCGGGCGTCGGCCGATTCTCGATCGTGAACGACCCGCAGGGCGCAGTGCTGTCGCTGTTCAAGGGCACGCCCTCCGAAGGCATGGAGCCGCCCCCGCCGCCGGCACCGGGCACGCCCGGCCACATCGGCTGGCACGAACTGCACACCACCAGCCTCGAAGGCGCGCTCGCGTTCTACGGCGAGCTGTTCGGCTGGCGCAAGGGCGAGACGCTGGACATGGGGCCCAACGGCGTCTACCAGCTGTTCGCCACCGGCGCCCAGGGCAACGAAGCCGACGGCGGCATGGCGCTCAAGCAGCCCGACGCGCCGCGGCCCTATTGGCTCTACTACGTCAACGTGGCCAGCGTGGACACCTCGCTGGCGCGCATCGCGGCCGGCGGCGGCAAGGTGCTGATGGGCCCGCACCAGGTGCCCGGCGGCCGCTGGATCGTGCTCGGCCTGGACCCGCAGGGCGCGGCGTTCGCGGTGGTGGGGCCGCGCTGAGTTGCGTCTCAGAAGCTCCGCGGCAGGCCGAGCAGGTGCTCGGCCACGTAGCTGAAGATCAGGTTGGTGGAGATCGGCGCCACCTGATAGAGGCGGGTCTCGCGAAACTTGCGCTCGACGTCGTATTCGCAGGCGAAGCCGAAGCCGCCGTGCGTCTGCAGGCAGGCGTTGGCGGCCTCCCAGCTGGCCTTGGCGGCCAGGTACTTGGCCATGTTGGCCTGCGCGCCGCAGGGCTGGTGGGCGTCGTACAGGCGGCAGGCTTCCCAGCGCATCAGGCTGGCGGCCTCGACCTCGATGTGCGCCTCGGCCAGGGGGAACTGCACGCCCTGGTTCTGGCCGATGGGCCGGCCGAAGACGATGCGCTGCTTCGCGTACTGCGCCGCCCGCTCGACGAACCAGCGGCCGTCGCCGATGCACTCGGCGGCGATCAGCGTGCGTTCGGCGTTCAGGCCGTCCAGGATGTATCGGAAGCCCTGGCCTTCTTCGCCGATCAGGTTCTCGTGCGGGATCTCCAGGTCCTCGAAGAACAGCTCGTTGGTCTCGTGATTGACCATGTTGGCGATCGGCCGCACGGTCAGGCCCTTCTTCAGCGCCTCGTGCAGGTCGACGATGAAGATCGACAGGCCCTCGCTCTTCTTCCTCACCTCGGCCAGCGGCGTGGTGCGCGCCAGCAGGATCATGAAGTCGGAGTGCTGCACGCGGCTGATCCACACCTTCTGGCCGTTGACCACCCAGCGGTCACCGCGGCGCACGGCGGTGGTCTTGATCTTCGTGGTGTCGGTGCCGGTGGTGGGCTCGGTGACGCCCATGCTCTGCAGCCGCCACTGGCCGCTGGCGATGCGCGGCAGGTAGTGCTGCTTCTGCGCCGCCGAGCCGTGCCGCAGCAGCGTGCCCATGTTGTACATCTGGCCGTGGCAGGCGCCGGCGTTTCCGCCGCTGCGGTTGATCTCTTCCATGATCACGCTCGCCTCGGCCAGGCCGAGGCCGCTGCCGCCGTATTCCTGCGGGATCAGCGCGGCCAGCCAGCCGGCCTTGGTGAGCGCGTCGACGAAGGCCTCCGGGTAGGCTCGCTGCGCGTCCACCTCGCGGTGGTAGCTGTCGGGGAACCCGGCGCACAGGGCGCGCACCGCGTCTCGTATCTCGGCATAGGGTTCGGTGGTCGTCATGACGTCGAGCGGATGCCCGCCTCCTGGTTGATCTTCGCGCACGGTCATCTGGATCTGCAACGCCGAAGGCTGCCGGACCGGCGCGGTGATGGCGCCCCGCGCCGTGGGGCCATCGGATGCGGCCTTCGCGACCAATTTTGTGCCGAGGGTACCGGCTGCGCCGGCCGTGTTCTCGACGATGACGTTCCGGCGCGTGAGCCGTGTCCTGATGCACCCGAAGGCCACGCCGTTGACCGCGACCTTTCGGCGCCCCCACGCCTTGGCCACGATGCCGCCCTGGGCGGCCGGACAGGCCCGGGATGGACGAGAGGTTCTCCATGTCGCGGAACACTCGCGTGCATCGTCGGATGCCTGGCGCGCCGGGCGAGCACCGGTTCGGAGGATGCTTCGGCCGTTCCTGCACCGATACCACGGGCATCGGGCGCGACCGAGCCGCCCTACTGCCCTACGGCCCGGCGAACGAGCTTCAGAAGGCTGGCGCGCTCCGCGCTGGTGAGCGAAGGCAGGATCTCGTCCTGCAGGTCGCGAACGATGGGCAGCAAGGCCGCAAGGACGCGTTCGCCCTTCGCGGTGAGCGAGAGTTCGCGCGCTCTGCGGTCCCGCTCGCTGACGACGCGGCGGATCCAGCCCTTCTGCTCCAGACGCTCGATGACGCCCCCGATGGTGGCGCGGTCGTAAGCGATCAACTCCGCGACACGCGCCTGGTCGGTGGCGGGGTGGGCATGGATGGCGTCGAGGGCCGCGAACTGCACCGGCGTCAGGTCGAAGCCCGCCGCCTGCGTCCTCTGCACGAAGACCTGGGTGGACTGCTGGTGCAGGCGGCGAATGAGATGTCCCGCCATGTCGAGCGAGTCCATCACCGGGCTCCGTGCAAGGGTGAAGTCAGGATGGGGGTGGTCCCGGGGCGACGCATTTGATAAGTATACATACCGTCTTGACGGCCGATGATATGTATAGATATCATTTGTCCGCGCACCGGAAGATCGTCCGCGGCGCTGCGCAACCCTCAGGAGACAGGCGATGCAGTTCTACAAGGACGGCTTCAGGGGCGGGAGCCCCGACGTCAGGCAGGCCGCGCCCAACCGGCGCAACCGCGGCGTCAACGAGCCGCTGCCCGAGAAGGTGGACGTGCTGATCTCCGGCACCGGGCCGGCCGGCCTGTGCCTGGCCGCGCAGCTGGCCCAGTTCCCCGAGATCGAGACGATGATCGTCGAGCGCATGCCCGGCAACATCATCAAGGGCAAGGCCGACGGCATCAACACGCGCACGATGGAGATGTTCCAGGCCTTCGGCTTCGCCGACAAGGTCAAGCGCGAAACCTACTGGGTGAACCAGACCAACTTCTGGATGCCCGACCCGGCCAACCCGGACCACATCCGGCGCGTGGGCCGGGTGCAGGACGTGGCCGACGACAGTTCGGAAATGCCGCACATCCTGATCAACCAGGCGCGGCTGCACGAACTCTTCCTCGAGGTGATGAAGAACTCGCCGTCGCGCCTGGAGCCCGACTACAGCTGGGAGGTCGTGAGCCTGAGCGTGGACCCCACGACCGAGGACCACCCGGTGACGGTGACGCTCAAAGACGCCAGCGGCGTGAACTGGTGGGCCACGCGCACCGTGCGCGCGAACTACGTGGTGGGCTGCGACGGCGCGCACTCGGCGGTGCGCAAGTCGATCGGCGGCGTGCTGCACGGCGACGCCGCGAACCAGGCCTGGGGGGTGATGGACATCCTCGCCAACACCGACTTCCCCGACGTGCGGCAGAAGTGCCTGATCTCCTCGGCCAACGAAGGCAACGTGCTGATCCTGCCGCGCGAAGGCGGCTACGTGTTCCGCATGTACGTGGAGCTGGACAAGCTCCGGCCCGACGAGAAGGCGGCGAGCCGCAAGTTCACCCAGGACGACATGATCGCGGCGGCCAACCGCATCCTCCGGCCCTATTCGATCGACGTGAAGGAGATCGTCTGGTGGTCGATCTACGACATCGGCCACAGCATCACCGACAAGTTCGACGACGTGCCCGAAGGCTCGGACCGCAACCCGCGCGTGTTCACCGCGGGCGACGCCTGCCACACGCACTCGCCCAAGGCCGGCCAGGGCATGAACGTCTCGATGCAGGACACCTTCAACCTGGGCTGGAAGCTGGTGCACGTGCTGCAGGGCCGGGCCGACGCGAGCCTGCTGCGCAGCTATTCGAAGGAACGCCTGACCGAGGCGCGCCGGCTGGTCGAGACCGATCACGAGTGGGCGCGCATCATGTCGGCCCCCACCACCCAGGCCGAGCGTGACGGCACCGAGGAGCCGCGCATCATCCGCCAGTTCAAGGCCAACCTGGAGTTCACGGGAGGC
Organism: uncultured Rubrivivax sp.; assembly: GCA_964454485.1. Classification (GTDB taxonomy): domain Bacteria; phylum Pseudomonadota; class Gammaproteobacteria; order Burkholderiales; family Burkholderiaceae_C; genus Rubrivivax. Next base: position 8,524 of record CAYVXO010000156.1, read on the forward strand.
ATCGCCGTCCAGTACGACGTGTCGGCGCTGTTCGCCGCGTCGAGGCACCAGGCCCTGGCCCGGGGCCTGCAGATCGGCCGCCGCTTCCATTCGGCTCCGGTGGTGCGCCTGTCGGATGCGCGGCAGATGCAACTGGGCCACGTGGCCGAGGCCGACGCGCGCTGGCGCCTCTATGCCTTCGCCGGCAAGGCCGACGACTCGAACCCCGGCTCGGCGATCCACCGGCTGGCCGACTGGCTGGAACGCGACCCGAAGTCGCCGGTGGTGCGCCACACGCGAAGGGGCGAGGACATCGATGCCGTCATCGACTTCCGCGCCGTCTTCCAGCAGACCTTCGACCGGCTGGCCTACGAGAAGATGCCCTCGCTGCTGAAGCCCAGGACCGGCAAGCTCGGTCTGCAGGACCACGAGAAGGTCTTCTGCGTCGACCACAAGGGCGCGGGCGACATCTTCGACATGCGCGGCATCGACCGGGACACCGGATGCGTGGTCGTGGTGCGACCGGACCAGTACGTCGCGCACGTCCTGCCGCTCGACGGCTTCGAGGAGCTCTCCGGGTTCTTTGCCGGCTTCCTGAGGTGACGGCGGGCTGCGGCTAAGGCGCGCCCGCCGCCGGCAGGTAGGCCTCCACCAGCCGCACCCAGTAGCTCGCCCCGGTCGACAGCACGCAGTCGTTGAAGTCGTAGCCGGGGTTGTGCACCATGCAGCCGCCTTCCGGGCCTTCGCCGTTGCCGATGAAGACGTAGCAGCCCGGCACGCGCTGCAGGAAGAAGGCGAAGTCCTCGCTGGCGCTCACCGGTTCGGGGTCGGCCACGAGGCCGGCGTCGCCCAGCCACTCTTGCACCACGCGGCGGCAGAACGCGGTCTGCCCGGGGTCGTTGTGGAGCGCCGGGTAGCCGCGCTGGTAGTCCACCTCGGCGCGGGCGCCGTACACCGCGGCCTGCGACTGCGCGATCTCGGTCACACGCTTCTGCAGCAGGTCGCGCACCTCGGGGCGGAACGAGCGCACCGTGAGCCGCAGCTCGGCGCTTTCGGGCAGCACGTTGGCCGCGTCGCCCGAATGGAAGGCACCGACCGAGACGATGCCGGTCTGCAGCGGCGGCAGGTTGCGCGACACCACGGTCTGCAGCGCCATCACGATGCCGGAGGCGGCCACCACCGTGTCCACCGCGGCCTGCGGCATCGCGCCATGGCCGCCGACGCCGCGCACGGTGATGGTCACGCGGTCGCCCGCGGCCATCGCGTAGCCGGGCACGACGCCGAAGCGGCCTGCCGGCAGGCCGGGCATGTTGTGCATGCCGAACATCGCTTCGCAGGGGAAGAGGTCGAGGAAGCCGTCGTCGAGCATGCGCTGCGCGCCGGCCCGGCCTTCCTCGGCCGGCTGGAAGACCAGGTGGACATGGCCGTCGAAGCGCCGCGTGGCGGCCAGGTGGCGCGCCGCGGCGAGCAGCATCGCCGTGTGGCCGTCGTGGCCGCACGCATGCATCTTGCCGAACACCTTGCTGGCCCAGGGCTTGCCGCTGGTCTCGGCGATCGGCAGCGCGTCCATGTCGGCGCGCAGGCCGATGTGGCGCCGGCCCGTGCCCGCGCGCAGCGTGCCCACCACGCCGGTGCCGCCCAGGCCGCGGTGCACCTCGTAGCCCCAGCGCGCCAGCCGCTCGGCCACCAGGTCGGCGGTGGCATGTTCCTCGTAAGCCAGCTCGGGCAGGGCGTGGATCTGGCGGCGCAGGGCCACCATTTCCTCTTCGTGGGCGCGGACATCGTCCAGCGCGGGCAGCGGCAGCGGTGCGTTCATCGTCGTGGGCTCGGGTTGGAACGACGATTCTGCGCGCGTGTCGGCGCACGGGCATCGGGGTTCCCCGCTGCACTGGCGCTGCGGCAATGCCTGCTGTCGGCGTTCAGCCCGCCACCAGCCCGTCCATGCGCACGACCTCGAAGTCGCTGCCGTGCACCTGGCGCAGTTCGCTCGTCAGCGCGTCGTTGTTCCAGCGCTCGTCGGGCGCGCCGCTCACGTACCAGTTGCTGCCGTTGTCGGCCAGGATGAGGCCGTAGGTCTTCATCGCCTGCAGCAGCGCGCGCGTCTCGGTGGAGAAGCCGGCCGGGATCGTGTAGGCGGCCTTCAGCCGCACGCGCAGGCCCATCGGCGGCAGGCTCGCGCTCGTGGCGCTGCTGGCCCAGTGGGTGGCCGGCGGCACGTAGGCGCGGCGCGTGCGCGCGGCGGTGAAGCGCAGCGCGTGGCGGATGCCGCCCGGGCCGGCGGCGGCTTCCTCGTAGCGCGCCAGGCCCGGGAAGATGGGCAGGCCGGCGGCGTCGGCACTCGTCCAGCCGGGCTGGCCGCCCGGGCGCACCAGGTTGCTGTCGAGCTGGAACACGGCGCCGCAGGCGGCGTTCCACGAGCCATCACCGTTCGGGTAGGCGGCGTCGAGTTCGTAGAGCCGGTTGTGGTCGCGGTCGATCACCAGCACGTGGCGGTCGCCGCTGCTGGCCGCGCCGCCTTCGATGGGCGCGCCCGCCGGCACCGGGTAGGGGCCGGGGTCGCTCTCGTCGCCGTAGGCGGTGAAGTGGATCGCCACCGGCGCCTGCGTGCCGGCGACGACCACGTAGGGGATGCCGATCGGCGCGCCCTGGTAGAGGCCGGCACCGAAGTCCGGGTGCAGGCCCGTGGCGAGCCCGATGCTGGCGATCAGGGTGTCGGACGCAGGGTCGACCGGCGCCGCCGAGATGTCCAGGTTCCACGCGTTGTCGGCCGGGAAAGCGCGCGCGCCGTTCAAGGCCGCGCCGGCGCCGAGCGAGGCGACGCGGCAGTCGGTGGTCGGGCCACCGCTGGCGGGGGGAGGCGACGGCGAAGGCGACGGTGAAGGCGATGGCGACGGCACCGGCCCCGCCACCGTCTCCGCGGGCGCGCCACCGCCACCCCCGCAGGCGCTGAGTGTCGCGCCCAGTGCCAGCAGCAGCGCGCGGCGGCGAGGGTCGGCGGCCGGCAGGTTCTCTTGCATGGCCGGTATTCTGGAATCGGCGCTCGGCCGCAGGTGTCAGCGAGCGGTAACGGCCGCCTTCTTGCGCAGCCTGTCACGGCCGGTCGGCCGCGCCGCCCGCCTTCGGCATCGGCACGAGAATCGACCTTCCCTTCACGACGCCTTCCATCGCGCGCCCACCCGTGACCCCACAGCCCTTCAGCCTGCGCCGCATCGCCGTGCCGGCCTTCGGCCCTTCGCTGCTGTTCGGCATCGGCGAAGGGGCGATCCTGCCGGTGGTGCCGCTCAGCGCACGCGAGCTCGGCGCCTCGGTGCCGACGGCCGCGCTCGTCGTCACGCTGATCGGCGTCGGCTCGCTGGTGAGCAACATCCCGGCCTCGCTCATCACCATGCGGCGCGGCGAGCGCTGGGCCATCGTGGCCGCGGCCGTCTGGTGCGCATTGGCGATGGCGCTGTGCGCCGGCACCGCGCAGCTGGGCCTGTTGGCGCTGGGCGCCTTCATGGTGGGCATGTCGCAGGCCGTGTTCGGGCTCGCGCGCCAGAGCTACCTGACCGACGCCGTGCCGGCCGAATTCCGGGCCCGCGCGCTGTCCACGCTGGGCGGCGTGATGCGGGTGGGCATGTTCATCGGCCCCTTCGTGTCGGCGGCGGCGATGCACCGCTGGGGCCTCGACGCCGCCTACGGCGTGGGCATCGTCGCGCTGGTGCTGGCGGCGCTGGTGGCGGCACGCATCCCGGACCTCGTGGCCGTTCCCCACCCCACCGCTTCGGCCGCGGCCGAAGCGCCCACGCTGCGCTCCACCCTGCGCGACCACCGCCGCGTGTTCCTCACGCTGGGCCTGGGCGTGATGCTGGTGGCCGCCGTGCGCGCCACACGGCAGGCGGTGATCCCGCTGTGGGCCGACCAGCTGGCGCTCGCGCCTTCGGTCGCCTCGCTGATCTACGGCCTGGCCGGCGCCGTCGACATGCTGGTGTTCTACCCCGCCGGCCACGTGATGGACCGCAAGGGCCGGCGCTGGGTGGCGGTGCCCTCGATGCTGCTGATGGGCGCGGCGCTCGTGCTGACCCCGCTGACCAACGGCGCCGGCACGCTGCTGCTGGCCGCGGCGGTGATCGGCTTCGGCAACGGCATCGGCTCGGGCATGGTGATGACGATCGGCGCCGACCATTCGCCGCGCCACGGCCGCGCGCACTTCCTGGGCGTGTGGCGGCTCATCACGGACATCGGCGCCTCCTGCGGGCCGGCGCTGCTGTCACTGCTGGCGGCCGTGCTCTCGCTCGGCGCGGGCATCGCCGTCACCGGGCTCATGGCCTTCGCCGCGGCGGCGCAGCTGGCGTACTGGATTCCGCGCGCCGGGGCGGACCGGGCCGGGCGCTGACCCAGGCGGGCGTTGACCCAGGCGGGCGTCGAGCGGCACGCGCGTCAGCGCCGCGCCTGCGGCACGATCTCCAGCACCAGCCGCCGCGCGCCGCGCAGCAGGTCCAGGCGCACCGGGCGGCCCACGCGGTCGCCCACCAGCACGCGGTGCAGCGCGTCGGCGTCGCCCACCGTCAGCCCGTCGGCCGCGACGATGCGGTCGCCGACCGCGACGCCGGCGCGCGCCGCCGGGCTTTCCGGCAGCACGGTGTCCACCGCCACGCAGCTGGCCTGTTCCAGCCCGTGATGCAGCGCCACGCGCCGGGCCAGCGGCTGCGTCTGCACCGAAACCCCGAGCCACGCGCGGCGCACGCGGCCATGGCCCAGCAGTTCGCCGAGCACCCAGTGCGCCGTGCCCGAAGGCACCGCGAAGCACAGCGCGCTGGCGCCGGCGATGAGCGCCGTGTTCACGCCCACCACCTCGGCCGCGGTGTCGAGCAGCGGGCCGCCGGAGTTGCCCGGGTTGAGGCTGGCGTCGGTCTGCACCACGCGGTCGATGAGCCGGCCGTTGCGGGTGCGCAGGCTGCGCCCGAGCGCCGAGACGATGCCGCTGGTGACGGTGTGGCCCAGCCCGTGCGGGTTGCCGATCGCCACCACCACCTGGCCGACGCGCAAGGCCGTGTCGTCGCCCAGCGGCAGGTGTGCCGGGCGGTCCGCCGCGGCCACGCGCAGCAGCGCCAGGTCGGTGTCGGCGTCGGTGCCGACCACCTCGGCGCCATGTTCGCCGCCGTCCTCGAACACGGCCACGACCGCTTGCGCGCCGTCGACCACGTGGTGGTTGGTCAGCAGGTAGCCGTCGGGCGTGACGAGGAACCCGCTGCCGGCGCCGGCCCGCCCGCGCGCCTGCTGCACGCGCAGCGAGACCACGCTGTCGCGCGCGGCATCGACGACGCCGCTGACGGCCGCCGAATAGGCGTCGAGCAGGGAGGTCTCGGCCATGCGTTGCCTCAGACGCCGATGAGCCCGAGCCGCAACGCCGAACCCACGGCTTCGGCGCGCGACGCGGCGCCCAGCTTGGCCAGCACCTGGGCGACATGGAACTTCGCGGTGTGCGCGGAGATGCCCAGCAGGCCGCCGATGTCGCGGTTCGTCAGGCCCTTGGCCACCAGTTCCAGCACCTGCAGTTCGCGTTCGGTCAACGGCTCGGCGTCGGCCCCGACGGGTTCGGCGGGCGGTGTGCGGTCGCGCGGTCGCGCCGGGTCGCGCACCTGCAGGCCGGCCAGCACCGCCGCCATCGCCGCGCGCACCTGCGCCGCCGGCGCTCCGGCGGCCAGCA
>CAYVXO010000157.1:0-14006 GCA_964454485.1 uncultured Rubrivivax sp.
CGGCCGCGCTGGTCGTCGCGGCGGCGGCGGCGCTGGCCTTCTTCGCCGCCCGCCGCGCGCGCGAAGCCGAGCAGGCGCGGCGCACGCTCGCCGCGCAGGCCGGGCGCACGCGCGAGCTGCTGGACGCGCTGCCGCTTGGCGTGGTGCTGTACGACGTCGAAGACCGGCTGGTGCAGTGCAACCGCAGCTTCCGCGAGCTGTACGCCTCGATGGCCCCGCTGCTGGTGCCCGGCATCGGTTTCGAGCAGATGCTGCGCCAGGCCGTCGAGCGCGACCTGATCCCCGAAGCCCGCGGTCGCGAGGCCTCGTGGATCGAGGAACGGGTCTGGCAGCACCGCCAGTGCGGCACCGGCGTCGTGCGCGAGATGCCCGACGGCCGCTGGCGCCGCATCGTCGAGCACCGGCTGAGCGACGGCGGCATCCTCAGCTACAGCACCGACGTGACCGAGCTGATGCAGCGCGAACGCGCGCTCGAGGCGGCGCGCCGCGAGGCCGACCTGGCGCGCACCCGGCTGCGCGACGCGATCGAGGCGCTGCCCGCCGGCTTCGAGCTCTACGACGCGCAGGACCGGCTGGTGCTCACCAATGCGCGCATGCGCCGCATGTACCCGCTGGTGGCGCACCTGCTCGACGCCCAGCCCACCTTCGAGGCGCTGGTGCGCGCCAACCACGCCGCCGGCGGGCTGCCGGCGCGCCAGCACAACTTCGAGGAATGGCTGGCGAAGCGCCTGGCCGGCCGCCGCCAGCCGCACGAGCCGCAGCTGTCGTTCCTGGTGGGCGGGCGCTGGCAGCGCATCTACGAGCACCGCACCAGCGAAGGCGGCCTGGTGGGCGTGCGCGTGGACGTGACCGAATGGGTCGAGGGCGGCGCCGAGTGGCTGCGCCTGAACCGCGAGGTGGCCGAGGCGCGCGCCGCGCTCGCCGCCTCCGGCGTGCCGGCGTCGCGGCCGAGCGTGCCGGCCGGCCTGCACCTCACGTCGGACCTGAGCGGCTGCGACGGGGCGCTGGCCCTCATGCGCAACCCCGACGCGCTGCGCGCGCTGGCGCTGCGGCTGGTGGCCGAGGCCGGCCTGCGCTGCGTGGGCGACCGCTTCCACCACTTCGAAGGCAACGGCGGCGTCACCGGCACCGTGCTGCTGGCGGAATCGCACCTGGCGCTGCACACCTGGCCCGAGGACGCCGCGGTCACGCTGGACGTGTTCGTCTGCAACCGCGGCGGCGACGGCAGCCTGCGCGCGCAGGCCGTGATGAACGCCCTGGAAGCGGCCTTCGCGCCGCGCCACGTGGAGCGCCACACCCTGGTGCGCTGCGGGGCGGCTTGACCTGACGCAAGCCCCCGCCCGGCGCGTTCGGCGAAGCTGGCCTCATTCCCAACCGAGAACTGCGTTCGCGCGCACAACGCCATGCGTCACCCTGCCCTCGAGATCATCCAGGACGAACACCAGGCCCTGGCCGCGATGCTGCGTTCGCTCACCATGATGCTGGTGCACGCCCGGCGTGAGGACGCGATGCCCGACTTCGCCGTGCTGCGCGCGATGCTGTTCTACGTCGACGAATTCCCGGAGCGGCTGCACCACCCGAAGGAAACCCAGCTGCTGTTCCCGAAGGTCCTGGCGCGCGCCCCCGAGCTCAAGCCGGTGCTCGACCGGCTGGACGCCGACCACGCGCGCGGCGAGAAGGCGATCCGCGAGCTCGAGCACGCGCTGCTCGCCTTCGAGGTGCTGGGCGAATCCCGCCGCGACGCCTTCGAGACCGCGGTCGACCGCTACGTTCGCGCCTACCTCGACCACATGTCGGTCGAGGAGACAGAGATCCTGCCGGCGGCGCGCCGCGTGCTGACCGAAGCCGACTGGAACGAGCTCGACGCCGCCTTCGCGACCCACAAGGACCCGCTCACCGGCCACGAGCCGAGCGACGAGTACAAGCCGCTGTTCAGCCGCATCGTGATGCAGGCACCGGCGCCGATCGGCCTCGGCCCCGCGCACTGAGCCCCTAAACTCGGGGCCGCATGACGGCTCGAGCCCTGATCCTCGCCGCCGGGCGCGGCGAACGCATGCGCCCGCTGTCCGACCGCTGCCCCAAGCCGCTGCTGCCGCTGCGCGGCAAGCCGCTCATCGAATGGCACCTGGAAGCGCTGGCGCGCGCCGGCGTGCGCGAGGTCGTCGTCAACACCGCCTGGCTCGAGGAGCAGTTCCCCGCCGCGCTGGGCGACGGCGCGCGCTGGGGCCTCGTCATCCGCTATTCGACCGAGGGTCGCGACTGGGGCGGCGCGCTCGAAACGGCCGGCGGCATCGCCACCGCGCTGCCCTGGCTGGCGCCGCGCGGCGACGAGGCGTTCTGGGTCGTCTCGGGCGACATCTTCGTGCCCGGCTTCGGCTTCGACGACGCCGAGCGGCGCCGCTTCGAGGCCGGCAGCGACCTCGGCCACCTGTGGCTGGTGCCCAACCCGCCCTTCCATCCGGCAGGCGACTTTGCGCTCGACGCGGCCGGCCGCCTTTCGCGCGCGGGGGCGCGGCGCTGGACCTATGCCAACCTGGCGCTGCTGCGGCCGGCGATGGTGGAAGGCATCGCCGCCGGCACGCGCGCGCCGCTGGGGCCGAGGCTGTTCGAGGCGGCGGCCGCCGGCCGCCTGGGCGGCAGCGCCTGGGCCGGCGCCTGGCACAACGTGGGCACGCCGGAGCAGTACGAGGCGCTCGCCGCCGCGGCAGAGGCGTCGTGAACCTGTCGAAATTCGTGCCGCCGGCGTGGCGCAAGGCGCTGAAGGCGCGGCTGAAGGAAGGCCGCATCGCCTTCAACGCCCGCTTCCGCAGCTACGGCCGGCCCGAACTTCTGGTGGCACTGCGCCGGCTGGGCGTGCGCGAAGGCGACACCGTGATGCTGCACGCGGCCTTCTCGCGCGAGCACGGCTTCCGCGGCAACGCGCGCGACCTGGCCGACGTCTTCCTGGAGGCGCTGGGCCCGCGCGGCCACCTGCTGATGCCTTCGCTGCCCACCAGCGGCGCCTCGCTCGACTGGCTGGAAAGCGGGCGCCGCTTCGACGTGCGGCGAACGCCTTCGATGATGGGCATGGTCTCCGAATCGTTCCGGCGACGCGAAGGCGTGCAGCGCAGCCTGCACCCCACGCACCCCGTGCTCGTGCACGGGCCGGAGGCGGCGCGCTTCATCGCCGCCCACCCGGACTGCCTGCATCCCTGCGGCCCGGGCACGCCCTTCGACGAACTGCAGAAGGCCGATGGCCTGGTCGTGTTCCTCAACGTGGGGATCGAGTTCTTCACCTTCTTCCACTGGCTCGAGCACCTGGTGCACGAGACGCTGCCCTTCCCGCTGTACACCGACCAGCCCTTCGACGCCCCGGTGGTCGACGCCGAGGGCCGCGCGCGCACCGTGCGCACCTACGCCTTCGCGCGCGCCGCGATCGCGCGCCGGCGCCCCTGGCGGCTCTACGACGCGCTCGTCGCCCGCGGCAGCGTCGCGCGCGTGAAGGTGGGGGCGTCCGAACTGCTGTCGGTGCGGGTGCGCGACGCCATCGACTGCACGCGCGAACTGCAGCGCGACGGGCGCCTCTTCTACGAACTGGCCTGACCCCCCGGGCAACAGTTCACGCCCGCCGCGCGGCCACCCCCGCATTCGGGATGGCGGGTGCGGGTCGATCCGCTATCCTGCCTCGCCTCACCGCCTGCCCGCCCCAGCGCCATGAATCACCAAGACATCCTCGCCTGGATCGCCGAAGTCTTCGAGGAACCGGCCGGCCGCATCAAGCCCGACACCGAGCGCAAGGACATCGCGGGCTGGGACTCGCTGGGCACGCTGTCGCTCATCGCCGCGCTCGACGAGAAGTTCGACATCCACCTCGACGAGGCCGAGATCGACGCCCTGGCCAGCGTGCAGGACATCGTCGAGCTGCTGCGCCGCCACGGCGCCCTGGCCGAAGCCTGAAGAACGGGCCCGGATGCGCTTCGTCCTCGTCGACCGCATCCTCGAACTGGAACCCGGCGTGCGCTGCGTCGCGACGCGCCGCATCCCCGAGAACGAGGAACTCTTCGCCGACCACTTCCCCGGCTTCCCGGTGATGCCCGGCGTGCTGCTGACCGAGATGATGGGCCAGACCGCCGCCAAGGCGCTCGACGCGCAGCAGCTGCCGCGCGGCAAGGCGCTGCTGGCCAAGATCCTGTCGGCGAGCTTTCGCGACTGGGTCCGCCCGGGCGCCGAGGCGCTGATGACGGGCGAGATCTCCGCCAACGAAGCGCGTTATGCCAACGCCGACTGCCGGCTCGACGTGGCCGGCCGCACCGTGGCGCAGTGCAAGCTGATGTTCACCTTCATGCCCATCGAGCGCTTCGCGCCGCAGTTCCGCGACGAGGTGCTCGAGCGGTTCCTCGCCGGAGGCGCGACGCCATGAACGACAACTTCGGCCGCCTGGACGGCCGCACCGTGCTGGTCACCGGCGGCACGCGCGGCATCGGCCGCGCGATCTCGATGGAGCTGGCGCGCGCCGGCGCCCAGGTGGTGGCCAACTACGCGCGCAACGACAACGCGGCCAACGCGCTTGGCGAGGCGGCGGCAGCCGAATCGCTGCAGCTGGAGCTGCTGCGCGGCGACCTCTCGCAGCCCAAGGGCATGGCCGCGGTGCAGGAGCGGCTGGCCGCCTTGCCGGCCGGCAGCGTCTCCATCGTGCACGCCGCCGCCACCGGCGTGCACCGGCCGTTCGAGCAGCTCTCGCTGCGCCACTGGGACTTCACGCTGGCGCTCAATGTGCGCGCCTTCTTCGAGCTGGTGCAGACGCTCAGGCCCGCGCTCGGCGAAGGCTCGGCCGTCGTCGCCATCTCGTCGGCGGGCGCGGTGCGCGCGGTGCCGGCGTACGCCGCCATCGGCAGCAGCAAGGGCGCGCTCGAGTCGCTGGCGCGTCACCTGGCGGCCGAGCTGGCGCCGGCGGGCGTGCGCGTCAACATCGTCTCGCCGGGCAGCGTGCTCACCGAAGCCTGGGACGCCTTCCCCGACAAGGAAGCGCGCATCGCCGAAGGCCTGAAACGCACGCCGCGCGGCCGCTTCGTCACGCCGGAGGAAGTGGCGCGCCTGGTGCGCTTCGCCTGCAGCCCGGCGGCCGAGGGCATCGTTGGCCAGACGCTCGTCATCGACGGCGGCGCCCGCATCGTGGATTGAGATGAAGACTTCCATCGCGGGCTTCCGCGTCGCCGGCGTCGCCACCTGCGTGCCGGCGAAGGTGGCCGACAACCTGGACCCCGCCAACGGCTTCGACCCCGACGAGGTGCGCAAGGTGGTGCAGATGGCCGGCGTGCGCGAGCGCCGCGTCGTGGAGCCCGGCACCACCGCCGCCGACCTGAGCTTCGAGGCGGCGGAAAACCTGCTGCAGCGCCTGGGCTGGGAGCGCGACTCGATCAGCGGCCTCGTCTTCGTCACCCAGAGCCCCGACCATTTCCTGCCCTCCAGCGCCTGCCTGTTGCAGCAGTGGCTGGGCCTGCCCGACAGCTGCGCCGCGTTCGACGTCGGGCTGGGCTGCTCGGGCTGGCCCTACGGCCTGTACCTGGCCGCGGCCATGCTGAAGGGCGGCGGCCACCGGCGCATCCTCATGCTGCACGGCGAGACGCCGAGCCGCTTCGTCGACCCCTCCGACCACGCCACCACGCTGCTCTTCAGCGACTCGGGCTCGGCGACCGCGGTGGAACTGTCCGACGAGGGCACGGGCCACTTCGTGCTGCACACAGACGGCAGCGGCGCCGGCGGGCTCATCATCCGCGGCGGCGCCTTCCGCGACCGCACGCCGGCCGACCCGCGCGACCTTTCGCTGCGCATGGACGGCGCCGGCATCTTCAACTTCACCATCAAGCGCGTGCCGCCGCTCATCCAGGACGCGCTGGCGCAGGCGGGCTGCGCGGTCGGCGACGTCGACGCCTACCTCTTCCACCAGTCGAACCGCTTCATCATGAAGCACCTGATGAAGAAGTGCGGCCTGCCCGAAGAGCGCGTGCCCATCGTGCTGGAAGACACCGGCAACTGCGGCGGCCCTTCCGTCGCGGTGGCGCTGACGCGGCGCCTGGCCGCCGAGCGCGCGGCGCGCCAGAAGCTCATGCTGCTGGGCTACGGTGTGGGGCTTTCGTGGGGTGCGGCGGTGATCGACCTCGACCCCGGCGTGCCGCTGCTGCACGCCGACTACGGCGGCGCCTTCACCAAGCGCTGACGCGCAAGATGTGCGGCATCGCCGGCCTCTGGAGCGCCCCCGGCGCCGCACCGCCGCGGCGCGAGGAGGTCCAGGCCATGGTCGCCGCGCTGCACCACCGCGGGCCCGACGGCCAGGGCGTGCTCGTCGAGGGCCCGGTCGGCCTGGGGCACGCGCGGCTGGCGATCATCGACCTCGAAGGCGGCGCGCAGCCGCTGGGCAACGAGGACGGTTCGATCCAGGTCGTCTTCAACGGCGAGATCTTCAACTACCTGGAGTTGCGCGCCGACCTCGTGAAGCGCGGGCATGTCTTCCGCACCGCGTCCGACACCGAGGTGCTGGTCCACCTGTACGAGGAACTCGGCGACGACTTCGTGCGCGAACTCAACGGCCAGTTCGCCATCGCGCTCTGGGACGGCCGCCGCCGGCGCCTGCTGCTGGCGCGCGACCGTGTCGGCATCCGGCCGCTGTACTGGACGCGCACCGAAGGCCGCATCGCCTTCGCTTCCGAGGTGAAGGCGCTGTTCGCACTGCCGTCGGTGCCGCGCCGGCTGGACGCGGCCGGGCTCGCTTCGGTGTTCTCGCTCTGGTCGGTGCTGCCGCCGGGCAGCGTGTGGGAAGGCGTCGAGACGCTCGCACCGGGGCACCTGCTGGCGGTCGACGCCGGCGGCACGAAGCTCATCCGGTTCTGGGACTGGCCCTTCGGTGCCGAACCGGCGCCCGAGCGGCGCGACGAGGACTGGGTCGACGAGCTGCGCCACCTGCTCGTCGACGCGGTGCGGCTGCAGTTGCGCGCCGACGTGCCGGTGGGCGCGTACCTCTCGGGCGGGCTGGACAGCTCGATCATCACCACCATCATCCGCCGCCGCACCGAGACGCCGCTGCGCAGCTTCTCGCTCACCTTCGAGGACGCCGAGTTCGACGAGCGCGAGCATCAGCAGGCACTGGTGGCGCGGCTGGGCACCGACCATTCGTCCATCGAGGCCGGCAAGGCCGGCATCGCGGCCGCCTTCCCGCGCATGGTGCGGCACGCCGAGAGCCCCGTGGTGCGCACGGCGCCGGTGCCGATGATGCTGCTGGCCGACAGCGTGCGTGCCGCCGGCTACAAGGTGGTGCTCACCGGCGAAGGCGCCGACGAGGCCTTCGGCGGCTACGACCTCTTCAAGGAGGCGGCGATCCGCCGCTTCGTGGCGCGCGCGCCGGGCTCGAAGTGGCGCGGCGCGCTGCTCGGCCGCCTGTACCCCTACCTGGCCCATTCGCCGGCCGCCGGCCGCGCGATGACGCAGGGCTTCTTCGCCAGCGGGCTGGACAAGGCGGGCACGCCAGCCTTCGCGCACGCGCTGCGCATCGCCACCACGCGGCGCGCGCTCGCCTTCCTGCACCCGGACTGGCGCGCGCGTGCCGAAGCCTTCAACGCCGAACAGGCACTCGCCGCCGCGGTGCCGGCCGACTTCGCGCGCTGGCCGGCGCTGGCGCGCGACCAGTACGTGGAAGCGCACACGCTGATGTCGGGCTACCTGCTGTCTTCCCAAGGCGACCGGATGGCGATGGCGGCCTCGATCGAGGCGCGTTTCCCGTTCCTGGACCACCGGGTGCTGGAATTCGCCTGCCGCCTGCCGCCGCGCCTGAAGCTGGCCGGCCTGCACGAGAAGGTGATCCTGCGCCGCGCCTTCGGGTCCGAGCTGCCGCCTTCCATCGGCCAGCGCACCAAGCAGCCGTACCGCGCGCCCGACAGCGCCTGTTTCTTCGAAGCCGGCCGGCTGCGCGAGGAGACCTCCGAGCTGCTCTCGCCCGCCAGCCTGGCCGATGCCGGGCTCTTCGACGCCGGCGCGGTGGCGAAGCTGGTGGAGAAGTGCCGCAGCGGCCGCGCCATCGGCTTCGGCGACAACATGGCCTTCGTCGGCATCGTCTCCACGATGTGGCTGCAGCGGCAGTTCGTGCGGGGCACGGCGTGAACCGGCTGCTGCACCACGCCTTCGAGGCGAGCGCGGCGCGGCTGCCGGCCAAGACCGCGCTCGTCTCGGGCAGCCGGCGCGTGAGCTACGGCGAGCTGAGGCAGCGCGTGGACCGCCTGGCCGCGGTGCTGCAGGCCGACGGCGTGCGGCCGGGCGACCGCGTGGTGCTGCTGATGGAAAGCGACGTCGAGTACGCCGTCGCGCTGCACGCCATCCTGGCCGTGGGCGGGGTGATGGTGCCGCTGGGCGCCACCACCAAGGCCGAGAAGCTGGCCTTCGTGATCGACGACACCGAAGCGCGCGTGCTGCTGGCCGACGAAAGACTGGCCGGCGCCTGGCAGGGCATCGAGACACGTTGCCCTTCGCTCGCCCGCGTGCGCGCGGCGGGCGACTTCGAGGCGCCGGCGCCCGAGGCCGCGCCCGTGCGCCGCATCGACCAGGACCTGGCGGCCATCATCTACACCTCCGGCAGCACCGGCCAGCCCAAGGGCGTGATGCTCACGCACCTGAACATGGTGAGCGCCTGGAACTCGGTGCAGGCCTACATCGGCTTCGCCGAGAGCGACGTCATCGGCCTCGCGCTGCCGCCCACCTTCAGCTACGGCCTGTACAACCTGCTGATGGGCCTGGGGCTGGGCGCCACCGTGACGCTGGAGCGCGCCGCGTTCCCGATCAAGCTGGCCGAGGCGCTGGAGCGCGAGCGCGTGACCGTGTTCCCCGGCGTGCCCACGCTCTACGGCGCGCTGCTGGACCTGCCGCAGCTGGAACGCTTCGACCACGGCGCGATCCGCATCGCCACCAACGCGGCGGCGGCGCTGCCGGTGCGCCACGTGGAAAGGCTGCGCCGGGCCTGGCCGCAGGCGCGCTTCTTCTCGATGTACGGCATGACCGAGTGCAAGCGCATCAGCTTCCTGCCGCCGGAGGAGATCGACCGCCGGCCCGGCAGCGTGGGCCGCGGCATGCCCAACCAGGAGCACTGGCTGGTCGACGAGGAAGGCCGCCGCCTGCCCCACGGCAGCACCGGCGAGCTGGTGGTGCGCGGCAGCCACGTGATGCGCGGCTACTGGCGGCGCCCGGAGGAGACGGCGCGGCGCCTGCGGCCCGGCCCTGTCGAGGGCGAGCTGGTGCTGCACACCGGCGACATCTTCCGGACAGACGGCGAAGGCTGGCTGCACTTCGTCTCGCGCAGCGACGACATCATCAAGACGCGCGGCGAGAAGGTGGCCCCGCGCGAGGTGGAAGAGGTCATCCACCACATCGAAGGCGTCAGCGGCTGTGCAGTCGTCGGCATTCCCCACGAAACGATGGGTCAGGCCGTGAAGGCCTATGTCACACTGAGCAAAGGTGCTTCCCTGACGCCGCGCGAGATCGTGCGCCACTGCCTGGCCCACCTGGAGAGCCACATGGCGCCGCAGACGGTGGAGATCGTCGCGGAGCTGCCGAAAACGGAATCGGGCAAGGTCCGGCATGCGGCACTGCGGTCGCGTCCGCCGGGCGGCGAGGGAGCGGTTTGATGGACGATCTGAAGGCGGCGCTGCGCCGCTACATCGAGGACAACTTCATCATGGGCAGCGGCGGCAGGCCGCTCGCCGGCGGCGATTCGTTCCTCGAGCACCACGTGCTGGACTCGACCGGCTTCCTCGAACTCATCGCCCACCTGGAAGAGACCTACGGCATCAAGGTCGGCGACGACGAGATGGTGCCCGAGAACCTGGACAGCCTGGACGCGGTGGCCGCCTTCGTCGGCCGCAAGCGCGGCTGAGCGCGCAATGGCCGCGCAGGGCTTCGGGCCGCAGGTGCTGCAGCTGGACTGCATCGCCGAGGCCGACCGCATCGGCGCCTGGATGCGCGAGACGCTGGCCCAGAAACTGCACCGCCGCGGCTTCGTCGTCGCGGTCTCGGGCGGCATCGACAGCTCGGTCTCGGCCGCGCTCGCGGTGCGCGCGGTGGGCGCTTCGAAGGTCTTCGCGCTGCTGCTGCCGGAACGCGACTCGAGCGGCTTTTCCACCGAGCGCGGGCGCGCGCTGGTGCAGCACCTGGGCGTGGCGCACGAGGTGTTCGACATCGCGCCCGCACTGGAAGCGCTCGGCTGCTACCGCCAGCGCGACGAGGCCATCCGGCGCGTCTTCCCGGCCTACGGCGAAGGCTGGAAGAACAAGATCGTCATCGCCGGCGGGCTGACCGGCGGCATCAACTACTACAAGCTCGTCGTCGCCGACCCCGCCGGCACGCTGCACGAGGCTCGCTTGCCGGTGCGCGAATACCTGCAGATCGTGGCCGCCACGAACTTCAAGCAGCGCGTGCGCAAGACGATGGACTACTTCCACGCCGACCGCCTGAACTACGCGGTGATCGGCACGCCCAACCGGCTGGAGTACGACCAGGGCTTCTTCGTCAAGGTGGGCGACGGCGCCGCCGACCTGAAGCCGATCGCGCACCTGTACAAGACCCAGGTCTACGCGATGGCGCGCGCGCTCGGGCTGCCGGAAGACATCTGCAGCGCGGTCCCCACCACCGACACCTACACGCTGGCGCAGGGCCAGGACGAGTTCTACTTCGCGCTGCCCTACGCGCAGATGGACCTGGCGCTGTGGGCGGTGGACCATGGCGTGCCCGCCGCCAACCTGGCGGCCGTGCTCGCCATTTCGGTGCCGCAGGCCGAGCGCGTCTACGCCGACATCGAAGCCAAGCGCCGCACCGCGCGTTACCTTCACGCCGCGGCCGAGACGCTGCCGTCACCCGGAGCCGGCGCGTGGTGATCCGCGCCCTGCGCCAACGCGTGGGGCGCGCGCTGGATCGCATGGCCCTGCCGACCGCGGCGCGCGACGAGGCGCGGCGCGACGCCGCCGGCCTGCCGGCCGCCGACCCGGGCGCCGAGCGCGTGCTGGCGGCGGCGATGGACTGGCTGGCGGTGGCGCAGGACCGTTCGCGCTCGAACGACGGCGGCGTGGCGCGCGACTACAGCCTCGTCAAGGGCTGGGCCACGTCCTACCCCGAGACCACCGGCTACATCGTGCCCACGATGCTGCAGTACGCGCGCCACAGCGGCCAGGCCGCGTGGCGCGAACGCGGGCTGCGCATGGCCGACTGGCTGGTGGGCATCCAGTTCGCCGACGGCGCCTTCCAGGGCGGCAAGATCGATTCGCAGCCGGTCCAGCCGGTGGCGTTCAACACCGGCCAGATCCTGCTGGGCCTGGCCGCGGCGCAGGCCGAGACCGGCCGCTACGGCGAGCCGATGGCGCGCGCCGCCGACTGGCTGGTGCAGGCGCAGGACCCTGACGGCGCCTGGCGCCGCCACCTCTCGCCCTTCGTGAAGCGCAACGACAAGCGCTACGACACCCACGTGGCCTGGGGCCTGCTGGAAGCGGCCCGGATCGCGCACCGCGAGAGCTGGGCCGAGGCCGCGATGCGCAACGTCCAGTGGACCCTGCTCGGCATGGCCCCGAACGGCTGGCTGGCCGACTGCTGCCTCTCCGACGCCACGCGCCCCCTGACGCACACCCTGGGCTACGCGCTGCGCGGCATCATCGAGGCGTGGCGCTTCCAGCCATCGCAGGACCTGCTGGAGCCCGCATTGCGCATGGCCCGCGGCCTGCGCGGCGCGATGCAGCCCGACGGCTTCCTGCCCGGCCTGCTCGACCCCGACTGGTCGCCCGCAGCCCGCTGGGCCTGCCTCACCGGCACCGCGCAGATCGCGATCTGCTGGCAGCTGCTGGCCGGCATCACGGGCGACGCCGGCTGGCGCGAAGCGGCGCTGCGCGCCAACGCCTACGTCCGCCGCACGGTGCGGCTGGACGGCCCGCCGGAAACGCGCGGCGGCGTGAAGGGCTCGTTCCCGGTCGACGGCGACTATGGCCGCTTCGAGTACCTGAACTGGGCCGCCAAGTTCCTGGCCGACAGCCTGATGCTGGAACTCGACGGCCCCGGCACCCCCTGATTGAGGGTGCAGGAGGGCGCGCACGCAAGGTGCACGGACTCCTACCATCCGGCTTCCAAAGCGTGCGGGAGCACGAGGAGATCGCGATGAGAGGAGTCCTGCGTTGCGGCCTGCTGGCCGCGTCCGTGGCAGCCGCCTTCGGTGCCCAGGCCGGTGCCGTGCGTACCGACGACCAGACCCCGATGCGCCCCACGGGCCGCGGCTGGGGCCAGATCGACAGCGGCCCCGGCGCCACCGACCGCGCGGCGGCCGCAGCGCGCGTGCGCGGCTTCGGCATCCAGTACCACGGCGGCCCCGTCATGGGCGACCCGGGCGGCGTCAACGTCTACTACATCTGGTACGGCAACTGGGCCGGCAACACCGCAGTCGACATCCTGGGCCACCTGGCCGCGAACATCGGCGGCTCGCCCTACTTCAACATCAACACCACCTACACCGACGGCACCGGCGCCAGGGTGCCGAACAAGGTGAACTTCGTCGCCCAGGCAAGCGACAACTACAGCCGCGGCACTGCGCTCACCGACGGCGACATCCTCGCGATCGTGCAGAACGCGATCCCGGCGCTGTCCGGCACGCCGGATCCGAAAGGCGTCTACTTCGTGCTCACCTCGCAGGACGTGAACGAGACCTCGGGTTTCTGCACCGCCTATTGCGGCTGGCACACCATGGACCCGGTCGGCACCACGAACGTGAAGTACTCGTTCATCGGCAACCCGGCCCGCTGCCCGAGCGCCTGCACCAACGGCACCGCATCGCCCAACGGCAACGTGGGCGCCGACGGCATGGCCAGCATCATCACGCACGAGCTCGAGGAAGCCGCGAGCGACCCCGAACTCAACGCCTGGTACGACTTCCGCGGTGGCGAGAACGCCGACAAGTGCGCCTGGACCTTCGGCACCACCTACACCACCGCCAATGGCGGGCTGGCAAACATGAAGATCGGCGCGCGCGACTTCCTGATCCAGCAGAACTGGGTCAACGCCAAGGGCGCCACGGGTGCGCGCGGCTACTGCGACGTCAAGTTCTGAACGGCGCTCGCGTCCGGGCATGAGGCGGCGCGCCGGCCTGGCGGTTCTGGCGGCGCTGCTGCCGGCCGCCGTGGCGGCGCGCGTGCGGTCGCAGGTGCCGTTGATGACGCGCCTGGTGAAGCTCTTCCTGGAGCGCGAGATCGCGCTCTTCGAAGCGGAAGCGGCACGCGACCGCGCCACGCTCGAACGACTGCTGGCGCCCGACTTCGAGCAGCGCGACGCCGCCGCGCCGGGCCGCCCGCAGCCGCGCGCGGCGTGGCTGGCGGCACGTGCCGGGGCTGCCGTCGACAGCGATATCTCGCTCGAGCAGATGGCCGTGCACGACCTGGGCGAGAGCGCGCTCGTGAGCTTCGTCGCGCGCCCGCAGCCTGGCGCGCCGCTCTTCGTGGTCGACCTCTGGCGGCGCAGCGGCGACGACTGGCGGCTGCAGGTGCGCTACCAGTCCGCCGCCGGCTGAGCGCCGGCCCGCAGCCTTCAGATCTTCTTGCGCACCGCCGGCCGCGTGACGTTGCCGGGAATCGCGTTGCGGGGCCCCGTGGCCAGCGCGGCGTGCCGCTGCTCCAGCAGCCAGCCGCTGCCGGCGCGCCGCCAGGCATCGACCACGAACACCGGCACCGGCGCGGCGCGGCCGTTTGCGGGGACCAGCACGAAGCTGGCGAGCGCGACATCGCCCACGTTGCGCACCGCCAGGTCGCGCAGGTCCCAGGCGCCGGCGCGCAGCGAGGCGTCGAGCCAGTCGTCGCGGTCGACCGGCTGGTCCGGCGCCTGCGCGACGATCATGAGGAAATCCTCGGACAGCAACTGCTCGAGCGCGGTGCGGTCCTGCGAGCGCTGCGCATCCAGCAGCGCCTGCTCGAGCTGGCCGACGGCCTGGCCCTGGCGCGTGGCGTGCTGAGGGTTCGGAACGCCGG
>CAYVXO010000158.1:0-13966 GCA_964454485.1 uncultured Rubrivivax sp.
AGACGCGCGACCTCGCGGCGCTGGAGCTGGCCGCCGGGCTGCTCACCGCGCGCGGCGCGCGCACCTCGCACGCCGCGGTGGTGGCGCGCCAGATGGGCAAGGTCTGCCTCGTCGGCTGCGAGACGCTGGAGATCGACGAGGCGCGCCGCCGCGTCCGCTTCGGCGCCGTCGAGCTGGCCGAGGGCGACACGCTCACGCTGGACGGCCACGCCGGCTGCGTCTGGCGCGGCGCGGTGAAGACGGTGCGCGAGGAGCCGCGGGCACTGCTCGATCGGCTGGCGGCGCTGCGGCACCGCACCGCACCGGCTTCGCGGTAGGCCGGCGGCGCCCTTGCGCGCCGTGCAACGATTCATCCGAACGTTGCACTTCACGAACGGGGCAGGGTGGCCGACCATGCAGCCCCATGTCGAGAACGATTCCCTGCGTCCTGATGCGTGCCGGCACCTCGCGCGGGCCGTTCTTCCTGCGCGAGTGGCTGCCCGAAGGCGAACGCGAGCGTGACGAGGCGCTCATCGGCGCCATCGGCGCGTCCGACCTGCTGCAGGTCGACGGTGTCGGCGGCGGCAGCACGCTCACGAGCAAGGTCGCGATCGTCTCGCGGTCGGCCGAACCCGGCTGCGACGTCGACTACCTGTTCGCGCAGGTCGGCGTCGGCCAGAAGTCGGTCGACACGCGGCCCAACTGCGGCAACATGCTCTCCGGCGTGGCGCCGTTCGCGATCGAGCAGGGGTTGGTGGCGGCGCAGGACGGCGAGACCACGGTGCGGGTCTTCAACGTCAACACCCGCTCGCGCATCGACGTCACCGTGCTCACGCCGGGCCGCCGCGTGGTCTACGCCGGCACCACCGGCATCGACGGCGTCGCCGGCACCGCGGCGCCGATCCGGCTGAACTTCCTGGACGCCTGGGGCGCGGTCACCGGCTCGCTGTTCCCCACCGGCCGCCGCGTCGACCGCATCGAAGGGCTGGAGGTCACCTGCATCGACGCCGCGATGCCGCTCGTCGTGATGCGCGCCGCCGACCTGGGCCTTTCGGGCCGCGAGTCGCCGGCCGACCTGGACGCGCGGCGCGAACTGCTCGCGCGCATCGAGGCCGTGCGCTGCGCCGCCGGCCGGGCGATGGGCCTGGGCGACGTGTCCGGCAGCGTGGTGCCCAAGCCGGTGATCGCGAGCGCCGGCGACGGGCCGCTCTCGATCACCTCGCGCTACTTCACGCCGCGCCGCTGCCACGCGTCGCACGCCGTCACCGGCGCCATCGGCGTCGCCACCGCGTTCGCGCTGCCGGGCACGGTGGCCAGCGGGCCGCAGCCGCTGGAAGGCGTGCGCACGGTGTCGGTGCTGCACCCGCAAGGGCGCATCGACGTCGAGGTGGCGATCGAGGACGGCGCCATCCGGCGCGCCGCGCTCGTGCGCACGGCCCGGAAGATCCTGCAGGGCGAACTGCACCTGCCCGACTACGTGTTCTCGGCATCGACCGAAGGAGAAAAGACGATGAACAAGCTGCTCGCCCCCGCGGCGCTGGCCGCCGCGGCCGCGCTCGGCGCCGCCACGCCGGCCCAGGCCCAGGCCACGTTCCCCACCCGGACGATCACGATCGTCGTGCCCACCGCCGCCGGCGGCGGCAACGACGCGATGGCGCGCACCATCGCCGGCAAGCTGGGGCCGCTGCTCGGGCAGACGGTGATCATCGACAACCGCGCCGGCGCCAACGGCTCGATCGCCAGCGAGTACGTCGCCCGCGCCGCACCCGACGGCCACACGCTGATGTTCGGCTACATCGCCACCCACGCCATGAACCCGGCGCTGCAGAAGCTGCGCTACGACCCGGTGGCCGACTTCGAACCCGTGGGCCTGGTGGGCACCTCGCCGACGCTGATGGTGGCCAACGCCAGCGTGGGGGTGAAGGACGTGAAGGACCTCGTCGCGCAGCTGAAGGCGCGGCCGGACAAGTACAGCTACGCCTCGGCCGGCAACGGCACCGCGCCGCACTACGCGGCCGAGCTCTTCAAGCTCAACGCCGGCGTCAGCATGGTCGGCGTGCCGTACAAGGGCTCGGCGCCGGCGGTCACCGACACCATCGGCGGCCAGACGCAGTTCATGTTCCCCAGCCTCTTCACCGCGCTGCCGCACGTGAAGGCCGGCAAGCTGAAGGCGCTGGCGGTGGCCGGCCCGAAGCGCAGCGCGCTGCTGCCCGAGGTGCCGACGCTCAAGGAGGCCGGCGTCGAAGGCGTCGACGTGCAGCAGTGGTACGGCCTCTTCGCGCCCCCGAAGACGCCGCGCGCGGTGGTCGAGAAGCTCAACAAGGCGCTCAACCAGGTGCTGGCCGACAAGGAGATCGAGCGCCGCATCGAGGAACATGGCGCCGACGTCGAGACCGGCACGCCCGAGCAGCTGGGCGCGCTGGTGAAGAGCGAGCTCGCGAAGTGGCGCAATGTCGTCCAGCGCGCCCACCTCACCGCCGACTGAGCGCAAGGAAGCCAAGACCATGGACACCCTCACCGACTGGATCGGCCGCAACGAGACGCTGCAGGACCAGATCACCGCCGCCCCCGTGCGCGGCCTCGCCGCCACGCTGGACCACGAGCCGGCCGAAGTGCCCCCCGGCACCGCGCTGCCGCCGCTGTGGCACTGGCTGTACTTCCTGCCCGCGCACCGCCAGAGCGAGATCGGCCCCGACGGCCACGCGAAGCGCGGCGGCTTCCTGCCCCCCGTGCCGCTGCCGCGGCGCATGTGGGCCGGCAGCCAGTTCGAGTTCCGCGCCCCGGTGCGCGTGGGCGACGCCGTGCGCCGCACCAGCACCATCGCCGACGTCACGAAGAAGGAAGGCCGCACGGGCGCGCTGGTGTTCGTGAAGGTGCGCCACGAGCTCTTCTGCAACGGCGCCGCCACGCCGGCGATCGTGGAGTTCCACGACATCGTCTACCGCGCGGCGAAGCAGCCGGGCGACGCCGAGCCGCCGCCGGTGGCCGCCGTGCCGGGCGACTGGCAGCGCGAGATCGTGCCCGACGACGTGCTGCTGTTCCGCTACAGCGCGCTCACCTTCAACGGCCACCGCATCCACTACGACCGGCGCTACGTCACCCAGGTCGAGGGCTACCCCGGGCTCATCGTGCACGGCCCGCTGATCGCCACCCTGCTGATGGACCTGCTGCGGCGCCAGCTGCCCGGAGCCGACGTGGCCGCCTTCCGCTTCAAGGCCGTGCGGCCTACGTTCGACCTGCATCCCTTCAGGGTCAACGGCCGGCGCGAAGGCCGCGAGGTGAAGCTGTGGGCGCAGGACCACGAAGGCTGGCTCACGATGGACGCGGTCGCCACGCTGCGCTGAAGACACCCCCCATGCAACCCCTCGCAGGACTCACCGTCGTCACGCTCGAACACGCCATCGCGGCGCCGTTCGCGACCCGCCAGCTCGCCGACCTGGGCGCGCGTGTCATCAAGATCGAACGCCCCAGCGTCGGCGACTTCGCGCGCGGCTACGACCAGCGTGTGCGCGGCCTGGCTTCGCACTTCGTGTGGACCAACCGCAGCAAGGAAAGCCTCACGCTGGACGTCAAGCACCCGGAAGCGGCCAAGCTGCTGCAACGCCTGGTGCTGGAGAAGGCCGACGTGGTGGTGCAGAACCTGGCGCCCGGCGCCGCGGCCCGGCTCGGGCTGGGCTGGGAGGCGCTCTCGGCGCAGAAGCCTTCGCTCATCGTCTGCGACATCTCCGGCTACGGCGCCGACGGTCCCTACCGCGACAAGAAGGCCTACGACCTGCTGATCCAGAGCGAGGCCGGCTTCGTCTCCGTCACCGGCACGCCGGAGGAGCCCTGCAAGGCCGGCCCGTCGATCGCCGACATCGCCGCCGGCATGTACGCCTTCTCCGGCATCCTGGCCGCGCTGCTGCAGCGCGCGCAGACCGGCCGCGGCCGCCACCTGGACATCTCGATGCTGGAGTCGCTCGCCGAGTGGACCAGCTACCCGCTGTACTACGCCTTCGAAGGTGCGCCGCCGCCGCCGCGCACTGGTGCCGCGCACGCCACCATCTACCCCTACGGCCCGTTCCCCACCGGGGCCGACGGCGGCAGCGTGATGCTGGGCCTGCAGAACGAACGCGAGTGGGTCAACTTCTGCGAGAGGGTGCTGCTGCAGCCGGCGCTGGCGACCGACCCGCGTTTCGCCGGCAACGCAAAGCGCGTGGCCGCGCGCGAAGCGCTGCGCGCCATCATCGTCGAGGCCTTCCGCCCGCTGACCGCGCCGCAGGTCGTCGAACGGCTGGAGGCGGCGCAGATCGCCAACGCGCGCGTCAACACCATGCACGAGGTGTGGCAGCACCCGCAGCTGAAGGCGCGCGGCCGCTGGCGCGAAGTGGGCTCGCCCGTGGGCCCGCTGCCGGCGCTGCTGCCGCCGGGCAACTGGGACGACGGCGACCCGCGCCTGGACCCCGTGCCCGCGCTGGGCCAGCACACCGACTCCATCCTCACCGAACTGGGCCTGGACGCGGCCGCCATCGCGGCGCTGCGCGCGGCCGAAGCCCTCTAAAAGCTTTCCAAAGGAACCCCCGCCATGGCCGCTTCCATCATCGACAGCTCGATCTTCCAGGGCATCTTCTCCAGCGACGAGATGCGCCAGGTCTGGAGCGACGAGAACCGCACCGCCAAGTACCTGGAGATCGAGCGCGCGCTCGCCGTCGTCCAGGGCCGCCTGGGCCTGATCCCGCAGGAGGCGGCCGACGAGATCGTCAGCCACTGCCGGCTCGACCAGATCGACATGGCGAAACTGCGCCAGCAGACCGAACGCATCGGCTACCCGATCCTGGGCGTGGTCTCGCAGCTCAACGCGCTGTGCCGCGACAAGCTGGGCGAGTACTGCCACTGGGGCGCGACGACGCAGGACATCACCGACACCGCCACCGTGCTGCAGATCCGCGAGGCGCTGGCCATCGTCGAGCGCGAACTCGCCGCCATCTCCGCCGCGATGGCGAAGCTCGCGAAGGAACACCGTCTCACGCCGGTGATCGGCCGCAGCAACCTGCAGCAGGCGATCCCCGTGACTTTCGGCTACAAGATGGCCGGGCTGCTCTCCGCCATCGAGCGCCACCGCGAACGGCTGGCGCAGCTGAAGGAACGCGTGCTGGTGGGCGAATTCGCCGGCGCCGCCGGCACGCTGGCGTCGTTGGAAACCGGCGCGATGGAAACCCAGGCCGGCCTGTGCGCCGAGCTGGGCCTGAAGCAGCCGCTCATCGCCTGGCACACGATCCGCGACAACATCGCCGAGGTCGGCACCTTCCTGGGCCTGGTCGGCGGCACGCTGGGCAAGCTCAGCATGGACGTCAAGCTGATGATGCAGACCGAGGTGGCCGAGGTCTACGAGCCCTACCACCACGGCCGCGGCAGCAGCAGCACGATGCCGCAGAAGCGCAACCCGATCAGCAGCTGCTACATCCACGCCGCCATCAGCGTCGTGCGCCAGCATGCCGCCGCGCTGATGGACGCGATGGTGGCCGACCACGAGCGCAGCACCGGCCCGTGGGAGATCGAGTGGATCGTGCTGCCCGAGGCCTTCTGCCTGATGGCCGGCGCGCTCAAGCAGAGCCGCTTCGTGCTCGAAGGCCTGCAGGTCGACGCGCAGGCGATGCGGCGCAACATCGACATGACCGGCGGCCTGGTGATGAGCGAGGCGGTGATGATGGGCCTGGGCCACCACCTCGGCCGCGAGTACGCGCACGACCTGGTCTACGACCTGTGCCGCCAGGCCATCGCCGAGAAGAAGCCGCTGCTGGACCTGCTGGCCGCGCACCCGGAGATCACCCGCCACGTCGACCGCGCCGCGCTCGAGCGCATGCTGGACCCGGCCCACTACCTGGGCCAGTCCGGCTCCATGGTCGACCGCGTGCTCGCGACGCTGCGCTGAGCCGGCGTCCGAAAACCAAGACAGGAGACAAACCATGAAACCAGCGCGACTGCTGAGGCAGCTCTACGTCCAGGTCCTGATCGGCCTCGCCCTCGGCATTGCCGTCGGCCACTGGTGGCCGGACATCGGCGCCGCGCTCAAGCCGCTGGGCGACGGCTTCGTCAAGCTGGTGAAGATGATGATCGCGCCGGTGGTGTTCTGCACCATCGTGAGCGGCATCACCTCGCTGCGCGAAGGCGGCAGCATCGGCAAGACGCTGCTGAAGTCGATGGGCCTGTTCTACGCGCTCACGGTCCTGGCGCTGCTCACCGGCCTGGCGGCGGTGTTCCTGCTGCAGCCGGGCGCCGGCCTGCACATCGACCCGAAGCACCTGGACGCCGCGGTGGCGGCGAAGTACGCGGCGCAGGTGCCGCCGCGCGGCTTCGCCGAGTTCGTGCTGCACATCATCCCGGGCTCGTTCTTCGGCGCCTTCGCCGAAGGCGAGGTGCTGCCGGTGCTGCTGATCTCGGTGCTGTGCGGCTTCGGGCTCACGAAGATCGGCGCCGCCGCGCGGCCGGTGCTCGATTCGATCGACGGCTTCGCGCACATGCTGTTCACGGCCTTCGGCTTCATCATGCGGCTGGCGCCGCTGGGCGCTTTCGGTGCGATGGCGTTCACGGTGGGCCGCTACGGCATCAGGTCGATCGGCTCGCTGGGGCTGCTGGTCGGCACCTTCTACGTCGCCTGCGGCTTCTTCGTCGTCGTCGTGCTGGGCGTGCTGGCGCGCCTGCACGGCTTCGGCCTCTGGAAGCTGCTGCGCTACATCCGCGAGGAACTGCTGGTGGTGCTGGGCACGTCCTCCAGCGAGCCGGTGCTGCCGCGCCTGCTGATGAAGCTGGAACGGCTGGGCTGCCGCAAGGGCGTGGTCGGGCTGGTGCTGCCCACCGGCTATTCGTTCAACCTGGACGGCACGGCGATCTACCTGACGCTGGCCTCGATGTTCATCGCCCAGGCCTGCGACATAACGCTCTCGTGGGGCCAGATCGCCGCCATGCTGGGGCTGATGCTGCTCACCAGCAAGGGCGCGGCGGGCGTCACCGGCAGCGGCTTCGTCGCCCTGGTGGCCACGCTCACGGTGATGCCCGACCTGCCGGTGGCCGGCGTGGCGCTCATCGTCGGCATCGACCGCTTCATGTCGGAAGCGCGCGCGCTCACCAGCACGATGAGCAACGCGGTCGCCTGCGTCGTGGTCTCGATCTGGGAAGGCGCCTGCGACCGCGAGCGGCTGGCCTACGAACTCTCGCAGGGCTACGTCGCCACCGAGCAGGCGCTGGAGGCCGACGACCCGGTGGTGGTGATGCCGGCACCGGCGGCCGGGCCGTCACCGGCGCTGAACCTGCATTGAACCTGCACTGAGCCCTTGCCGCCTCAGCCCTTACGCGCGCCGCGCCGCTGCGGCTTCATGGCGACGAAGAAGTCGTAGACCTGCTGCGCTTCGGGCGAGAGCCGGCGGCCCTGGCGGCGGATGAGGCCGATGCGGCGCGTGACCACCGGGTCGGTGAGCGGCACGCTCACCAGCAGCGGGTGGTCGGGCCCCGGCATCGCGATCGAGGGCACCGCGGCCACGCCCAGGCCGGCCTCGACGAGGCCCAGCAGCGTGGTCACGTGCTGCGCCTCGTAGACGGGCTGCGGCCGACCGGCCACGTGGGCCAGCGCCTGGTCCAGCAGCAGCCGGTTGCCGGACGACTTGGCGACCGAGATGAAGTCGTGCGCCGCCAAGTCCTGCCAGGTGGCGCTGCGCCGGCGCGCCAGCGGGTGGTCGCGCCGGCAGGCGGCGACGAAGCGCTCTTCCTGCAGCGGCCGGAACTCGATGCCGGGCTCGGAGCCGCCGATGAAGTTGAGGCCGAAGTCGGCCTCGCCGCGCGCCACCGCGGCCAGCACCTCGTTCGCGCTCGCGTCCAGGATCTTCACGCGCAGCTTCGGGTAGCGCTCGCGGTAGCGGTGGATCGCCTGCGAGAGGAAGTAGTAGACGGTCGAGGGCACGCAGGCCACCGTGACCTCGCCCATGCGCGCGGTGCCGACGCCGCGCACCGCCAGCAGCGTTTCGTCCAGGTCGTCGAGCAGGGTGCCGATCTTGCGGGCGAAGTCGCGTCCGACCGCGGTGAGCGTGACGCGCCGCGTGGTGCGGTCGAAGAGGCGCACGCCCAAGGCCTGCTCGAGCTTGTCGATGCGGCGGCTGAAGGCCGGCTGCGAGATGTGCACGGCCTCGGCCGCCTCGCGGAAGCTGGCCAGTTCGGCCGCGGCGCGGAAGGCGATGAGGTCGTGGAGGTCGAAGTTGACGGCCATGGCGCCGGCGTGCCCGGAAACGGGTTGCAGTGTGCACCAGCGACCGCGCGCGCCTACCATCGGCGCATGGATGCTTCGCCCTTCCGTTCCACCGCGGTCGTCGGCGCCGGCGCCGTGGGCTGCTACTTCGGCGCCATGCTGGCGCGCGCCGGCCACCCGGTCACGCTGGTCGGCCGCCCGGCGCACGTGCAGGCCGTGCACGAACGCGGCCTGCAGCTGCAGCGCGCCGGCGCGCCGGCCGAGACGGTGCGCGTGCAGGCGAGCACCGAGCTGGCCGCGGTGCGCGGCGCCGGGCTGGTGCTGTTCTGCGTGAAGTCGCCCGACACCGAGGCCACCGCGCGCGAGCTGGCGCCGCTGCTGGACGACGACGCGCTCGTGCTGAGCCTGCAGAACGGCGTCGACAACGCCGACACCATTTCGCGCCACGTGCGGCAGGCGGTGGCGCCGGCGGTGGTCTACGTGGCCGCCGCGATGGC
Organism: uncultured Rubrivivax sp.; assembly: GCA_964454485.1. Taxonomy (GTDB): domain Bacteria; phylum Pseudomonadota; class Gammaproteobacteria; order Burkholderiales; family Burkholderiaceae_C; genus Rubrivivax. Next base: position 8,692 of record CAYVXO010000158.1, read on the forward strand.
CGGCCCCGGCGTCGTCGCCCACTTCGGGCGCGGCGACCTGGTGATCGGCTCGCGCCCCGGCGCCGAGGTGGGCGCAGCGCGCCTGCAGGCGGTGGTGGACCTGTTCGCCGGCGCGCAAGTGCCGGTGAAGCTCTCGCCCGACGTCACCGGCGAGCTCTGGCAGAAGCTGCTCGCCAACTGCGCCTGGAACGCGCTCTCGGCGATCGCGCAGCGCACCTACGGCGAGGTCGCGGCTCAGCCCGAAACGCTGGAGGTGCGGCGCGCGGTGGTGCGCGAAGCGGTGGCGGTGGCCGCGGCGCAGGGCCGCCGCATCGACTTCGACGCCGCGATGGCGACCATCGAGCGCCTGGCGCCGGCGATGCCGAAGACCTATTCGTCGACCGCGCAGGACCTGGCGCGCGGCAAGCCGAGCGAGATCGACCACCTGAACGGCACTCTGGTCCGCCTGGGCGCGCAGCTGGGCGTGCCGACCCCCGTCAACCAGGCCCTGCTGGCGCTGGTGAAGCTGGCCGAGTCGGCAAGGAAGTCCGCCGGCTGACAGAATGGCTCACTCCACCACCACGCCGATCACGCGCCGCCCATGAACGCCCCGCTGCAACTCCTGCCCGCGCTGGACGAGATCCGCGCCCACGAAGCCGAGATGGTGGCCATCCGCCACCAGATCCACCAGAACCCCGAGCTCGCCTTCCAGGAGACGGCCACCGCCGACCTGGTGGCCGAACGGCTGCAGCGCTGGGGCTACGAGGTGCACCGCGGGCTGGGCAAGACCGGCGTCGTCGGCACGCTCAAGGCCGGCACGAGCACGCGCCGCATCGGCCTGCGCGCCGACATGGACGCGCTGCCGATCCAGGAAACCAGCGGCAAGCCCTGGGCGAGCAAGGTGTTCGGCAAGATGCACGCCTGCGGCCACGACGGCCACACCGCGATGCTGCTCTCGGCGGCGCGCCACCTGGCGGCGACGCGCAACTTCGACGGCATCCTCCACGTCGTCTTCCAGCCCGCCGAGGAAGGCTACGGCGGCGCCAAGAAGATGCTCGAGGACGGCTTCCTCGACCTCTTCCCCTGCGAAGCGATGTTCGGCATGCACAACGCGCCGGGCAAGCCGGCGGGCAAGTTCATCGCCCTGCCGGGCTACGCGATGGCCAGCTCCGACACCGCCGTCATCAAGGTGCAGGGCGTGGGCGGCCACGGCGCGATGCCGCACCACGCGGCCGACCCCGTGGTGGCGGCCTCCAGCATGGTGATGGCGCTGCAGACCATCGTCTCGCGCAACGTGCCGCCGCTGCAGATGGGCATCGTCACCGTCGGCGCCTTCCTGGCCGGCGACGCGCCCAACGTGATTCCGCACACGGCCGAACTGCGCCTCACGGTGCGTGCCTTCAAGCCCGAGGTGCGCGACCTGCTGGAGCGCCGCATCACCGAGATCGCGCAGGCGCAGGCCGCGGTCTACGGCTGCAGCGCGCAGGTGGAGTACCAGCGCCGCTACCCGATGCTCTTCAACCACCCGAAGGAAACCGCCTTCTGCGAGCAGGTGGTGCGCGACTGGCTGGGCGAACCCGGCCTGCTCACCGACGAACCCGTCACCGGCAGCGAGGACTTCAGCTTCTTCCTGGAGAAGGTGCCCGGCTGCTACGTCTTCATCGGCAACGGCGAGGGCGAGAACGGCGGCTGCATGGTCCACAACCCGGGCTACGACTTCAACGACGCCTGCCTGTCCACCGGCGCCAGCTACTGGGTGCGGCTGGCCGAGACCTACCTGCGCCCCGGCCGCGGCGACGCATAGTTCGTGCATTTTTACTTTTTCACGAAGTCGATAAGCGTGGTTGTTGTGTTTTAAGGCTTCGTAAATAGCAAACATGATAGCGTTCGGGGGTCCTGTCCCGACCCCGAACGCCGATGCCGACCACTTCCGATCCCGCCGCCGCGCAGGCCTTGCGCCACCGGTGCCAGGCCTACGGGCTCAGGATCGACAGCGAACTCGAACTGCCTGAACTGGCGCCGGCCGACCCGGCCGCCGACGACGGGCCGGCCGACGTGCGCATCGTCTTCGGCGCCGTCGAACGCGACGGCCCGGCCGACGGCAGCGCGCGCGCCATCGGCCCGATCCTGTGGGCGCGCCCGGGCGCGCTGTGGCTGCAGGTGCCGGGCGTGGCCGGCTTCCGCGTCGAGGACGGCGAGCGCATCACGGTCGACCCCGACCCGGCGGCCGACGACGACAGCCTGCGCCTGTTCCTGCTCGGCTCGGCGCTCGGCGCGCTGCTGTGGCAGCGCGGCGCCACCGTGCTGCACGGCAACGCGGTGCAGGTGGGCGAAGGTGTCCTGGTCTGCGTCGGCGCCTCGGGCGCCGGCAAGTCCACCCTGGCCGCCGGCTTCGCGCGCCGCGGCCACGCGCTGCTGGCCGACGACGTGGTGGCGCTCGACGACGCCGGCCGCGTGCAGCCCGGCCTGGCGCGCGTGCGGCTGTGGCAGGACATGGTGGCGCAGCTGGGCATCGACAGCGCGCAGCTGCGCCGCGTGCGCCCGGGGCTCGCCAAGTACACGCTGCCGGTGCTGCAGCCGGTGCCGCAGCCGCTGCCGCTGCGCTGGCTGTACCTGCTGGAAGCCGGCGAGCGCGCAGAACCGGTCGTGACGCCGGTCGAAGGGCTGAAGCGCTTCGCGCTGCTGCGCGCCCATGCCTACCGGCCGCGCTTCGTCGAAGGCATGGGGCTGGCGGCGCAGCAGCTGCAGGCCTGCGGCCGCATCGCCGCTTCGGTGCACGTGGCGCGCCTGGAGCGGCCGCGCCGCGGCGGCGACCTCGACGCCCTGATCGACCGCCTGCTCGAGGACACCGCCCGCCATGGCTGAGGCAGGGCCCGGCTCCGGCGGCACCGTCTGGCTCGCCTCGTACCCGAAGTCGGGCAGCACCTGGCTGCGCATGTTCGTGCGCAACCTGCTGGCCGACGGCGAACGGCCGGCCGACATCAACGCCGGCGACGGCGAGCCCATCGCCAGCCACCGCCCCTGGCTGGACGGCGTGCTGGGCATCGCCACCGCCGACCTGCTGCCGGCCGAGCTGGAACGCCTGCGCCCGCGCGCCTACGACTGGCCTGCGCCCTCCACCGCGCCGTCCACCGCGCCCTCGCTGCGCAAGATCCACGACGCCTACTCGGTCGCCGACGACGGCAGCCCGCTCGCCGGCCGCGCCGCCGGCCGGCGCGCCGTCTACATCGTGCGCAACCCGCTGGCGGTGGCGGTGTCCTACGCCCACCACCGCGACTGCGGCGTCGACGAGGCGATCGACCTCATGGCCGACCCCGAGCACGCGCTCGCCGGCGACGCCGAGGGCGTGCGCGGCCAGGTGCGCCAGCGGCTGCACAGCTGGTCGGGCCACGTGCGCAGCTGGACCGGCGCTCCGGGCCTGGACCTGCACCTGCTGCGCTACGAAGACATGGCCTTGCAACCCGGCCGCGCCTTCCGCGGCGTGGCGCGCTTCCTGGGCCTGCCGTCCGACGTGGCGCGCGTGGCCAAGGCGGTGCGCTTCGCGGGCTTCGACGAACTGGCGCGCCAGGAAGCGCACCAGGGCTTCCGCGAACGCGTGTCGGCGCACTCGCGCTTCTTCCGCAGCGGCCGCGTCGACGGCTGGCGCGAGGTGCTGACGCCGGCGCAGGTGCACCGCATCGTCGAGCACCACGCGCCGACGATGGCGCGCCTGGGTTACCTGGACGGTCCGCAGGCCAGACGCCCGCGGCGCGCGGCGGTGCCGGCATGAAGCCCGCGCCCGGACCCGACACCCAGGTCGACGCGCGCGCCGCGTTCGGCCTCGCGCTGCCCTGGCCGGTGCCGGCGTTCGCCGCGGCCGGCGAAGGCGTGCCCGCCGTCGACCCCGCCTACCGCTTCGTGCCCGCGGCCTGCCGCGCCGTCGTCGCCGGCTTCGCGCATGGCCGGCGCGTCTACCTGCACGGGCCGCACGGCAGCGGCAAGTCCTCGCACGTGGAGCAGGTCGCGGCGCGCCTGAACTGGCCCTGCCTGCGCATCAACCTGGACGGCCACGTCACGCGCGCCGACCTGATCGGCCGCGACATGGTCGTGCTGCGCGAAGGCCGCCAGGTCACCGAGTTCGTGCCCGGCGTGCTGGCCTGGGCCGTGGAGCGCCCGCTCGCGCTGGTGCTCGACGAGATCGACGCCGGCCGGCCGGAGGTGATGTTCGTCATCCAGCGCCTGCTCGAAGCCGACGGCCGGCTGGCGCTGCCGGAGCAGAACCGCGTTGTCCAGCCGCACCCGGCCTTCCGCCTCTTCGCCACCGGCAACACCGCCGGCCAGGGCGACGTCAGCGGCCAGTACGCTGGCACCCAGGCCATGAACGCGGCGCAGATGGACCGCTGGCAACTGGTGGTGGAACTCGACTACCCGGCGCCGGCCGAGGAAACAGCCATCCTGCGCGGCCGCGTGCCGACGCTCGACCCCGCGCTCGCGCCCGCGATGGTGCGGCTGGCGGGCCTGTGCCGCGAGGCGCACCGCCAGGGCGTGCTGGCGACGCCGCCTTCGCTGCGCACGCTGCTGGCCTGGGCCGAGAACACGGTGCTGCTGACCGACGTGGCCGAGGCCTTCGGTCTCGCCTTCCTCAACCGCTGCCCGGCGCACGAACGCGAGCTGGTGGGCGAGATGTTCCAGCGCTGCCTGGCGCTGGAGCCGCACGCGGCCGAGCGCGCCGCGTGAACACGGGCGCCGACACCCCGATGGACGGCACGCTCGCGCCCCGCTGGCCCACGGTCTACGCCGCCGGCGCGCCCCTGCAGGGCTGGGCACCGGCGCTGCAGCCCGGCACGCCCGCGCCGCGTGCCGGCGCCGACGCGCAGGCCGCGTGGCAGCGCTGGCACGACCCGGCGGCCGACACGCTCTTCGCGCCCGCCGAGGCGCCCTGGTACGGCGCCGCCGAACGCGCACGCGTCGAGCACCTGGCGGCGCGCGAGCTGCCCGGGCTGGCGCTCAACCTGAGTGGACCCTCCGCGGCCGAACCGGCGCGCGAGCCGCTGCGCCGGCTCTACCGCCTGGCGCGTGTCGCCTTCGGCGGCATCGGTGCCGTCGAGGCCGGCGACGAAGACCTGCTCGCCGCGCTGCGCGCGGCCGCGGTCCATGCCGAGGACGCGCTGGCGTTCGCGCGCGCCTTGCAGCCGCTGGTGCGCGACCTAGCGCGCCCGCAACCGAAGCGCCCGGCGGCACGGCTGCTGCGCCTGGTGCCGCGCCTGCGGCCGCAGCACGGCGCGGCCGCCGACGCCGAGGCGGGCCCGCTGGACGA
>CAYVXO010000159.1:0-13955 GCA_964454485.1 uncultured Rubrivivax sp.
GGCCGGCCGGACCCGTGGCGCCGGCGGCGCGGCGTCCGCGGGCGGTGCCTGCAGCCAGCGCAGCAAGGTGCCGTAGAACTCGTCGATGTCCATCGGCTTGGCGACGAAGTCGTTCATGCCGGCCGCCTCGCAGGCCTGCCGGTCCTCCTCGAAGGCGTTCGCCGTCAGCGCGAGGATGGGCAGGGCGGCGCCGCCCGGCTGCGCGCGAATGATGCGCGTCGCCTCCAGGCCGCCCATCTCGGGCATCTGCAGGTCCATCAGCACCAGGTCGTAGCCGCCGGCCGTGGCCATCCGGACGGCCTCGCGGCCGTTCACCGCCGTGTCGACGTCCAGCCCGATCCCGTGCAGGAGCGCCAGCGCGACCTCGCGATTGACCTCGTTGTCCTCGGCCAGGAGCACGCGCGCGCCGCGGAGGCTTTCGCGCAGCTGCTGCTCGGCGGCGAGCGCGCGGGCCGGCGAAGGCGCCGGCATCGTGCCGTGCCCGCGCTGCAGCCGCGCGGTGAACCAGAAGGTGCTGCCGGCGCCGGCCACGCTGTGCACGCCGCACTCGCCGCCCATCAGCTGGGCGAGCCGCCGCGTGATGGCCAGGCCGAGCCCGGTGCCGCCGAAGCGCCGCGTGGTCGACGCGTCGGCCTGCTCGAAGGCCTCGAACAGCCGCGCCTGCTGCTCGGCGGGGACGCCGATCCCGGTGTCGACGACGGAGAAGCGCACGAGCAGTTCGCCGGCCTGCTCCTCCAGCAGCCGGGCCTGCAGCGAGATCGAGCCGCGCTCGGTGAACTTCACCGCGTTGGCGGCGAAGTTCAGCACCGCCTGGCGCAGCCGCGTCGGGTCGCCGCGCAGCCAGGGGGGCACGCCGTCCGGGTCGACGCTGAGCGTCAGGCCCTTGGCGCGCGCCCCTTCGGCGATCATCGACTGCACGTGGTCCAGGATCGCCGACAGGTGGAAGTCGGTGCTCTCCAGCCGCATCCGCCCGGCCTCGATCTTCGACAGGTCCAGCACGTCGTTGACGATGCCCAGCAGGTGCTGGCTCGCGCTGTCGACCTTCTCCAGGCGCGCCGCCTGTTCGGGCGTCACGCCGTCGCGCCGGATCAGGTAGTTCAGCCCGACGATCGCGTTCAGCGGCGTGCGGATCTCGTGGCTCATGTTGGCCAGGAAGGCACTCTTCGCGCGGTTGGCGTCCTCGGCGGCGTCGCGCTGGCGGCGCGTGCGCAGCGAATCGATCGCGAGCGCGACGTTGCGCGCGAGTTCCTCCAGCGGTTGCACCTCGGTGGCGTCGAAGGCACCCGGCTCGGCCGCGTAGATCGCCAGCACGCCGAGGGTGCCGTGGCCGCCGACCAGCGGCAGGCCGACGCTCGACCCGTAGCCGCGTTGCAGCGCGGCGTGCTGCCACGGGGTCAGCTCCGTCTGGCTGCGCCAGTCCTGGATGACCTGGGTGCGCCCCGTGCGCACCGCGGCGCCGGCGGGGCCCCGGCCCTCCACCCGCGCCCCGTCCCACGACACCTTCAGGGCCGCGACGTAGCCTTCGTCGAAGCCGGCCTGGGCGACGGCGCGCACCGACTTGCCGGCGTCGTGCTCGGCGAGCCCGATCCACGCCATCCGGTAGCCGCCGACCTGCACCACCGCCCGGCAGACGTCGCCCAGGTAGCGCGTCTCGTCGGGCACCTCGGACAGGTTCAGATTGCAGCTGCCGAGCACGCGCAGCGAGCGGTTCACGCGCTGCAGGCGCTCCTCGGCCTGCTTGCGCGCGGTGACGTCGCGGGCCAGCACGATGAAGCGCGCGAGCTCGCCGGCGGGCATCTCCCTGCGCGCCACCGAGAGCTCGAACCACTGCCGGCCCTGCGCGAGCGGCAGCTCGTACTCCAGGCCCGACGCGCGCCCCTCGGCGGCGGCGCGATGGAGCGCGGCCATCACGACCTCGGCCGCCTCGGGCGGCAGCACCTCGTCGGCGCGGCGGCCGATGAAGTCTTCCGGCGCTGCGTACAGCAGGTCGTGGCGCGGCGAATGGAAGCTGCGGTAGCGCCCTTCGAGGTCGATCTCGAACAGCAGGTCGGGCACCGCCTCCAGCGTGGCCTGCAGCTCGGCGCGCGCCTCCCGCTCGCGCTGCTCGACGCGCCGCCGCTCGGTGACGTCGCGCTCGACCGCCACCTGGTGCGTGACCCGGCCGCTGCGGTCGGTGATGGGCACGATGTCGATCTCGATCCAGTATTCGGTGCCCTGCCGGGTGTAGTTGAGCAGCTCGGCATGCACCGGCTCGCCGCGGCGCACCGCCGCGCCAATGCGTGCGAGCTCGCCGCGGTCGGTGTGCGGCCCCTGCAGGATGCGCGGCGAGCGGCCGACGACCTCCTCGCGCCGCCAGCCCGTCAGGCGCTCGAAGGCGTCGTTGACGAACTGGATGTGCGGCTCGTCGGCGCCGCCGGCGTCGGTGATCATCACGACGTCGTTGAGGCGCGACACCGCGGCGGCGAGCAGGCGCAGCTCTTCCTCCGCCTCCTTGCGCTCGGTGATGTCGGTGAAGGTGACGACGATCTGCTCGATCGCGCCGGCCGCGTCGCGAAGGGGGTAGGCGTCGACCAGCACCCACACGGGACGCGGCAGGTCGGGGCGGCGCACGCCGACCACCAGGCTCTTCAGCGGCGCGCCGCTTTCGAGCACCTGCGGCACCGGGAAGCGCTCCTGCGCCATCGGCGAGCCGTCCTCCTCGAGGAAGGCCCAGTAGGGGTCGATCGCGACCTTGCCGCGCAGCTGGTCCAGCGACAGCCCGGAAAGCCGGCAGGCCGCCGGGTTGGCGTCGAGGATGCTCGTGTCCGCGCCGTGCACGATGACGCCCGAGCGCAGGTTGTCCAGCAGCGCCTGCAGCCGCTCCTCGTTCGCCCGCAGCGCGAGCTGGCGCTCGGTCGCCTCGGTCACGTCCATGTGCGTGCCGACCACCCGCAGCGGCGCGCCCTGGCCGTCGCGCTCGAGCACCTGCCCGCGGTCGAACACCCAGACCCAGTGGCCGTCGGCGTGGCGCATGCGATAGGTTTCCTCGAAGCGCGCGCTGCGGCCCTCGAGGTGGTCGCGCTGGGCCGCCTGGACACGCGGCCAGTCGTCGGGATGGATGCGGTCGCGCCAGCCCGCCGAAGCCGGGTACACGGCCTGGTGCGGCAGGCCGAGCATCGAGTTCCAGCGTTCGTCGACGGTGGACGCGCCGCTGCGCACGTCGAGGTCCCAGAGGCCGAGATCGGCGCCGCGCAGCGCCAGCTCCAGCCGCTCGGCGCCGCGGCGCTCGGTCTCCAGGCGCTGCGCCTCCGCGCGCTCGAGCGCTCGCTGGCGCCGGCCGATGGCAGCCAGGCCGAGCAGCGCGGTGGCGACGAAGGCCGCGTAGGTGGCGGCGACGATCGTGGTCTGCCGCCACCAGCGCGCGTACACCGCGTCGAGCCGCCGGCTGACGCCGATCACGAAGTGGGCGTCCGTCGGCACGCCGGGCACGTGGCCGTCGACCAGGGCCACCATGCGCTCCTCGCCGGTGGCCGCGACGGTGCCCACCATCACCTCGGACGGCCGGCCGCTGGCGCGATGGCGGCTGAACATCGAACCCGGCTTGTCGAGCCGCGCCCCGGCCGCGACCCCGCGCGGCGGCTCGTCGAGCACGTGCACGCCTTCGCTGAGGCCGATGCTCGCCCAGGCGTCCGTCGAATACAGCATCGAGCGCAGCACGTCGCGCAGCCAGGCCGCGTCGAGCACGGCGAGCACCGCGCCGCCGAAGGCGCCGCCCGGCTCGCGCAGCGGCAGCGCGAAGGCGACGGTCGGCTCGTCGGCGAGGCCGGCGGCCGGCGGCCCGATCAGCAGGCGGCCGTCGTCGGGCGCGTCCCGCGCGCGCCCGAACAGCTCGAGCGCGGCGACCGATCCACCGCGCAGGTCCCGGCGCCCGGCGTCGACGACGCGGCCGTCGCGGTCGACGATCATCAGATCGGCCAGGCCCGGCAGCGTCTTCGCCAGCACCTCGAGCCGGCGCGAACCGCCGACCCGCATGCGCGCGAGGTCCCAGGTCACGAGGTCGTCGCGCGCACTGCGCAGCGCGATGTCGATCGCCTGCAACTGACGCGCCAGCGTCCGCTCGGTCGTCGTCGCCTGCGACATCAGCAGCGCCTGCGTGTCGCGCGTGACGTCGCGGCGGTCGGTGTAGCGGTCGTGGGCCGCCGCCAGGCCGACGACGGTCATGACGACGGCGAGCAGCAGGCCCTCCGGCCGAACGCGCCCGCCACGCCGTCGCGACGGCGGCGGCAGATCGTCAGCCTGCTCGGCAGTGAAGGCCATGCGCGGAGCCTATCAGGGTGGGCCCCGCGCGCCGCGCCCGCACCGGCGCGGGTCGTTCCGGGAATGCGACATCCGCCCCGCGACCGCGGCGCCGGCAACGCCGCGCCGATGCAACGGCGGCCGCGGCCGCCAACCGCGGCCGACCACCGGCGGGTCAGGGGTTTAGGTCTTCAGGGCTTCAGGGCTTCAGGCCGGCGCACACGTCGCGCCGCGGGCCGGGCAGCGCCTGACCGCGTTCCTTGGCGCGCTGGGCCATCTCCTCGTGGTGCTTCTGCACGTAGGCCCGGCACTCGTCGGCGCTCTTCATGCCCTGCATGGTCGCCCGGTGGGCGTTGCGCTCCTCGGGGGTCATGAGCGACCAGCCCGGCGTGATGCCGGCACCGAAGCGCGGCCCCATGGCGCCGCGGCCGGGACCCATGCCGGGGCCCATGCCGGCACCCTTGCCCGGCCCCATGCCCATGCCCATGCCCATGCCCGGCCCGCGCGCCGGGACACTCGCTCCGGCGGCGGGGCCGGAGGCCGGTTGAGCGGACAGCGCCCCGGCCGCGAAGGCGAGGGCCAGCAGGACCACGCTGCGATGGAAGAGTTTCGACATGGGGACCTCCGTTGAAATCGTCGATCCCAATATACCCATTGCCGTATCTAACGCCTTGACCCCCCGCAAGCGGATCGCGGCGCGCCGCGCCCTAGAACGGGATGTCGTCGTCCATGTCGTCGAAGCCGGTGCTCGACTTCGCGGCCGGCTTGCCGGCGGCCGGCGCGCGCGGCGCCGGCGCGCTGCGCGGCGCGGCGGCACGGGGCTCGCCCATGTCGTCGCCGCCGCCGCCGGCACCACCACCGCCGCCGCCTTCGCGGCCGCCGAGCAGCTGCATCTCCTGCGCCACGATCTCGGTGGTGTACTTCTCGACGCCGTCTTTGTCGGTCCACTTGCGCGTCTTCAGGCGCCCTTCCACGTAGACCGGGCGGCCCTTCTTCAGGTATTCGCCGGCGATCTCGGCCAGCCGGTCGTAGAAGACGACGCGGTGCCACTCGGTTTCCTCCTGGCGTTCGCCGCTGGTCTTGTCCTTCCACTGCCGGCTGGTGGCGATGGTGACGTTGCAGATGGCGGCGCCGCTGGGCGCGTAGCGCACTTCGGGGTCGCGGCCGAGGTTGCCGACGAGAATGACTTTGTTGACCGAGGCCATGGCGGACTCTCCTGGGGCGTGGCGGTGAAGACGATGCGGTCATCATAGTCGGCAGCGCCCGGCCGGCCATCACCCGGCGGCGGGGTCCGCGGGGGCCCTCGGGCGGGGGCCCGCCGGAGGGCGATCCGGCGCGCCGCGAGCGCTCGCTTACCATCGGCGCCACCGATGGACACGCTGCAGGCCGAAGCCCCTTCCCTCGCGCCCGAGGCGGTGCTGCACGAGGTCTTCGGCTATCCCGCCTTCCGCGGCGCGCAGCGCGAGATCGTCGACCATGTCGCCGCCGGCGGCGACGCGCTCGTGCTCATGCCCACCGGCGGCGGCAAGAGCCTGTGCTACCAGGTGCCGGCGATCGTGCGCCACCGCGCCGGGCGCGGCGTGACGGTGGTGGTCTCGCCGCTCATCGCGCTGATGCAGGACCAGGTCGGCGCGCTCGACGAACTCGGCGTGCCGGCCGCCTTCCTCAACAGCACGCTCGAAGGCGACGAGGCGCGCCGCATCGAGCGCGAGCTGCTCGCCGGCCGCCTGGTGCTGCTGTACGCGGCGCCGGAACGCATCCTCACGCCGCGTTTCCTGGCGATGCTCGACTCGCTGGCCGAACGCGGGCTGCTGTCGCTGTTCGCCATCGACGAAGCGCATTGCGTCAGCCAGTGGGGGCACGACTTCCGCGAGGAGTACCTGGGCCTTTCGCAGCTGCACGAGCGCTTTCCGCAGGTGCCCCGGCTGGCGCTCACCGCCACCGCCGACGACCACACGCGCGCCGACATCGTCCAGCGCCTGCAGCTGGAAGACGCGCGCGTCTTCGTGGCCAGCTTCGACCGCCCGAACATCCGCTACACCATCGTCGAGAAGGACGAGCCGAAGAAGCAGCTGCTGCGCTTCCTGCGCGACGAGCACGACGGCGAAGCGGGCATCGTCTACTGCCAGAGCCGCAAGAAGGTGGAGGACACCGCCGCCTGGCTGAACGCCGAGGGCGTTGCCGCACTGCCCTACCACGCGGGGCTGGAGGCCGGCGAGCGCAAGCGCCACCAGGACCGCTTCCTGCGCGAGGACGGCCTCGTGATGGTCGCCACCATCGCCTTCGGCATGGGCATCGACAAGCCCGACGTGCGCTTCGTGGCGCACCTGGACCTGCCGAAGAACATCGAGGCCTACTACCAGGAGACCGGCCGCGCCGGCCGCGACGGGCTGCCCGCCGACGCCTGGATGACCTACGGCCTGGCCGACGTGGTGAACCAGCGCCGCATGATCGACGAGAGCGACGCCGGCGAGGACTTCAAGCGCCTGCAGCGCGCCAAGCTCGAGGCGCTGCTCGCGCTGGCCGAGGCGCACGACTGCCGCCGCGTGCGCCTGCTGGCCTACTTCGGCGAGGCCTCCGGCCCCTGCGGCAACTGCGACAACTGCCTCGCCAGCCCCGCCACCTGGGACGCCACCGAGGCGGCGCGCAAGGCGCTCTCGTGCGTCTACCGCTTCCACCAGCAGGGCGGCCTGCGCTTCGGCGCCGTGCACCTGATCGACGTGCTGCGCGGCAAGCGCACCGACAAGGTGGCGCAGTACCAGCACGACCGGCTGTCCACCTGGGGCATCGGCGCCGAGGTCAGCGAAGCGCAGTGGCGCGGCGTGCTGCGCCAGCTGGTGGCGCTGGGCCACCTGCGCGCCGAAGGCGAGTACGGCACGCTGGAGCTCACCCCCAGTGCGCGCGAGGTGCTGCGCGGCGAGGTGCAGCTGCTGCTGCGCGTGCCGGCCGAGACGCCGCGGCGACTGAAGGCCGCGCGCGCCGGCAAGTCCGCCAAGGCGCCGCCGCTGCCGCTGGACGAGGCCGGCACCCTGCGCTTCGAAGCGCTGCGCGGCTGGCGCGCCGAAGTGGCCAGGGAACACAACGTGCCGGCCTACGTGGTCTTCCACGACGCCACGCTGGCCGAGATGGCGCGCGAATGCCCGGCCACGCTGGACGCGCTGGCCGGCATCAGCGGTGTCGGCGCGAAGAAGCTGGAAGCCTACGGCCGCGAGATCCTGCGCGTGCTCGAAGCCACGCCCTGAAGGAGCGCACCATGAGCGACGACAAGCCCGCCTGCGACCTGGTCATGAAGGGCGGCATCACGAGCGGCGTGATCTACCCCAAGCTGATCGCCCGCCTGGCCGACAAGTGGCGCTTCAAGAGCGTGGGCGGCACCTCGGCCGGCGCCATCGCCGCCGCCGGCTGCGCGGCCGCCGAGCTGGGCCGCGTGAGCGGCCGCAACCCGCAGGCCTTCGCCCAGCTGGCGCAGCTGCCCGAACTGCTCAGCGGCCCGGCGGTGCCGGGCGGCAAGGACTCGAAGCTGCTCACGCTCTTCAAGCCCGCACCCTGGCTGGCCGACCACTTCCACGTGCTGCTGGGCTCGCTCAACAGGAAGAACAAGCTCGGCATGGCCGCCGGCGCGCTGGCCGCCATGCTGCGCAAGTTCTGGATCACCGCGCTCGTGGTGCTGGCGCTGCTGGGGCTGGTGGGGGTGGCGGCCGTCGTCACGCTGGCCTGGCGCAACAGCCACGACGCCTTCTGGCTGCTGCTGGACTGCATCGTCGGCTCGGCCGTGATCTGGGCCGTCTTCGCCTGGCTGCCCGGCAAGGACACCTGGCGCATCGCCGGCGGCCTGGTGGCCAGCGCGGCCTTCTGCGCCTGGCAGTTCCACTGGCTCGGCCACCTCACCGGCCGGCGCCTGCTGCTGGCCACCGGCGTGGTGTTCCTGTGGCTGCTGGTCACGGCGGCGGTGGTGGTGGTGGCGGTGGCGGCGCGCTTCGGGGTCTCGCTGCTTTCCGGGCTGCGCCGCAACGGCTGGGGCCTCTGCGCCGGCCATGCGGACAACGAAGCGCAGCAACCGCAGGCGCTGACCGACTGGATGGTGGACTTCTTCGACGGCCTGGCCGGCCGCGCCATCACCGGCCGCCCGCTCACCTTCGGCGACCTGTGGGGCGAGCCCGAAGGGCCGCCGCAAGCCGACGCCGGCGCCGACCGGCTGGTGGCCGAGCGCGTGGTCGACCTCCAGGTGATGACCACCGCCGTCAGCCAGCAGATGTGCTACGCCCTGCCCTGGCGCGAAGGCACCGGGGGCTTCTGGTACGACCCCACCGAATGGGCTGCGCTGTTCCCCAAGCGCGTGATGGCCTGGATCGACGCGGCCGCGGGCCCGCAGCAGGCGACGGGCCCCGCGGGCCGGCCGCTGCGCCGGCTGCCGCCGAACCGCCACCTGCCGGTGGTGGTGGCGGTGCGCATGAGCCTGTCGTTCCCGGTACTGCTCTCCGCAGTGCCGCTGTACGCCGTCGACCGCAGCCTGCAGCGCGCGGGCGAAGGCGAACCGGTGCCGACCAAGGTGTGGTTCTCCGACGGCGGCATCGCCAGCAACATGCCGCTGCACTTCTTCGACGCCGCGCTGCCCGGCCGGCCCACCTTCGCGGTGAACCTGAAGAAGGAACACCCCTGCTACCCGATCGACCCCACGAAGAAGGCGAGCGAGCAGAAGGGCCGCGTCTACCTGGCGGCCAACGAGGGCGGCCGCTCGCAGTACTGGCCGGCGCCGAAGGACGACTCGCCCGCGGGCCTGATCGACTTCCTGGGCGACATCGTCGACACCATGCAGAACTGGCGCGACCAGATCCTGTTCCCCTACCCCGGCTACCGCGACCGCATCGTGCAGATCAGCCAGCGCGACGACGAAGGCGGCCTGAACCTGAACATGCCGGCCGAGAACATCGCGCGCCTGGCCGACGCCGGCGAGTTCGCCGCGGAGACGCTGGACGCGCGCTTCAACCCCGCCCAGGGCGACGGCTGGACCGAGCACCGCGAAGTGCGCCTGCGTGCCTTCCTGGCCCTGGCCGAGGAACTGCTGCGCAGCCGCGGCCTGCAGGACGCGACCTGGGACGAGGTGGTGCGGCTGGTCGACGAACGCGAGCTGAACGCCGAAGAGCGGAAACTCGCGCTGCAGGTGCTGGACACGCTGCGCGGGCTGGGCGCGCAGTTCGAGTCGCTGGACATCAGCCTGGCGCGCCGGGCGCCGCGGCCGCGCGCGCAGATGCGCATCTCGCCGCGCATCTGAACGCGGCTGCTCGCTACTGCACGGTGACGGCCACCAGGCGGCTGTCGGACTGCTGGCCCACGCTGTCGGTGGCGCGGGCGTAGAACCAGACCGTGTTGCCGCGCGCGATGTTGGTCGGGATCACGGTGTCGATTTCCCAGGGGCCGCGCCCGTCGCCGCCGACCCAGAAGGTGCGGCCGTCGGGGTCGATGCGGTAGAAGTCGACGCCGTCGACGAAGTCGTCGTCGCTGGCCGCCGCCACCAGGCGCACCACCTCGCCGGGCGCGGCGGTGGTGGGACTCACGGCCAGGCTCACGGACGGCGGGTCGTCGTTGTCCAGCGTCCAGATGATGCCGCCGCCGCAGCCGCCGAGCAGCGCCGCGGCCAGCACCGAAACGAGCCTGCGTCTCATGGCGGCATGGTACTGCGCGCGCAATGCGCCGTCTCGCTATGATGACCGGTTCACCTTGACGCAACGCATGCTCAGAGTCCGCGGCGCGCGCACGCACAACCTGAAGAACATCGACCTCGACATCCCGCGCCATGCGCTGGTGGTGATCACGGGGCTTTCGGGATCGGGCAAGTCCAGCCTCGCCTTCGACACGCTCTATGCCGAAGGCCAGCGGCGCTATGTCGAGAGCCTCTCGGCCTACGCGCGCCAGTTCCTGCAGCTGATGGACAAGCCCGATGTCGACGTCATCGAAGGGCTGTCGCCGGCGATCAGCATCGAGCAGAAGGCCACCAGCCACAACCCGCGCAGCACGGTGGGCACGGTGACCGAGATCCACGACTACCTGCGCCTGCTCTACGCACGCGCCGGCACGCCCTTCTGCCCCGACCACGGCGTGGCGCTGGCGGCGCAGAGCGTGAGCCAGATGGTCGACGCCGCGCTCGCGCTGCCCGAGGACACCCGGCTCATGGTGCTGGCGCCGGTGGTACGCGACCGCAAGGGCGAGTTCGCCGAGCTCTTCGACGACATGCGCGCGCGCGGCTACGTGCGCTTCCGCGTCGACGGCCGCGTGGTCGAGGCCGACGAACTGCCAAAGCTCAAGAAGGCCGACAAGCACGACATCGACGTCGTCGTCGACCGCCTGAAGACGCGCGCCGACATGAAGCAGCGCCTGGCCGAGAGCTTCGAGGCGGCGCTGCGCATCGCCGACCAGCGTGCCATCGCGCTGGAGATCGACTCCGGCCGCGAACACCTCTTCAGCAGCCGCTTCGGCTGCCCGGTCTGCAGCTATTCGCTGCCGGAACTGGAGCCGCGCCTCTTCTCCTTCAACTCGCCGGTCGGCGCCTGCCCGGCCTGCGACGGCCTCGGGCAGGTGACGGTGTTCGACCCCGAGCGCGTGGTCGCCTTCCCCAGCCTGAGCCTGGCCGCCGGCGCGGTGAAGGGCTGGGATCGCCGCAACACCTACACCTGGACGCTGCTGGAAAGCGTGGCCGCGCACTACGGCTTCGACCTCGAGACCGCGTTCGAGGAGCTGCCGCAGAAGGCGCGCGACGTGCTGCTGCACGGCAGCGGCAGCGAGGAGCTGCCCTTCGTCTACCGCGCCGAGGGCGCCAAGGGCGAGCGCGCGCGCACGGTCAAGCGCTGGCACCCCTTCGAAGGCATCATTCCCACCTTCGAGCGCCGCTTCCGCGAGACCGATTCGGTCGCCGTGCGCGAGGAACTGGCGCGCCTGCAGGCCGCCAAGCCCTGCCCCGAATGCAAGGGCACGCGGCTGCGGCGCGAGGCGCGCCACGTCTTCCTGCAGCCGGCCGGCGGCGCCGACCGCGGCCGCCCCATCTACGAGGTCGAGCACGCCACGCTGGCCGACAGCCTGGGCTGGTTCCAGGGCCTGAAGCTCGAAGGCGCGAAGGCCGAGATCGCCGACAAGGTGGTGCGCGAGATCCGCTCGCGCCTGAAGTTCCTCAACGACGTCGGCCTGGCCTACCTGAGCCTGGACCGCGGTGCCGACACGCTCTCCGGCGGCGAGGCGCAGCGTATCCGGCTGGCCAGCCAGATCGGCAGCGGGCTCTCGGGCGTGATGTACGTGCTCGACGAACCCAGCATCGGCCTGCACCAGCGCGACAACGAACGCCTCATCGGCACCCTCAAGCACCTGCGCGACCTGGGCAACAGCGTGCTCGTGGTCGAGCACGACGAGGACATGATCCGCGCCGCCGACCACGTGGTCGACATGGGCCCCGGCGCCGGCGTGCACGGCGGCCAGGTCGTCGCCCAGGGCACGCCGGACGAAGTGGCGGCGAACGAAGACTCGCTCACCGGCCGCTACCTGGCGCGCACGCTGGCGATTCCGGTGCCGCGGCGGCGCCGGCGTCTTTCCGACAGCACCGACGCGCGGGTGCTCAGGATCGTGGGCGCGCGCGGCAACAACCTGAAGGGCGACGAGGTCGAGATCCCGGTCGGCCTGTTCACCTGCGTCACGGGCGTCAGCGGCTCGGGCAAGAGCACGCTCGTCAACGACACGCTCTACGCCGCGGTGGCGCGCAAGCTCTACCAGAGCCACGCCGAGCCGGCGCCGCATTCGCACATCGAAGGCCTGGACGCGTTCGACAAGGTGATCAACGTCGACCAGAGCCCCATCGGCCGCACGCCGCGCAGCAACCCGGCCACCTACACCGGGCTCTTCACGCCGATCCGCGAGCTCTTCGCCGAGGTGCCGGCGGCGCGCGAGCGCGGCTACGGCGCGGGCCGCTTCAGCTTCAACGTGGCAGGCGGCCGTTGCGAAGCCTGCGAAGGCGACGGCGTGCTGAAGGTGGAGATGCACTTCCTGCCCGACGTCTACGTGCCCTGCGACACCTGCCACGGCCAGCGCTACAACCGCGAGACGCTGGAGATCCTCTACAAGGGCCGCCACATCGCCGAGGTGCTGGAGATGACGGTGGAGGAGGCGCACGGCTTCTTCAGCGCCGTGCCCGCCATCGCGCGCAAGCTGCAGACCCTGCTCGACGTGGGCCTGGGCTACGTGCGGCTGGGCCAGAGCGCGACCACGCTCTCCGGCGGCGAGGCGCAGCGCGTGAAGCTGGCGCTGGAGCTTTCCAAGCGCGACACCGGGCGCACGCTGTACATCCTGGACGAGCCCACCACCGGGCTGCACTTCCACGACATCGGCCTGCTGCTCACGGTGCTGCACCAGCTGCGCGACGCCGGCAACACCATCGTCGTCATCGAGCACAACCTGGACGTCATCAAGACCGCCGACTGGGTGGTCGACATGGGCCCCGAGGGCGGCGCCGGCGGCGGCCGGGTGGTGGTGGCCGGCACGCCCGAGGAAGTGGCCGCGTTCGAGGGCAGCCACACCGGCCGATTCCTGCGGCCGCTGCTGCAAGGCGCGGCCGAACCGCAACCCGCCTAGAGAGGAGCCGCCACCATGGCCGCCACGATCGACTACTTCCTGGCCCCGCAGTCGCCCTGGACCTACCTCGGCCACGCCCGCTTCGTCGAGCTCGCGCGCCGCGCCGGCGCGCGCGTGAACGTGAAGCCGATGGACCTGGGCCGCATCTTCCCCATTTCCGGCGGCCTGCCGCTGGCCAAGCGCGCGCCGCAGCGCCAGGCCTACCGGCTGCTGGAGCTGCAGCGCTTCCGCGACCACCTGCAGCTGCCGCTCACCCTGCACCCGAAGTTCTTCCCGGTGGCCGGCGACGACGCGGCGCGGCTTCTCATCGCCGTCGACCAGGCCGACGGCAGCACGGCCGCGCTGGACCTGGCCGGCCGCGTGCTCGCCGCCTGCTGGGCGCAGGAGCGCGACATCGCCAGCGCCGCCACGCTGGCCGAACTGCTGTTGGAAGCCGGCCTGCCGGCGTCGCGCCTGGACGCGTCGCGCGCACCCGAGGTGCAGGCGCGCTACGACGCGAACACGCAGGAGGCGATCGCCGCCAACGTGTTCGGCTCGCCCAGCTACGTGGTCGACGGCGAGCTCTTCTGGGGCCAGGACCGGCTGGACTTCGTCGCCCGCAAGCTCGGCTTGTGAGAACAGGCAACCGAAGGGTTGCGTGATTTCGCCGTGTCGTTCATCATGCAACCGAAACGTTGCATGATCGAATGACCGTTCCCGACGACGCCACCACCGACCGCCTGCTGCGCGCCCTGGCCGACGGCACCCGGCGCGCGCTGCTCGACCGCCTGCGCGACCACCCCGGGCTGACGCAGGGCGACCTGGGCGAAGGCTTCGCGCTCACGCGCCAGGCACTGTCCAAGCACCTGGCCGCGCTGGAGGCGGCCGACCTGGTGGTCACGCGCTGGCGCGGGCGCGAGAAGCTGCACTACCTGAACCCGCTGCCGCTGCAGGCGCTGCCGGCGCGCTGGGTCACCGCCAGCGAACGCGAGCACGAGGCTGCGCTCGCCGCGCTGAAGGCCGCGCTGCACGAGCCGCCGGCCGCGCGCGAACTGCGCGACCCCGTCGTCGCGCTGCTGGCCGCGGCGCCG
>CAYVXO010000160.1:0-13888 GCA_964454485.1 uncultured Rubrivivax sp.
CAGCGCCGAGACGACGCCGAAACGGCGCACGCCGGCCGCACGGGCGGCGCGCGCGAAGGCCAGCACCGCGTCGTGGTCGACGGCGCGGAAGGCGGCCTGCGAACCGGCGGCCTTGATCGTCGTGCCCAGCGCGCAGAAGGCCCAGGCGGCCTTCGGCAGCGCGGGCAGGGCGGCGAAATCCACCACCTGCACGCGCGTGCCCGGCGGCGCCGGCAGCGGCCGCCGCACCAGCAGGTGCAGCGGTCCCGGGCCGGGCCACAGGCGGCCGAGCTCGCGCCCGACCAGGCCGGTGGCACCGGCCAGCAGGGCTTCTTCGGCAGGGGGCAGATCGGGCATGGCGCGACAGGCGGGCGACGGGTCCGCAAGGCTATCCGAAGCGCGCGCGACCGCGCGTTTGCCGCAGCTTGCCGGCCCCTGTCATGACCCCTAGACTGGCCCGGACATGCCCACCGCTCCGCCCGCTGACGCCTTCGCGCGCCCCGCATCGCGGCGGTCGCCGGCATGACCGCGTTCGCCCAGCGCTGCGGCCGCTTCGACGCCGCCGCCGGCGAACGCCTGCGCTGCGAATGGCCGGAGAAGGGCATCGAGCGCTTCCGCGTCGGCTTCGGCGACCTGCACGGCCTGCTGCGAGGCAAGACGCTCACCGCCGCCGCGCTGCCGGCGGCGCTGGCCGAAGGCGTGGGCGTGGTCGGCTCGCTGCTGCTGAAGGACACCGCCGACCGCGTCGCCCTGCCGCTCTTCGAACCCGATTCGCCCGACCGCCTGCCCGGCTTCGCAGGTGCGCCCAACCTGGTGCTGGTGCCTGACCCGAGGAGCGCAATCGAACTGCCCTGGGCCGCGCACACGGGCTGGCTGCGCGGCGACCTCTACTTCACCGACGGCCAGCCGGTGCCGGTGGAGCCGCGCCGCGTGCTGGTGGCCGCGCTCGAGCGCCTGAAGGCCGCCGGCTACACGCTGCGCTGCGGGCTGGAGCTCGAGTTCCACGTCTACCGCATCGTGCGCGAATCGCTCGACCCCGCGGCGGCCGAGTGGCCGCCCGAGCCGCCCGCGGTGGAACTGGTGCACCCGGGCTGGCAGCTGCTGGGCGAAGCCCATGCCGACCAGGCCGACGAGGTGCTGGCGCTCGTGCAGCGCACCGCCGAAGGGCTGGGGCTGCCGCTGCGGTCGGTCGAGATCGAACTGGGGCCCAGCCAGTTCGAGGCCGTGTTCGAGCCCTGCGACGCGCTCACCGCGGCCGACCGCCTGCTGCTGTTCCGCAACGGCGTGAAGCAGGCGCTGCGGCGCGCCGGCTACCACGCCAGCTTCGTCTGCCGGCCGCCGTTTGCCAACGTCATGGCCAGCGGCTGGCACCTGCACCAGTCGCTGGTTGACGTCACCAGCGGCCGCAACGCCTTCGTGCGCGACCAGCCCGCCGGGACGCCGGCCGAGGCGCGCCACGCGCTCAGCGACTGCGGCGCCGCCTGGCTGGCCGGGCTGCTCGCGCATGCGCGCGGCATGGCGCTCGCCGCGGTGCCCACGATCAACGGCTACGGCCGCTTCCGCCCGAACGCGCTGGCGCCGATGGCCGCGCGCTGGGGGCGCGACAACCGTGGCGCGCTGCTGCGCGTGGTGGGTGGCGCGGGCGACGCGGCCACGCGCATCGAGAACCGGCTCGGCGAGCCGGCGGCCAACCCGCACCTGTGCATCGCGGCCCAGGTGCTGGCCGGGCTCGACGGGCTGCAGCGTTCGCTGGTGCCGCCGCCGGCGAGCGCGCGCCCCTACGCCGCGCCCGAAGCCGACGAACGCCTGCCTGCGAGCCTGGCCGACGCGGTCGAAGCCTTCGAGGCCGACAGCGTCATGACCCAGGGCTTCGGCGAGCCCATGGCCTTCCTGCTCCCGCGCGTGAAGCGCTTCGAACAGCGCCGCCACGACGAGGCTGCCGACCAGGAAGCCTGGCAGCGGCGCGAATACTTCTCCCGCTACTGATTCGCCGCGATTCGACAAGACCACGATGAGGGACATCACCGCATGAAGATCCTGGAACTGCTGGCGCGCGCCTGTGCCGTGCTGGGCGGCTGCCTGATGACGGCCATCACGCTGATGACCTGCATCAGCCTGATCGGGCGCAACACCACGGGCTGGACCATCGTCGGCGACATCGAGCTCTCGGCCGCGGTGGCCGGCGCCGCGATCGCGCTCTTTCTGCCCTGGTGCCAGGTCAAGCGCGGCAACATCATCGTCGACTTCTTCACCGCGCGCGCCTCGGCCGCCACGCAGGGCGTGCTCGACCGGCTGGGGGCGCTGCTGTTCGCGCTCATGCTCGCGCTGCTGGCCTGGCGCTCGGGTGTCGGCGGGCTGAGCGCCTGGCAGTCGAAGGCCGGCTCGATGATGCTCGGCTTTCCCGAATGGATCATCTACAGCTGCATCGTGCCGCCGATGGGGCTGTGCGTGCTGATCGGGCTGGCGCAGGCCTGGCAGGGCTTCGGGCGCGGAGCCGCCCAATGAGCCCGATCGCGCTCACGCTGCTGATCTTCGTGATCATGGTCGCGCTGATGGCGCTGCGCGCGCCGATCGCGGTGTCGATGTTCGTCGCCGGCGCGGTGGGCTACGTGCTCAAGGCCGGCTGGCTGCCGTTCGCCAACTTCCTCAACACCGCGGCCTTCGCGCGCTTCGCGAGCTACGACCTCTCGGTGATCCCGCTGTTCATCCTGATGGGCAACTTCGCCACCCAGGGCGGCATCAGCAAGGCCTTGTTCGAGGTGGCCGCCGGCGCGATGGCGCGTTTCAAGGGCGGCCTGGCGATGGCCGCGGTGCTGGCCTGCGCGGCCTTCGGCGCGATCTGCGGGTCCTCGGTGGCGACGGCGGCCACCATCACCTCGGTGGCGCTGCCCGAACTGCGCCGCCACGGCTACTCGCCGCGCCTGGCCACCGGCACGCTGGCCGCCAGCGGCACGCTGGGGATCCTGATCCCGCCTTCGGTGCCGCTTGTGGTCTACGCCATCCTGGCCGAACAGAACATTGCCAAGCTGTTCGCCGCCGCCATGGTGCCCGGCATCATCGCGATGATCGGCTACATGATCGCGATCGCGGTCTACGTGCGCGTCGTCCCGGGGCATGCGCCCGAGCATGACCGTGACGCGCCGCGCCTCACCGCCGGCGCCGTCTGGGGCGTGGTGCCGATCGCGGTGATCTTCCTCATCGTCTTCGGCGGCATCTACGGCGGCAAGTTCACGCCCACCGAAGGCGCCGCCGTGGGCGCCGCGTCCACCTTCGCGGCGGCGCTGCTCAAGCGCGAGATCACCTGGCCCAAGTTCAAGCAGTGCTTCTACGCCACCGCCGAGGCCTCGGCGATGATCTTCATGATCTTCCTCGGCGCCGACCTCATGAACGCGGCGCTCGCGCTGACGCAGGTGCCCGCGCAACTGGCCGGGCTGGTGCAGAGCTGGGGCCTGTCGCCGCTGATGGTGGTGGGCGCGATCGTGCTGTTCTACATCGCGCTCGGCTGCCTGATGGACGAGCTCTCGGTGCTGCTGCTGACCATTCCCATCTTCTTCCCGATCGTGATGGGGCTGGACTTCGGCATGCCCAAGGAGAGCGTCGCCATCTGGTTCGGCATCCTGGTGCTGATGACGGTGAGCTTCGGCCTGCTCTCGCCGCCGGTGGGGCTGAACGTCTACGTCGTCAACGGCATGGCGCGCGACGTGCCCATCGCCGAGAGCTACCGCGGCGTGATGCCCTTCCTGGCGAGCGATTCGCTGCGTCTGGCGCTGCTGTTCTTCTTCCCGCCGGTCTCGCTGTGGCTGGTGAAGTACGTGGGATGAGGGTCAACCATGACGGCATCCTGTCGCCGCCGCCGTTAACTTCGCAACGCCTGTCTTCCACTCTCCGGAGCCGACCGATGAAACGCCGTTCCTTCGTCCAGGGGGCCGCTGCCGCCGTCTCGCTGGGCGCGCCGCTGGCCGCGCTGGCGCAGCAGACCGTGACCCTCAAGTTCCACACCTTCATGGCGCCCTTGTCCAACGTGTGGCTGACCATGCACAAGCCCTGGATGGAGAAGGTCGAGAAGGACTCCGGCGGCCGCATCAAGTTCGAGGGCTACCCCGCCATGCAGCTCGGCGGCACACCGGTGCAGCTGTACGACCAGGCGCGCGACGGCGTCGTCGACGTGGTCTGGACGCTGCCCGGCAACACCGCCGGCCGCTTCCCCCGCGTGGAGGTCTTCGAGCTGCCGTTCATCATGAACAACGCCGAGGCCACCTCGAAGGCGTACTGGGAGTACGTGCAGACGATGGCGCCCGACGAGTTCAAGGAAACCCAGGTCCTTGCGCTGCAGGTGCACGGGCCGGGCATGTTCCACTGCGCCACCAAGCAGATCAGGAACGTCAACGACCTGAAGGGCCTGAAGGTGCGCGGCCCGACGCGCCAGGTGACCAAGCTGCTGGGCGCGCTGGGCGCCATCCCGGTGGGCATGCCGCTGCCGCAGATCCCCGACGCGCTGTCCAAGGGCACCATCGACGCCTGCGCCATCCCCTGGGAAGTGGTGCCCTCGGTCAAGGTGCACGAGCTCACCAAGTACCACAGCGAGTTCGACAACACCGGCGGCGCGCTCTACACCACCACCTTCGTGATGGCGATGAACAAGGCGAAGTACGAGTCGCTGGCGCCCGACCTGAAGAAGGTGATCGACGCCAACTCGGGTCTCGCCACCTCGGGCTGGCTGGGCAAGACGCAGCAGTCCAACGACGCCGTCGGCCGCAAGTCGGCGGTGGACCGCGGCAACAGCATCTACCAGTTCACCGCCGCCGAGCGGCAGGAGTTCATCAAGCACTCCGCCTCGGTCGACGACGAGTGGGTGGCCGACATGAACAAGCGCGGCTTCGACGGCAAGAAGCTGCTGCAGACGGCCAAGGACCTGATCGCCAAGTACGGCAAGGGGACGTGAGCCGCCGGAAGGCGGCGAACGCCTCTTGCCGGACCGCGCGCGATTTCACGCGCGCGGGCGGGAAGGCCTGACCTTCCCCGGGGCGGCGGCTCAGCGCGCGGCCGCCCCCAGCCAGGCCGCGCCGCGCACGCCGCTGGCGTCGCCGTGCAGCGCCGGCAACAGCCGCGTGCGCACGGGGTCCTTCAGGCCGCCGGAGAACACCCATTCGCCCCACAGCGCGGGCACGCGTTGGTACAGGTGCGCCATGCGCGAGACGCCGCCGCCGAGCACCACGACGTCGGGGTCCAGCAGGTTGATCACCGAGGCCAGTGCGCGCGCCAGCCGCGAGGCGTGGCGCTCCAGCGTGGCGGCGCAGTCGGTGTCGCCCTGCGCGGCCCTCTGCGCGATCTGTTCGGCCGTGAGCGTGCCGCCGTGGCGCGCCGCGTGGTCGCGCGCGAGGCCGGGGCCGCTCACCAGCGTCTCGATGCAGCCGCGGCGCCCGCAGTAGCAGGCCGGCGCGGGGTCGTCGGCGCCGGCCCAGGGCAGCGGGTTGTGGCCCCATTCGCCGGCCAGGCCGTTCGGACCTTCGAGCACGCGCCCGTGCACCGCGATGCCGGCGCCGGTGCCGGTGCCCACGATGGCGGCGAACACCACCGCCGCGCCGGCGCCCGCGCCGTCGGTCGCTTCCGACAGCGCCAGGCAGTTGGCGTCGTTGGCCAGCGCCACCGGCCGGCCCAGCCGCGCTTCCAGGTCGCGTTGCAGCGGCCGGCCGTTGAGGCAGGTCGAGTTGCAGTTCTTCATCAGCCCGTTGGCGGCCTGCGTGCCCGGCGTGCCGATGCCGATGGTGAAGGGCGCGTGGCCCGCGGCGGCGGCCTCGCGCGCGAGCGCCCCGACCGCGGCCAGGATGTCCTCGTAGCGCCCGGCCGGCGTGGCGACGCGGCGGCGCCAGCGTTCGGACCCCTGCGGGTCCAGCACGACGGCTTCGATCTTGGTGCCGCCGAGGTCGACGCCCAGGCGGTTCAAATGGGCTGCGTGCGCTCGGTGAGCCAGGCCAGCGCGGCGCCGCTCACACGCGGCGCCAGCCGTTCGCGTACCGTGGCGTGGTAGCGGTTGAGCCAGGTGGCTTCGTCCTCGCGCAGCAGCGAACGCTCGATGCAGCGGGTGTCGATCGGGCACAGCGTGAGCGTCTCGAACTCCAGGAAGTCGCCGAAGGCGCCCGCCTCGGGCGTGGCGGCGGCCACGTTGAGCACGAGGTTCTCGATCCGGATGCCCCACAGCCCGGGCCGGTACAGGCCGGGCTCGATGGAGGTGATCATGCCGGCCTCCATCGCCATCTGCGGCTCGACGACCGCCTTGCTGATGGTCTGCGGGCCTTCGTGCACGTTGAGGAAATAGCCCACGCCGTGGCCGGTGCCGTGGCCGAACTCCATGCCCTCGGCCCACAGCGGCGCGCGCGCCAGCGCGTCCAGCATCGGGCCCGGCGTGCCGCGCGGGAAGCGCGCGCGCGACAGCCCGATCGTGCCCTTGAGCACCGTGGTGTAGTCGCGCTTCATCGCCGCGCTGACGCGGCCGATGGGCCACACGCGCGTGATGTCGGTGGTGCCCCCCAGGTACTGGCCGCCGCTGTCGATGAGCAGCAGGCCGTCGCCTTCGATCACCGCGTGGTGCGCCTCGGTGGCGCGGTAGTGCGGCATCGCGCCGTTGGCGTTGAAGCCGGCGATGGTGGAAAAGCTCAGGCCCACGAAGCCGGCACGCTTCGCGCGCGCCGCGCTCAGCTTCTCGTCGATCGTGAGCTCGGTGATGCGCTC
The DNA here is from genome assembly GCA_964454485.1 of uncultured Rubrivivax sp. Classification (GTDB taxonomy): domain Bacteria; phylum Pseudomonadota; class Gammaproteobacteria; order Burkholderiales; family Burkholderiaceae_C; genus Rubrivivax. Next base: position 6,709 of record CAYVXO010000160.1, read on the forward strand.
ACGGCCGAGCGTGGATTCGAACCAGGCGTAGAACTCGCACATCGCGGCGCCGTCCTCGGCCATCGCCTCGCGCACGAAGGCGGCCTCGGCGGCGGTCTTGCGGCTCTTGTGCAGCGTGCTCGGGTTGATCTGCTCGACCACGCGCGCGCCGGCGCCGACCTTCTCGCGCAGGCCCAGCGTCACGCGGCGCGGGTCCAGCAGCAGCACGTCGCCCGCGCCCAGCGCGGCGAGCGCGGCGCCGGCCGCTTCGTAGGGGGCGATCTGCACGCCGTCGGCGGCGAGCGTGGCGGCGAGCGCGGCGTCCACCTTGCCGGCGCCGACGAAGAGGCGCGCGTCGGTGCGGCCGACCAGCAGGTGGGCCAGGAACACCGGGTTGTAGGTGACGTCGCTGCCGCGCAGGTTGGTGATCCAGGCGATGTCGTCGACGGTGGAGACGAAGTGGTGCGTCGCGCCGGCGGCCTGCATCGCGTCGCGCACGGCGGCCAGCTTGGCGGCGCGCGGCTGGGTCGCGAAGGGTGCGCCGTGCTCGTACACCGGCCCGGCGGGCAATGTGGGCCGGTCGGGCCAGATGGCGTCGAGCAGGTCGCCTTCGGTGCGCAGCAGCACGCCCGCGGCGGCGAGCGCGTGGCGCAGCGCCTGCGCCTGCGAGAGGCCCAGCACCTGGCCGTCGACGGCGACGGTGGCGCCGCGCGGCACGCGGCCGGCAAGCCAGTCGACGTGCATCGTCGAAGCGCCGGTGGGGATGCGCACGAGGTCGATGCCGGTGCCGGCCAGTTCCACCTCGGCCTGCACCCAGTAGCGGCTGTCGGCGAACAGCGCCGCGCTGTCGGGCAGCACGACCAGCGTGCCCATCGAGCCGGTGAAGCCCGAGAGCCATTCGCGCGCCTGCCAGCGGCCGGGCAGGTACTCGCTCAGGTGCGGGTCGGCCGAGGGCACGAGCACGGCGTGCACCTGCTCGCGGGCCATCGCCTCGCGCAGCTGGGCCAGGCGCATGCGGATCGGGGAGGTGCGGACGTCCATGGGGAGCTCCAGCCGTGGCGGCAGGTCGGTGATTCTAGGAGGCGGTGTTTCCGGCCACGACGCGGGCATGGCGGGCGAACGTGACGTAGCTCCAGGCCCAGTCGATCATCACCACCAGCCGGTTGCGGAAGCCGATGAGGAAGTAGACGTGGGCGAACAGCCAGAAGAGCCAGGCCGCGACGCCGGCCAGCCGCACGCGGCCGACGACCGGCACTTCCAGCTGCACCACCGCGGCCTTGCGGCCCAGCGTGGCGAGCGAGCCGTAGTCGGCGTAGCGGAACTCGCGCGCGGGCCGGCCGGCGCGCCGTGCCAGCAGGTTGTGCGCGGCGGTGCGGCCCATCTGCTTGGCCGCCGGGCTGACGCCGGGCACCGGCTTGCCACCGCTGGTGGCGGCGGCGAGGTCGCCGACGACGTAGATCTCCGGGTGGCCGGCGAGCGTGAGGTCGGGCTGCACCGGCACCCGGCCGGCGCGGTCGACCGCCAGCCCGCAGGCTTCGGCGAGCCGGCGGCCGAGCGGCGATGCGGCCACGCCGGCGGCCCAGAGCACGGTGCGTGCGGCCAGGCGCTGCGCGCCCTGCGGCCCTTCGACCGCCACGCCCTCGGCGTCGATCGCGCTCACGCGGCAGCCGGTGAGCACTTCGACGCCCAGCCGTTCGAGCTGGCGCCGCGCGCTCGCCGAGAGCCGGGGGTCGAAGGCGCCCAGCACGCGCTCGGCGCCTTCGACCAGCAGCACGCGCGCGCGCCGCGAATCGATGCGGCGGAACTCGTCGGGCAGCGTGTGGCGCGCGATCTCGGCCAGCGTGCCGGCGAGTTCCACGCCGGTGGGTCCGGCGCCGATGACGACGAAGCTGAGCCAGGCCTCGCGCGCCGCCGCGTCCTCGCAGCGCTCGGCCGATTCGAAGGCGCCGATCACGCGCGCGCGGATCGCGAAGGCGTCGGCCAGCGTCTTGAGGCCGGGCGCGTGGGCAGCCCAGTCGTCGTGGCCGAAGTAGCTGTGGGTGGCGCCGGCGGCGACGATCAGCTCCGAATAGGCGAGGCGGCTGCCGTCGTCCAGCACGATCGCGCGCGCGCCGACGTCGACGCCGGTCACGCAGGCCTGCAGCACGGTCAGGCGGCCGGTCTGCATCTCGTGGCGCAGCACGTGGCGGATCGGCGCCGAGATCGCCGGCGCCGCCAGCCCGGCCGTCGCCACCTGGTACAGCAGCGGTTGGAACAGGTGGTGGTTGGTGCGGTCGACGAGCACGACTTCGGCGCCGCCCTGGACCAGCCGGCGCACGGCCTCCAGGCCGCCGAAGCCGCAGCCGACGATGACGACGGGAGCAGGGGTCATCAGGCTGCGAGTGTCGCAGCTTCGACGCCCGCGGACGGGCGCGTGGGCCCGTCAAGCGGCCGCGGCGTGCGCGGGTTCGGGCGACGGTTCCGGCGCTTCTTCGGCCTTCGCCGGCTTGGGCGCGGCGACCGGCGTGGGCGGCGTGGCCTGCGTGGTGGCGTCGGGGTCGGGCACCGGCTCGTCCCACGAGACTTCGATGCCGCTGCCGTCGCTGGACGGCACCTGTTGCGCCGCCGCAGGCGCCGGCTTGGCTGCCGGCGCGGGGGGCGGTGTCGGCGGCGCCGCGCTGACCTGCAGCGCTTCGCCCGCATGCACGGTGTGCGCCGCGGCGGCGGCGGCGCCGCTGGCGTGCAGCAGGCTCTGCTGCTTGTTGGCGTCCTTCGCGGCCTTGGCGGCGCGCTTGAGCCGCTCGGCGTAGGTGGTGGCGTTGGCGGCACCGGTGCCGCTGGTGCCCGAGAGCGTCACGCGGGTCGACGGCTGCGGCTCCGGCGCGGGGGCCGGGGCAGCCGAAGGCTGGTGCGGCTTGGCCATGCGGTTCTGCACGACCGCGCGTCCTTGCTTCCAGCGAATGACCTGCGAGATGCCGCTCATGACAGCCAGTGGGTGGGGCCACTTCCTCCAACCGGGAACTCCCCGGTTCACGCCGGGAGGATCGGCAGTTTCGCGGCGGTGCTGTAGGGGCTGCCGTGTGAAGTAGTTGGCATCCGGGCGGCCAAACCTACAAATCGGTGCGCAGTTTCCAGATTTCGGGGAACAGCACGGTGTCGAGCATCTTGCGCAGGTAGCCCACGCCGTTGGTGCCGCCGGTGCCGCGCTTGAAGCCGATGACCCTCTCCACCGTGGTCACGTGGCGGAAGCGCCAGAGGCGGAAGGCGTCTTCCAGGTCGGTCAGTTCTTCGCCCAGCTGGTAGAGGTCCCAGTGGGTGTCAGGCGCGCGGTAGACCGCGAGCCACGCCTGTTCGACCGCGTCGTCGGCGGTGTAGGGCTGGGTCCAGTCGCGTTCGGTGTGGCTGGCCGGCACGGCCAGGCCGCGCCGGGCCAGAAGCCGCAAGGCCTCGTCGTACAGCGACGGCGCGCGCCAGGCGGCTTCCACCTCGGCCAAGCGGTTCGGCGCGTGCTGGTGGGGCTTCAGCATGGCGGCGTTCTTGTTGCCCAGGCTGAACTCGATGCAGCGGTACTGCCAGCTCTGGAAGCCGCTGCTCGAAGCCAGGTAGGGACGGATCGCGCTGTATTCCGGCGGGGTCATGGTGGCCAGCACGTCCCAGGCGTGGACCAGCTGTTCCATGATCTTCGACACCCGCGCCAGCATCTTGAAGGCCGGCGAGAGGCGGTCTTCGGCGATGGCGGCGATGGCCGCGCGCAGCTCGTGCAGCATCAGCTTCATCCAGAGCTCGCTGGTCTGGTGCTGCACGATGAAGAGCATCTCGTCGTGGCCGGGCGACAACGGGTGCTGCGCCTCCAGCACCTGGTCCAGGTGCAGGTAGTCGCCATAGCTCATCGCGCGCGAGAAGTCGAGCTGCGCGCCGTGGTGTTCCGTCGAGGGTTCGGTGGAGCTCATGTGACCGCGTTCCTCTGGTTGAAGCGGGGCTGGCGCCATTCGCCGGACTCGAGCACGGCGCGCAGGTGCTCGGCGGCGTCGTACACGTCCACGTGGCGCAGGTACAGCGGCGTGAAGCCGAAGCGCAGGATCTCGGGCGCGCGGAAGTCGCCGACCACGCCGCGCGCGATGAGCGCCTGGATCACCGGGTAGCCCAGCTCCGCGTGGGCGAAGCAGACCTGGCTGCCGCGCACGGCGTCGTCGGTCGGCGACACCAGCTTCAGCTGCGGGCAGGTGGCCTGCACGCGTTCGGCGAACAGGCGCGCCAGCGCGAGCGACTTCGCGCGCAGCGCCGCCATGCCGCCCAGCGGCTCGGCCGCGAGCACGCTGTCGACGCCGCATTCCAGTGCCGCCATCCCGATGACCGAAGGCGTGCCGCACAGGTAGCGCGCGATGCCCGGCGCCGGCCGGTAGCCGGGCGTGAACTCGAACGGCGCGGCATGCCCCATCCAGCCGGCCAGCGGTTGCCAGAAGCGGTCGGCATGCTGGGGGTGCGCCCACACGAAGGCGGGCGCGCCGGGGCCGCCGTTGAGGTACTTGTAGCCGCAGCCGATCGCGAAGTCGGCCTGCGAACCGTGCAGGTCCACCGGCACCGCGCCGGCGCTGTGCGCCAGGTCCCAGATGGTCAGCACGCCGGCCGCGTGCGCCGCCTGCGTGAGCGCGGCCATGTCGTGCATGCGGCCGGTGCGGTAGTTCACGTGCGTGAGCATCAGCACCGCGGTGCGCGCGCCCAGCAGCGCCGGCAGTTCCTCGGCTTCGGCCAGCACGAGTTCGAAGCCGCGCTCGCGCGCCAGGGACTCGGCGATGTAGAGGTCGGTGGGGAAGTTGCTGCGCTCGCTCAGGATCACCTTGCGCGCCGGCGCGTCGGCCTGGGCGATGCTGAGCGCGGCCGAGAGCACCTTGAAGAGGTTGACGCTGGTCGAGTCCGCGGCCACCAGTTCGCCCGCCTTCGCGCCCACCAGGCGCGCGATCTTGTCGCCCACGCGCTGCGCCAGCGTGATCCAGCCGGCGCTGTTCCAGCTGCCGATGAGGCCGCGGCCCCATTCCTCGGTGACCACCTGCTGCACGCGCGCCGGCGTGGCCTTCGGCAGCACGCCGAGCGAATTGCCGTCCAGGTAGAGCACGCCGGGCGGGATCTGGAACAGCTCGCGCAGCGGCGCCAGCGGGTCGGCGGCGTCCAGCGCCTGGGCTTGTTCTCGCGTCGTCATGGCAGTTCTCGCAGGATGGCGCGCACCGGCGAAGCGTCTGCGGTGGTCAGCTTCAGCGGCAGCGCGATGAGTTCGTAGTCGCCTTCGGGCACCTCGTCGAGCACCAGGTTCTCCAGCACGCGCAGGTCGCGGCGGCGGAGCACCTGGTGGCTGTCCAGCGTCTTGCTGTCGGCAGGGTCGATGCTGGCGGTGTCGATGCCGACCAGCAGCACGCCGCGGTCGGCCAGGCGCTCGAGGGTGTCGGGCGCGAAGGCTGCCAGGTCGGGGTCCCAGCGGTCGACGGGCGCGCGCGCGTAGGTGCGCACCAGCACGCGTGGCGGCAGCCCTTCCAGCGCGTGGGCCAGGTGCGACCACCGGATGAGCGGCCCGCAGCCGATGGCGTGCACCACGCGGCAGGGGCCCAGGTAGGGCGCCAGGTCCAGCGCGCCGGCGGCGGCGCCCTGGTCGTCGTAGTGCAGCGGGGCGTCGGCGTGGGCGCCGGTGTGCGGACTGAAGCTGAGCGTGCTCACGTTCACCGGGCAGCCCGGGCCGATGCGCGCCGCCCACACGCTGGAATAGCGCGCGTCGCCCGGGAAGACCGGCGAACCCGCGTGCACGGGGGGCGAGACATCCCACAACCTCGACATGGGGCGCGATGATAGGGCCAAACGGGAGATAGTTGACAACTAAACTATCTCGCCGAAGAATGCGAACGATGCCAGCGCCTGCCCACACCGCCCACGTCGACACCTTCGCCCGCGACCGCCTGCCGGCCGCGGCCGCCATGCCCGAGCTGATCTTCGATCTGCCGGAACTGCAGTTCCCGCCGCGCCTGAACTGCGCCGCCGAACTGGTGGACCGGCGCGTCGCGGCAGGGCAGGGCGACCGCGTCGCCATCCTCGGCCACGGCGTGCGCTGGACCTATGCCGACCTGCTGGCGCAGGCGAACCGCATCGCGAACGTGCTGGTGCGCGAACAAGGCCTGGTGCCGGGCAACCGGGTGCTGCTGCGCGGCGCCAATTCGCCCATGCTGGCGGCCTGCTGGCTGGCGGTGGTGAAGGCGGGCGGCATCGCGGTCGGCACGATGCCGCTGCTGCGCGCGCGCGAGCTCGTCACCATCGTCGACAAGGGCCAGGTCACGCACGCGTTGTGCGACACGCGCCTGCGCGAGGAACTCGACCTCGCGCTGCCGAACTGCCCCACGCTCACGAAGGTGCTGCACTTCGGCGGCGAGCTCGAAGCACGCGCGGCGGCCATGCCCGCCACCTTCGACAACGTGGACACCGCGGCCGAGGACATCTGCGTGATGGCCTTCACCTCGGGCACCACCGGGGTGCCCAAGGGCACGATGCATTTCCACCGCGACGTCATGGCTTCGGCCGCCTGCTGGCCGCCGCACGTGCTGCGCGCGCAGGCCGACGACGTGTTCATCGGCAGCCCGCCGCTGGCCTTCACCTTCGGGCTGGGCGGGCTGCTCGTGTTCCCGCTGTCGATCGGCGCGGCCACCGCGCTCATCGAGAAGGCCACGCCCGACGTGCTGCTCTCGGCCATCGCGCAGTTCCGCGCCAGCGTGTGCTTCACGGCGCCCACCTCGTACCGCGCGATGGCGGCCCAGGTGGCCCAGCACGACCTCTCGTCGCTGCGCAAGTGCGTCTCCGCCGGGGAAGCGCTGCCAGCCGCGACGCGCCAGCTGTGGAAGCAGGCCAGCGGCATCGAGATCATCGACGGCATCGGCTCGACCGAGATGTTCCACATCTTCATCAGCGCCGACGAGGCGCACGCCAAACCGGGCGCCACCGGGCTCGTGGTGCCGGGCTACCGCGCCGCCATCCTCGACGACGAGGGCCGCGAACTGCCGCGCGGCAGCGTCGGGCGCCTCGCCGTCAAAGGGCCCACCGGCTGCAAGTACCTGGACGATCCGCGTCAGGCCAACTATGTGCAAAACGGGTGGAACCTGACCGGCGACGCCTACCTGCAGGACGAGGACGGCCAGTTCGTCTACCAGGCGCGCACCGACGACATGATCATCTCCGGCGGCTACAACAT
>CAYVXO010000161.1:0-13792 GCA_964454485.1 uncultured Rubrivivax sp.
CGGGTCCGGCCGGCCGCGCCTGCCGCCGCGCGCGCCGACACGGCCGCGGCCCCGGCGCTGGCCCGGCTGGCGGCGCTGCCGGGGCTGAACGTCGAACGCGGCCTCGAGGCGCTGCTCGGTCAGGCCGGGAAATTCGTCGCGGCGCTCGAGCGTTTCGCCCAGGGCGCCGACTGGGCCCGCTTGCGCGAAGCCTTCGCCCGCGGCGACGTCGCGAGCACGCTCGCCGCGGCGCACTCGATCCGTGGCGCCGCGGCCTCGCTGGGACACGAGGGCATCGCCGGGTTGGCCGGCCGGCTGGAGGATCGGCTGCGCACCCAGGCGGCGCCCGCGACGTCGGACCCCGAGCTGCAGGCGCTGGTGGACACCCTGGCCGCCCTGCAGGGCGCGCTTCAGGCCGCGCTGCGGGCGTCCTGACGCCCTGGGCGACCGCCGTCGCCGCCCGCGGCGGCGCGCCCCCGGGTGTGCCGGCCCTTGATACCTAATAGGGTATACGGTAAGATACCTGCCATGGTATCAAGAACGATCCTTCTCGCGTTCGCGGCGGTGGCCACCGTCGCCGCCGTCGGCGCGCGTGCCGCCGAGCCGCTGGCGGTGCCCACCGTTGCCGTCGGCAGCGCCGGCCGCGACGCCGGCTTCGAGGTCGACGGCAGCCTGCAGGCGGTGCGCCAGAGCACGCTGGGTGCCCAGGTCGGCGGCAACGTGGTGCAGCTCGCGGTGAAGGCGGGCGACCGCGTGAAGGCCGGCCAGCTGCTGGTGCGCATCGACGAACGCGACGTGCAGGCCGGGCTGGCGCAGCGCGAGGCCGCGCTGGTGCAGGCCGAAGCCGAGCAGCGCAACGCGAAGGTCAACGCCGAACGCACGCGCGAACTGCGCCGCCAGGGCTTCGTGAGCCAGGCTGCGCTGGACGTGGCCGAGACGCAGCTGCAGGGCGCCGACGCCGGCGTGCGCCAGGCCCAGGCCGCACGCGCCCAGGCCGCGCTGGCGCGCGGCTTCGCCGCCGTGACGGCCCCGTTCGACGCCGTCGTGCTGGCCACGCTGGTGGATGCCGGCGACCTGGCCACGCCGGGGCGGCCGCTCGTCACCGTCTACGCGCCGGGCGCGATCCGCGCCGTGGTGCAGCTGCCGGGTTCGCGTTCGCTGCAGGCGCGCGCCGCCAGCGCGGTCGAGGTGACCCTGCCCGACGGCCGCCGCGTGGCGCCGGTGGCGCGCACCGAACTGCCGGGCGCCGACGCGGTGTCGCAGACCGTCGAGTGGCGGTTCGACCTGCCGCCCGCCGCCGCGGCCGGCCTGGTGCCGGGGCAGAACGTGCGCGTGCATTTCGCCGGCGCCGGTGCCGGCGCGGCGGCGGCGGCGCCGTCGAACGCGCGCCCGACCGTGCCGGCCGCGGCCGTGCTGCGCCGGGGCGAGCTGACCGCGGTCTACGTGCAGCGCGGCGAAGGCTTCGTGCTGCAGGCCGTGCGCACCGGCGCCGCCGTCGGCGACGCGGTGGAAGTGCTGGCCGGCCTGAAGGCCGGCGACCGCATTGCCGCCGACGCCGTGCGCGCCGGCCTGGAAGGCGCGGTGGCCGCGAAGTGAAGACCCTGGGCATCTCCGGCCGCCTGGCGCAGGCCTTCCAGTCGAACGCGCTGACGCCGCTGCTGGCGCTGGTGGCGCTGCTGCTGGGCCTGTTCGCGGTGCTGGTGACCCCGCGCGAGGAAGAGCCGCAGATCAACGTCACGATGGCCAACGTGCTGATCCCCTTCCCGGGGGCGGCCAGCGCCGACGTGCAGAACATGGTGGCGCGCCCTGCCGAACAGGTGCTGGCGCAGATCGCCGGCATCGAGCACACCTATTCGGTGGCGCGGCCCGGCATGGCCGTGATCACGGTGCAGTTCAAGGTCGGCGTGCCGCGCACCGAGGCACTGGTGCGCCTGTACGACGTGCTCAATGCGAACCAGGACTGGCTGCCCGCCGGCCTGGGCACGCTGCCGCCGATCGTCAAGCCCAAGGGCATCGACGACGTGCCGGTGCTGGCCGTCACGCTGTGGAGCCGCGACGCCGCCTCGGCGCGCGAGCTCGAGCCGGTGGCGCACACGCTCGAAGCCGAGCTCAAGCGCGTGCCCGGCGCGCGCGAGGTGCAGACCATCGGCGGCCCCGGCCGCGCGGTGCAGGTCACGCTGCAGCCGGCGCGCCTGCGCGAACGTGGCATCGACCTGCTGCGCCTGAAGCAGACGCTGGCCGCGGCCAACCTCGGCATGCCCTCGGGCGCGGTGATGGAAGACCGCGGCGGCCAGACGCTGGCGGTGGACACCGGCGAGTTCCTGCGCTCGGCCGCCGACGTGGCCGAGATCGTGGTCGGCAGCAGCAACGGCCGCCCGGTCTACCTGCGAGAGGTGGCCGAGATCGCCGACGGCGCCGCCCAGCCTTCGCGCTACGTGTGGTTCACGCCCGGCGCCGCGGCGGGCGCTGCCTCGGCCGCCGAAGGCGGCGGCCACCCGGCGCTCACGATCACGGTGACCAAGAAGCCGGGCCAGAACGCGGTCGACGTGGCGCGCGCCGTGCGCGAGCGCGTGGAGGCTTCGCGCAACACGCTCATCCCCGCCGGCATCGAGGCCACGGTCACGCGCGACTACGGCGCCACCGCGGCCGAGAAGGCGAACAAGCTGATCAGCAAGCTCGCCTTCGCCACCGGCTCGGTGATCCTGCTCGTCGGCCTGGCGCTGGGCCGGCGCGAGGCGGTGATCGTCGGCGCGGCGGTCATCCTCACGCTCACCGCGACGCTCTTCGCCAGCTGGGCCTGGGGCTTCACGCTCAACCGCGTGTCGCTGTTCGCGCTCATCTTCTCGATCGGCATCCTGGTCGACGACGCGATCGTGGTGGTGGAGAACATCCACCGCCACCGCCAGCTGGAACCCGAAAGGCCGCTGGCGCAGATCATCCCCGGCGCGGTGGACGAGGTCGGCGGCCCGACCATCCTGGCCACGCTCACCGTGATCGCGGCGCTGCTGCCGATGGCCTTCGTCTCCGGGCTCATGGGCCCGTACATGGCGCCGATCCCGATCAACTCGAGCCTGGGCATGGCGATCTCGCTCGTCATCGCCTTCACGGTCACGCCCTGGCTGGCGCTGAAGCTGATGAAGGGCGAGGCGGGCCATGCCGGCCACGGCCCCGGGCGCGTCGCGCGGGCGATGTCGTCCTTCTTCGGCCGCGTGCTGGCGCCGCTGCTGGCGAGCGCACACAAGCGCTGGCTTCTGCTGGCCGGCATCCTCGCTGCGCTCGCCCTGAGCGTCGGCCTGGCGGTGGTGCAGTGGGTGGTGCTGAAGATGCTGCCCTTCGACAACAAGAGCGAGTTCGCGCTCGTCGTCGACATGCCCGCCGGCACGCCGCTGGAAGACACCGCGGCCGCGCTGCACGACATGGGCGGCTACCTCGCGCGCCAGCCGGAGGTGCGCGACCTGCAGGGTTACGCCGGCACCGCCAGTCCCATCACCTTCAACGGCCTGGTGCGGCAGTACTACCTGCGGGCCGACGCCGAGCAAGGCGAGCTGCAGGTGAACCTGGTCGACAAGGCGCACCGCCACGAGCAGAGCCATGCCATCGCGCAGCGCCTGCGGCCCGAGCTGGAGAAGATCGCGGCGCGCCACGGCGCGAAGCTCAAGGTGGTGGAAGTGCCGCCCGGCCCGCCGGTGATGAGCCCCATCGTCGCCGAGGTCTACGGCCCCGACGAGGCCGGCCGCCAGCGCGTGGCCGCCAAGCTGGCGCAGGAATTCGCCGCCACGCCCGACATCACCGGCGTCGACACCACGCTGCGCGAGGACGCGCCGCGCGCCTTCCTGCGCGTGAACCGGCAGCGCGCGGAGTCGCTGGGCATCGCGGTGGCGGCGGTCGCGCAGACGGTGCAGGGCGCGCTCGGCGGCATGGACGCCGCCTGGCTGCACGACGGCCAGAGCAAGTACCCGGTGCCGGTGCGGCTGCAGCTGGCGCGCGAGTCGCAGGTGGGGCTGGATTCGCTGCTGGCGCTGCCGGTGCGCGCGGCGAACGGTCAGCTGGTGCCGCTGTCGGAGCTGGTGCGCGTGGAGCGCGGCGTGATCGACAAGCCGCTGTACACCAAGGACCTGCAGGCCGTGAGCTACGTCTTCGCCGACGTCGGCGCCGGTCCCTCGTCGAAGGGCACGCCCGATTCGCCGCTGTACGGCCTGTTCGGCCTGCGCAAGCACTTCGAAGCCGCGCTGCCCGCCGGCCAGGGCACGCTGGGCGAGTACTGGATCCGCCAGCCCGCCGACCCGTACCGCGCCTACGCCGTGAAGTGGGACGGCGAATCGCAGATCACCTACGAAACCTTCCGCGACATGGGCGCGGCCTACGGCGTGGGCCTGATCCTGATCTACCTGCTGGTGGTGGCGCAGTTCAAGAGCTACCTGGTGCCGCTGGTCATCATGGCGCCGATCCCGCTCACCATCATCGGCGTCATGCCGGGCCACGCGCTGCTGGGCGCGCCGTTCACGGCCACTTCGATGATCGGGATGATCGCGCTCGCCGGGATCATCGTGCGCAACTCGATCCTGCTGGTCGACTTCATCGAGCTCGAGGCGGCGCGCGGCGTGCCCTTCGCGCAGGCGGTGGTGGCCTCTGCGGCGGTGCGTGCGCAGCCGATCCTGCTCACCGGCGTGGCGGCGATGACGGGTGCGCTCTTCATCCTGGACGACCCTATCTTCAACGGGCTGGCGATCTCGCTGCTGTTCGGCATTGCCGTGTCCACGCTGCTCACGCTGGTCGTGATCCCGGTCCTCTACTACGCGCTGTACCGGCGGCGCCACGAAAGCTGAAGGAGACAAGCACCATGGCCCACATCGTCGTCGTCGGCGCCGGCATCGGCGGCATGCCCGCCGCCTACGAACTGCGCGAGCTGCTGCCAAGGGAACACAAGGTCACGGTGGTCAACGCCACCGACACCTTCCAGTTCGTGCCGTCCAACCCCTGGGTGGCGGTGGGCTGGCGCGACCGCGAAGGCGTCACGCTGCCGGTGGCGCCCTACCTGGAGAAGAAGGGCATCGCCTTCGTGCCGAAGGCGGTGACGGCGATCGACGCGCCGGCGAACCGGCTCACGCTGATCGATGGCACGACGATGGACTACGACTACCTGGTCATCACCACCGGCCCGCGCCTCGCGTTCGAGGAAGTGCCGGGCGCCGGCCCGGCGGGCGGCCACACCCATTCGGTGTGCACGACGAGCCACGCCGAGGCCTTCTACCAGGACTACCAGGAGTTCCTGAAGAACCCGGGGCCGGTGGTCATCGGCGCGATGCCCGGCGCCAGCTGCTTCGGGCCCGCCTACGAGTTCACCTTCATCCTCGACGCCGACCTGCGCAAGCGCAAGCTGCGCCACAAGGTGCCCATCACCTTCGTCACCGCCGAGCCCTACATCGGCCACCTCGGGCTGGCCGGCGTGGGCGACAGCAAGAGCATGCTCGAGAGCGAGCTGCGCAACCACGACATCAAGTGGATCACCAACGCGAAGACCACGAAGGTGGAAGCCGGCAAGCTCTACACCACCGAGCTCGACGACCTGGGCCAGCCGCGCAAGGAGCATGTGCTGGACTTCAAGCTCTCGATGATGCTGCCCGCCTTCAAGGGCGTGGAGCCGGTGGCCGCGGTGCCCGAGCTGTGCAACCCGCGCGGCTTCGTGCTCATCGACGAATTCCAGCGCAGCAGGAAGTACAGGAACATCTTCTCCGCCGGCGTCTGCGTCGCCATCCCGCCGGTGGAAGCGACCCCGGTGCCCACCGGCGCGCCCAAGACCGGCTACATGATCGAGACGATGGTGAGCGCGATCGCGCACAACATCGCCGACGAGCTGGCCGGCCGCACGCCCACCGCCAAGGGCACCTGGAACGCGATCTGCCTGGCCGACATGGGCGACACCGGCGCCGCCTTCGTGGCGCTGCCGCAGATCCCGCCGCGCAACGTGAACTGGTTCAAGAAGGGCAAGTGGGTCCACCTGGCCAAGATCGCGTTCGAGAAGTACTTCATCCGCAAGATGAAGAGCGGCAACTCCGAACCCATCTACGAGAAGTACGTGCTGAAGGCCATGGGCATCGTGCGCCTGGTCGACCGCTGAAACCCCTGCATCCGAAGGAAAGGAACGCTCCATGACCGTCGATCGTCTGATCCGCATCTTCGCCGGCAGCTTCATCCTGCTGTCTCTGGCGCTGGGCGTGCCCGGCAGCCCGCTGTACGTCAGCTCCTGGTGGCTGGCGTTCACCGCCTTCGTGGGCGCCAACCTGCTGCAGTTCGGCTTCACCAACGTCTGCCCCCTCGGCTGGATCCTGAAGAAGCTAGGGGTGCCGGAGGGTGCCGCATGTCCCACCCGCTGACCGACACGCTCAGTTTGGACACAATGGCAACCCTTGCTCCGCCCGTGTCCGAAGGCTGCTCCATGTCCACGCTTGCCGACAACGCCACCCGCACCGACCTGCTGAACCGCCTGAAGCGCGCCGAAGGCCAGTTGCGCGGCATCCAGCGCATGATCGAGGAAGGCCAGCCCTGCCTGGACATCGCCTCGCAGATGGCGGCCGTGCGCAAGGCGCTCGACAGCACCTACGTGCGCATGACGGTGTGCTTCATGCAGCAGGAGTTGCAGTCGCGCCTGCAGCTGGACGAGAAGACCGAGACCGAGCTCGCCCCGCTGCTGGACGAGGTGCAGGTGCTGCTGGGCAAGGTACGCTGAGGCGCCGCGGCCCGGACGGGCCGCTGGCGAGCGGGCGCCGCCACCCTCCCTGATCCGCCATGAGCGTCGCTGCGCGGCCGTCGCCGCTGAAATTCCTCTCCGTCGGCTGGTACTCGGTCGTCATGGGCCTGGCCGGCCTGGCGCTGGCCTGGAACGCCGCCGTGCCGCTGATGGGCGACATGGCGGGTGCGGCCGCGCTGGTGATCGGCGCCCTCGCGGCGGCGGTCTTCGTGGTGCTGGCCGCCGCCGGCCTGCTGCGCGCACGCCGCCACCCCGGCGCCTGGAGCCAGGACTTGAGCCACCCGGTGCGCGCACCCTTCGCCGCCACGCTGCCCTTCGCGCTCATGCTGCTGGCGACCTGGGCGGTGGCGCTGGGCGCGTCCGGCCTGTTCGTGCAGGCGCTGTGGTGGTGCGGCGTGCTGGGCCAGCTGGCGGTGACCTGGTGGCTCGTGGGCCGCTGGTGGCAGGTGCGCGAAGCCGGCGGCCAGCCCTGGGCCGGCATCACGCCGGCGCTCTTCATCCCCTCGGTGGGCAACGCGGTGGCGGCGCAGGCCGGCCTGCCGCTGGGCCACCCCGAGTGGTCGGCGCTGCAGTTCGGCGTGGCGCTGCTGCTGTGGCCGCTGGTGGCCTCGCTGGTCGTCGTGCGGCTGCTGCAGCACGGGCCCTGGCCGGAGCGCATGCGCCCGGTCGCCTTCGTCTTCGTCGCCCCGCCTTCGCTGGTGGGGCTGGCGGCGCTGCAGTTCGGCGCCCCCGACGGGCTGGGCTGGATGTGCTGGGGCATGGCCGCCTTCAGCGCGGCCTGGGCGGCGCGGGAGTTGCCGCGCATCGCCGGCCAGCCCTTCGGGCTGGCGCACTGGTCGATGTCGTTCCCGCTCGCGGCGCTGGCGTCGCTCACGCTGCGGCTGGGGCGGCCCGGCGGCGCGCTCGCCTGGCTGGGTCCGCCGGTGCTGGCGCTCGTCACCCTGGTGGTGGCGGCACTGGTGCTGGGCACGCTGCGTGGCCTGCGCGACGGCAGCCTGCTGGCCCCCGAGCCGGTGGCGGTGCTGCAGTCGGCGGGCTGAGCGCCGCGCGGCGCGCTTACCATCGCAGGCCTTGACTGGAGGTCTGCCCGATGAACGTTCAACGACGCGCGGCGATCGCTGCCGCCGCCGCCCTGGCCGTGTTGGCCGCCGGCCCTGCGGCCGCGCAGGCGAAGAAGGACACGCTGACGCTGGCGATGACGCTGGAGCCGCCTGGCCTGGACCCCACCGCGGGCGCGGCCTCGGCGATCGCGGAGATCGTCCAGTACAACGTGCTGGAGACGCTCACCAAGATCAACAGCGACAGCCGCACCACGCCGCTGCTGGCCGAGAGCTGGACCGCCAGCCCCGACCTCAAGACCTGGACCTTCAAGCTGAGGAAGGGCGTGAAGTTCCACAACGGCGAGCCCTTCAACGCCGCCGCGGTGAAGTTCAGCTACGAGCGCGCGGGCGCCAAGGACAGCACCAACAAGGACAAGGCGGTGTTCGCCAACATCGAGCGCATCGACACGCCCGACGAAGACACCGTGGTGCTGAACCTGAAGAACGGCAACCCCGACCTGCTGTTCCAGCTCGGCCAGGCCACCGCGGTGATCGTGGAGCCGAAGAGCGCCGCCACCAACAACACGCAGCCGGTGGGCACGGGACCTTTCAGGCTCGAGAACTGGGCCAAGGGCTCGGCGGTGACGCTTTCACGCTGGGACGGTTTTCGCGCCGCGAAGGACGTGAAGCTGCGCCGCGTGACGGTGCGCTTCATCAACGACCCGGCGGCGCAGGTGGCGGCGCTGCTCTCGGGCGACGTGGACGTGTTCCCGCGCGTGGCCGCCGCGCGCAGCATGGACCAGTTCAAGGCCAACCCGAAGTTCCAGGTGGTGGTGAGCGGGTCGCGTGCGAAGACCATCCTGGCCATCAACAACAAGAGGAAGCCGTTGGACGACGTGCGCGTGCGGCGCGCCATCGCGGCGGCCATCGACCGCCAGGCGGTGATCGACGGCGCCGCCGAAGGCTACGGCGTGCCGATCGGCAGCTTCTACGTGCCGGGCGCGCCGGGCTACGTCGACACCACCGCGATCAACCCCTTCGACCAGGCGAAGGCGCGCGCGCTGCTGCACCAGGCCGGCGTGGCGCTGCCGCTGGAGCTGACGATGAAGCTGCCGCCCACGCCCTACGCGCGCCAGGGCGGCGAGATCATCGCCGCCCAGCTGGCCAAGGTGGGCATCACCGCGAAGATCGAGAACGTCGAGTGGGCACAGTGGCTTTCCGGCGTCTACGGCCAGAAGGCCTACGACCTGACCGTGATCTCGCACGTGGAGCCGCTGGACTTCGGCAACTTCGCGCGCCCGGGCTACTACTGGAACTACGACTCGGCCGAGTTCAACGCGCTGTGGGCGAAGATCAACGCCACCATCAAGCCGGAAGAGCGCAACAAGCTGCTGGCCGAGGCGCAGAAGCTCGTCGCCACCGACGCCGTGGCGGCCTACCTGTACCAGCCGACCTGGATCACGGTCGCGAACGCGCGCGTGAAGGGGTTGTGGAAGGACATGCCCATCTTCGCCAACGACCTGGCGGCGATGAGCTGGCAGTAGCGCCGCGCTCTCAGCCCACCAGGTCCATGCCTTCCAGGTGGGCCGCGTCGCCCCAGGCTTCCAGCACCAGGCGGCCTTCCTGCCAGCGCAGGCGGTTGATGCCGGTGTTGGGGATCTCGCATTCGCGCCGGCCGTGCAGCGGCAGCGCATGCGCATGGCGCCACAGCGCGTCGAGCACGCCGCCGTGGGTGACCACGGCCACGGTGCCTTCGGCGTGGCGCCCGGCGAGTTCACGCACCGCGGCCAGCACGCGTTCGGACAGCTGCACCAGGCTTTCGCCGCCGGGCAGCGCGAAATCGGCCTGGTGGTCCAGCCACTGGCGCCACAGCTCGGGGTGCAGCGACGGGACCGCGCTCACCTCCATGCCTTCCAGGATGCCGAAGGCCTGCTCGCGGAAGGCCGGCAGCGGCTGCGCCGGCAGCGCCCACACGGCGGCCAGCGCGGCCGCGGTCTGGCGCGCGCGGTTCAGGTCGCTGGTGTAGAGCGCGTCGGCCGGCGTCGCGGCCAGGCGTTCGGCCAGGCGCGCCGCCTGCGCGCGGCCGTTGGCGTTCAAGGGCACGTCGATCTGGCCCTGGAAACGTTGCTGGCGGTTGGAGTCCGTCTCGCCGTGGCGGATGAAGAGGAAGCGCGTCATGCCTGCCTTCGAGTATGCATGGCAGCGATTCCGCGATATGAGCTGGCCCGACATCGATGGCCGAAAGCGTTCGTTGTTCGCGTGCAGCCTCAATCCAGCGCCGCCAGCACCCGCGCCGCCGCGCGCGCCGGGTCTTCCTCGTGCAGCAGGTGGCCGCCGGGCCAGCGTTCCACGGTGGCCTGCGGCAGGTGCCGTTCGATCACGCGGCGCAGCGGCCGCTCGGGGATCCAGCGGTCCTGCTCGCCCAGCACGAAGTGCACCGCGCTCTTCAGCCCGGAGCACGCCGGCAGCAGCGAAGGCAGGTCGGCGGCGGCCATGAAGCTCATCGCGCCGCGCACGTGCGCGGGGTCGGCGAAGACGCGCCGGTAGCAGGCCTTCTGCGCCGGCGGCAGGCGCGAGCCGGTGGAAGCGAGCAGGCCGTCGATCATGCCGGTGGGCCCGGCGACCCAGGCCAGCAGCGAGGTCACCGCGGCCGAGGTGGCGATGGGCGTGACCACCGGCGCCAGCCATTGCCCGTACTGCGGCGGCGGCGGCACCAGCGAAGGCGCGAAGCCCAGCACCGCGTGCGGCGGCTGCGGCGCGTCGGCGGCCCAGCGCAAGGCGAGCGCGGCGCCGGCGGAGTGGCCCACCACGAGCGCCGGCGCCTTCAGCTTCAGCGCCTTCAGCAGCGTGGCCAGCGCCTCGCGCAGCGCCGGCAGCGTGAGCGCCTGGGCCTTCGCGCCGGTGGTGAAGCCGTGGCCCGGCAGGTCGGGTGCGAGCACGGTGCAGCGTTCGACGAGCGCGGGCAGCATCGGCGCCCACGAGAACGAAGCGCCGCCGCTGCCGTGCAGCAGCAGCACCAGCGGGCCGTGGCCGGCCAGCTGCACGTGCCAGTCCAGCCCGCCGGCGGCCACCGCGCGGCTGTGCGCGCGCGCCGGCCAGTCCGCGGGCGGCAGCGCCACGGCTACTTGGCGAACAGCTGCGAGCGGTCCTTGAAGCTCTTGAACTCGAGCGCGTTGCCGGCCGGGTCGCGGAAGAACATGGTGGCCTGCTCGCCCACCTGGCCTTCGAAGCGGATGTAGGGCTCGATCACGAACTTCATGCCGCCTTGGCGCAGCTTCGCCGCCAGCGCGTGGAAGTCGTCCCAGTCCAGCACCACGCCGAAGTGCGGCACCGGCACGTCGTGGCCGTCGACCGGGTTGTGGTGGTCGGCCGCCTTGCGCGGCGCCAGGTGGGCCACGATCTGGTGGCCGAAGAGGTCGAAGTCGATCCACTCGTCGCTGCTGCGGCCTTCCGGGCAGCCCAGCAGGCCGCCGTAGAAGCGGCGCGCGGCGGCCAGGTCGTCGACCGGAAAGGCGAGGTGGAAGGGGGCGATGTTGCTCATGGCTTGAAGCATAGCCGCGCAGCGCATAAGCAAGCGCGGTTTGATTCGTTTTCCGGCGCTGCTGCCGTTCCTAGCATGCAGCGCATGAAATCCTTCCGCACCACCCTCGCGGCCGCCCTCATGCTGGTCGCTTCCACGACAGCTGCCTGGGCCAAGGACGTGACCCTGCTCAACGTCTCCTACGACCCCACGCGCGAGCTCTACGTCGACTTCAACAAGGCTTTCGCCGCGTACTGGAAGGGCAAGACGGGCGACAACGTCACCGTCAAGCAGAGCCATGGCGGCAGCGGCAAGCAGGCGCGCTCGGTCATCGACGGCCTCGACGCCGACGTGGTGACGCTGGCGCTGGCCTACGACATCGACGAGATCGCCGAACGCGCCAGGCTGCTGGCGCCCGACTGGCGCAAGAAGCTGGCGTTCAACAGCTCGCCCTACACCAGCACCTACATCTTCCTGGTGCGCAAGGGCAACCCGAAGGGCATCCGCAACTGGGACGACCTGGTCAAGCCCGGCGTCTCGGTGGTGACGGCCAACCCCAAGACCTCGGGTGGCGCGCGCTGGGGCTACCTGGCGGCCTACGGTTTCGCGCTCAAGCAGCCCGGCGGCAACGACGCCAAGGCGCGCGAGTTCATCGGCAAGCTGTTCGCCAACGTGCCGGTGCTGGACAGCGGCGCGCGCGGCTCCACCGTGACCTTCGCCGAACGCGGCATCGGCGACGTGCTGCTGGCCTGGGAGAACGAGGCCCACCTCTCGCTGAAGGAATTCGGCGCCGACAAGTTCGACATCGTCTACCCGCCCACCAGCATCCTGGCCGAGCCGCCGGTGGCGGTGGTCGACAAGGTGGTCGACAAGAAGGGCACGCGCGCGGTGGCCCAGGCCTACCTGGAATACCTCTACAGCCCCGAAGGGCAGGAGATCGCGGCGCGCAACTTCTACCGCCCGACCGACGCCAAGGTGGCGGCGCGCTTCGAGAAGCAGTTCCCCAGGATCAGCCTGTTCACGATCGACGACACCTTCGGCGGCTGGACCGCGGCGCAGAAGACCCACTTCGCCGACGGCGGCGTGTTCGACCAGATCTACACCCGCAACAAGTGAGCCTGACGCGACCCGCCCCGCTGGCGCTGGGCGTGCCCGCTGCCGCGCCGCCTTCGCCGCCACGCCGCCGGCCGCCGCTGTCGCGCTGGCTGCTGCGCCGCCACAGCGTGCTGCCGGGCTTCGATATTGCGCTCGGCTTCGCGCTGCTGTACGCGGGGCTGATCGTGCTGCTGCCGCTGTCGGCGGCGTTCCTGAAGACGGCCACGATGAGCTGGCCGCAGTTCGTGGAGGCGGTGGCCAGCCCGCGCGTGCTGGCTTCGTACCGGCTCACCTTCGGCGCCAGCTTCGCCGCCGCGCTGCTGAACGCGGTGGCCGGCCTGGGCGTGGCCTGGGTGCTGGTGCGTTATCGCTTCCCCGGCCACCGCGTGGTCGACGCGCTCGTCGACCTGCCCTTCGCGCTGCCCACCGCGGTGGCCGGCATCGCGCTCACCGCGCTCTATGCCGAGAACGGCCTCATCGGCCGCTGGCTGCCCTTCAAGGTGAGCTTCACGCCGCTGGGCGTGTGGGTGGCGCTGGTCTTCATCGGCCTGCCCTTCGTGGTGCGCACGGTGCAGCCGGTGCTGGAAGACGTGAACAAGGAACTCGAGGAGGCGGCCGCCACGCTGGGCGCCAGCCGCGGCCAGACCTTCACGAAGGTGATCCTGCCCATCGTGATGCCGGCGCTGCTCACCGGCTTCGCGCTCGCGTTCGCGCGCGCCCTGGGCGAATACGGCAGCGTGATCTTCATCGCCGGCAACATGCCGATGGTGAGCGAGATCACGCCGCTCATCATCATCACCAAGCTCGAGCAGTACGACTACACCGGCGCCACCGCCATCGCGGTGGTGATGCTGCTGATCTCGTTCGTGCTGCTGCTCGTCATCAACGCGCTGCAGGCCTGGACGCGGCGCCGCCAGGGGGGCGTATGACGACGCGGGCCGCTTCCGAGCCGCCCTGGGTTCGGCGCGTGCTCATCGGCGCGGCGCTGCTGTTCCTGACGCTGTTCCTCTTCGTGCCGCTCTTCACCGTATTCGCCGAGGCGCTGAAGAAGGGCTGGAACGTGTACCTCGCGGCCATCACCGACGACGACGCGCTCTCGGCCATCCGCCTCACGCTGCTGGCGGCGCTGGTCAGCGTGCCGCTGAACCTGGTGTTCGGCCTCGCGGCGGCCTGGTGCATCGCCAAGTTCGACTTCCGCGGCCGCAACCTGCTGCTGACGCTGATCGACCTGCCGTTCTCGGTGAGCCCGGTGATCGCGGGCCTCATCTACGTGCTGGTGTTCGGGCTGCAGGGCTGGTGGGGCGGCTGGCTGCGCGAACACGACGTGAAGATCATCTTCGCCGTGCCCGGCATCGTGCTGGCCACGGTGTTCGTGACCTTCCCCTTCGTGGCGCGCGAGCTGATCCCGCT
>CAYVXO010000162.1:0-13779 GCA_964454485.1 uncultured Rubrivivax sp.
AGCCGTTCGGCGGCCGACTGCAGCGGCACCAGCGCCTCCTCGGCCCGGCCGTCGGCCAGCAGTGCCTGGCCGAGCGCGCTGGTGGTGGCCGCGTGCGTGAACGACTCCGGCGTCGCCTGGGCGCCGATCACGCGCAACGCCTCGCGCCCGTTGTCCACCGCCGCCGCGGTGTCGCCCCAGTCGATCTGGTAGGCGACCAGGTTCTGGCGCAGCGTGGCCGCCTGCACCGAGTCCGGCCCGTGCAGTTCCTTCGCCAGCCGCGCGGCGGCCTCCAGCTGCTCGATGCCGGCGGCCAGTTGGCCCAGGTCGGCGAGCACGCGCCCGTAGAGGGACTGCGCCTCCATCAGGCGCGGGTGGCGCGGCGGGTAGGCCGCGCGCACGAGCGCCAGCGCTTCCTCTGCGACTTGGCGCGACTGCTCGAAGTGGCGCGCGTAGCGGTGGGCCGTGGCGAGCGCGAGCGCGGCGCCGGCCGCGTCGGGGCCGTTCGGGCCCAGGCGCTCGCGCGCCACCGCGCGCGCTTCCAGCGCCAGCGACTCGGCTTCGTCGAAGGCGCCGCGGTCGATGGCGTTGAGCGCGGCCCCCTCGAGCGCCTCGACCAGCAGTTCCGGCTCCACGCCGGCGCGCCCGCGCAGCGCCGCCAGCACCTGCTGCAGTTCCTGCTGCTGCTGCTGCACCCGGCCGCGGAAGCGCAGCACCTGGGACTGCAGCAGCCGGGCGCGCAGGGTCTGCCGGTCGGAGTCGCCAAGCTCGCGACGCGCGTCTTCGGTCACGCGCTGCAGCACCGGCTCGGCCGCGTCCAGGTCGCCCAGCGTGAGCAGGCTCTCGCCGATGAGCGTGCCCAGCTCGGCGCGCACCGCCGGCGAGGTGATGCGCGCCGCGCGCAGGCGCTCGTCGGCCTGGTGCACGAGGTCGGCCGCGCTGAGCTGGGCGACGTCGCGGCCGTTGTACGGGCTCGCGTCGCGCAGGATGCCGGCGACGAAGGTCTTCACCTGCTCGGCACGCAGCCGTTCCTGCTTCGCCACCTGCGCCTGCCACAGGGCCACCGCCACGCCGGCCACCAGCGCCGCGGCCACCGCCACGCCGGCGGCGAAGGCGCCGCGGTGGCGCCGCACCCACTTGCGCAGCACCAGCATCGCGCCCGCCGGGCGCGCCAGGATGGGCTGGTGCGCGAGGTGGCGTTCGATGTCGTCACCCAGCGCGTCGGCGGTGGGGTAGCGGTCCTCCGGCCGGCGCGCCAGCGCGCGCAGCACGATGGTGTCGACGTCGCCCTTGAGCGCGCGCGCGCGCTGGCGGTCGGCGGCGCACGCGCTGGGCGCGGGCAGGTCGCCCTGCAGCACTGCCGCTTCCAGCGCCGCCGGCGAGGTGCGAGCCGTGCCGTAGGGGCTGGTGCCCGCGGTCAGCTCGAACAGCAGCACGCCCAGCGAGTAGATGTCCGAACGCGTGCCCACCGGCGCGCCGGCCACCTGCTCGGGCGAGGCATAGGCCGGCGTCATCGGGCGCGCGCCCTGCGCGGTGAGGTCGGGGTTGGTGTCGCGGTCCAGCAGCTTGGCGATGCCGAAGTCCAGCAGCTTGACCTGGCCGTCGCGGTCGACCAGCAGGTTGGCCGGCTTCAGGTCGCGGTGCACCACCAGCTGCGCGTGCGCGTGCGCCACCGCGCGCACGGCCTGCAGCGCCAGCCGCAGGCGCGCCGGCAGGTCCAGCTGCAGGCGGTCGGCATGGCGGTCGATGCGCTCGCCATCGACCAGCTCGAGCGCCAGGAAGGGCTGGCCGCCTTCGCCGATGCCGGCGTCGTACAGGCGCGCGATGCCCGGGTGCACCAGCGCGGCCAGGATGTTGCGCTCGCGCGCCATGCGCGCGGCCAGGTCGCCCGGCAGCGCGCCGGCGCGCGGCAGCTTCAGCGCGACCTGGCGTTCCAGCAGGCCGTCGGCGCGCTCGGCACGCCAGACCTCGCCCATGCCGCCTTCGCCCAGCCGCTCGAGCAGGCGCCACGGGCCCACGCGTTCGCCGGCCGCATGGTCGAAGGCGTCGGCCGCCAGCGGCACGCGGGTCGGCAGGTGGTCGGTCGATTCGGCCAGCAGGCGTGCCAGCAGCGGGCGCAGGTCGGCGTCGGCTTCGGGCAGCGCGGCCAGGCGGGCGGCGCGGGCGGCTTCGTCCAGGTCGAGCAGTTCGTCCAGCAGCGGGCTCGCGCGCGCCCAGGCGGCCGCGTCGACTCCCAGGCTGCCGGCCACCGCGGGCCCTTCAGGTGCGAAGCGCCTGCGCCAGCAGGCGGCGCGCCTTTTCCCAGTCGCGGCGCACGGTGCGGCTGGAGACCTGGAGCGCCAGCGCGGCCTGCTCTTCGTCCAGGCCGGCGAAGTAGCGCATCTCGACCACCTGGGCGAGCCGCGGGTCCAGCGCCTCCAGCTGTTCCAGCGCCTGGTGCAGGGCCAGGATCTCGGCGTCGGACTGCTCGGCGTGGCCACCCACGGCTTCGGTCCAGGTGACGTGCTGGACGCCGCCGCCATGGCGTTCGGCCAGGCGCTGGCGCGCCATGTCGACGATGACCGAGCGCATCGCGCGGCTGGCGTAGGCCAGCCAGCGCGGCAGGTCCTCCAGCGGCGGCGCGCTGCGCTCCATGCGCAGCCAGGCTTCGTGCACGAGCGCGTGCGTGTCCAGCAGCGTGTTGCGGCCGCCGTCGCGCAGGCGCGCGCGCGCCAGGCGGCGCATCTCGCGGTACAGCTGTTCGGGGTCGACGTCGGCGGGCAGCACGGGGGGCTGTATAGCGCGGCCGGCCGGCGGCCGCCACCCCCAAGGGGCCTCAGCGGTAGCGTGCCATCGCCAGCGGCGCGACGTCGATTTCCGGTTTGCGGCCGGAAACGAGGTCGGCGATCACGCGCCCGGTGCCCGCGGCCATGGTCCAGCCGAGCGTGCCGTGGCCGGTGGCCAGCAGGAGGTTGGCGATCGGCGTGGGGCCGACGATGGGCGTGCCGTCGGGGGTCATGGGCCGAAGGCCGCACCAGAACTCGGCCTTCGAGACGTCGCCGCCGCGCGGGAACAGGTCGGTCACGACGTGCTCCAGCGTGGCGCGGCGCGCCTCGCGCAGCTTGAGGCTGTAGCCGGCCAGCTCCGCCGTGCCGCCGACCCGGATGCGGTCGCCCAGGCGCGTGACGGCCACCTTGTGCGTCTCGTCCATGATGGTCGACTCGGGCGCGCCGGCGGGGTCGGTGATGGGCACCGTGATCGAGTAGCCCTTGACCGGATAGACCGGGATCTTCAGCCCCAGCGGCTTCAGCCACTTCGGCGAATAGCTGCCCAGCGCCAGCAGGTAGCGGTCGGCCACCAGCGTTCCCGCGCTGGTGCGCACGCCGGCGATGCGGTCGCCTTCGCGGTCGATGCCTTCGATCGTGGTGTTCCAGCGGAAGCGTACGCCCAGCGCATCGGCCATCTCGGCCAGGCGGTTGGTGTACTTGAAGCAGTCGCCGGTCTCGTCGTTGGGCAGGCGCAGCGCGCCGACGAACTTCTCCTGCGTGAGCTTCAGCGCCGGCTCGACCTTGCAGAAGCCTTCGCGGTCCAGCACCTCGAAGGGCACACCGTACTGCCTGAGCACCGCGACGTCGCCGCCGATGCCGTCGAGCTGCTTCTGGGTGCGGAACAGCTGCAGCGTGCCCTGCGCGCGGTCGTCGTAGCCTATTGCCGTCTCGGCGCGCAACGCCTTCAGGCAGTCGCGGCTGTACTCGGCGATCGGCACCATGCGGCTCTTGTTGACGGCGTAGGCCTTGGCCGTGCAGTTGGCCAGCATCTGCGCGCCCCAGCGCCACATCGCAGGGTCCAGCAGCGGCCAGATGACGAGCGGGCTGTGCGTCATCAGCATCCACTTGATGGCCTTCACCGGCACGCCGGGCCCCGCCCAGGGCGCGCTGTAGCCTGGGCTCACCTCGCCGGCGTTGGCGAAGCTGGTCTCCAGCGCCGGCCCGGGCTGGCGGTCGACCACTTCGACCTCGTGCCCGGCGCGCGCCAGGTAGTACGCGGCCGACACGCCGATCACGCCGCCGCCCAGCACCAGCACCTTCATGCCCAGCTCCCACGCCCCTTCGGATGCGGCTCATTCTGTCCGGGCCGCGTCCGACGAATCGACGCGATTTCCACGAGAATCGCTGAATGTCCTCCGCTTCGACCCCCGCCCGGCTGTCGATGTCTCAGGTGCTGCTGTGCGGCGCCGCGGTCGTCACGCTTTCGATGGGCATCCGCCACGGCTTCGGGCTGTGGCTGCAACCGATCACCATGGACCGCGGCTGGACCCGCGAGACCTTCGCCTTCGCGCTCGCGGTCCAGAACCTGGCCTGGGGCTTGGCCGGACCTTTCGCCGGCATGCTGGCCGACCGTTTCGGCGCCTTCCGCGTGCTGCTGGTCGGCAGCGTGCTCTACGCCGCCGGGCTGGTGCTGATGGCGCTGTCCACCTCGGGCCTGGCCTTCACCGGCAGCGCCGGGCTGCTGCTGGGGCTGGCGCAGTCGGGCACCACCTACGCGGTGGTCTACGGCGTCATCGCGCGCCAGGTGGCGCCGGAGAAGCGTTCGTGGGCGATGGGCGTCACCGCGGCGGCCGGCTCCTTCGGCCAGTTCCTGATGGTGCCGGTGGAAAACGGCCTCATCGGCGGCACCGGCTGGCAGAACGCGCTCTTCATCCTGGGCGCGGCCTCGCTGGCGATCGTGCCGCTGGCCTTCGGGCTGCGCGAGCCGCCACGCGCGGCCGCCGGTGGCAGCGGCCAGAGCGTGGGCCAGGCGGTGCGCGAGGCCTTCGCATACCCCAGCTTCCGCTGGCTCACCGCGGGCTACTTCGTCTGCGGGTTCCAGGTCGTCTTCATTGGCGTGCACATGCCCAGCTACCTGCGCGACCGCGGCCTCGGGCCCGAGGTGGCGACGACCGCGCTGGCGCTGATCGGCCTGTTCAACATCTTCGGCACCTACGGCGTGGGCTGGCTCGGCCAGCGCTTCCCCAAGCGGCACCTGCTGAGCTGGATCTACCTGCTGCGCGCGGTGGTCATCGTGCTGTTCCTCGCCGCGCCGCTCACGCCCTGGAGCGTCTACCTGTTCGCCGCCACGATGGGCGTGCTGTGGCTGTCCACCGTGCCGCCCACCAACGCCATCGTGGCGCAGATCTTCGGCGTGCAGTACATGTCGATGCTGGGCGGCTTCGTGTTCCTGTCGCACCAGGTCGGCAGCTTCCTGGGCGTGTGGCTGGGCGGCAAGCTCTACGACATGACGGGCAGCTACACCATCGTCTGGTGGATCTCGGTCGCGCTGGGCCTTTTCGCCGCGCTGGCCAACATGCCGGTGCGCGAGACCGCGATCGCGCGCCCGGTGCCGCAAGCGGCATGACACCCACCCGCCGCGGCCTGCTGTGGACCGCCGCCGCCGCGGTGCTGGCGCTGGTGTTCGCGGCCTACCTGAGCCCGCACCTGGTGGTGGACCTGGCGGCGCGCGTCTGGGCCTGCTTCTGAAGTCCATGCACGGCGGCGGCGAGCCTTCCCCCTGGGTGCGGCGCTGGGCCCACCTCATCCGCCCCGGCGGCAGCGTGCTCGACGTCGCCTGCGGCAGCGGCCGCCATCTGCGCTGGCTGGCGGCGCAGGGCTTTCGTGTCACCGGGGTCGACCGTGACGCGGCCGGATTGGCCGCGCTGGCCGATGTCGGCGAGACCCTCGTCGCCGACATCGAAGGCGGCCCCTGGCCGCTTCCCGGGCGCCGCTTCGACGCCGTCGTGGTGACCAACTACCTGTGGCGCCCGCTCGCCGGCGTGCTGCGCGAATCGCTCGCCGAAGGTGGCCTGTACCTGCACGAGACCTTCGCCGACGGCAACGCGGCCTACGGCCGGCCTTCGCGCCCCGAGTTCCTGCTGCGCGAAGGCGAACTGCTGGCGCTGACGCAAGGCCTGCACGTGGTCGCCTACGAGCATGGCCGGCTCGACGACCCGCCGCGCGTGGTGCAGCGCGTGGCCGCGCTGGCGGCGCCGGGGCCGCACCCGCTCGGCGGCTAAAATCGGTGCTGTCACCTTCGCCCGCCGGAACCGGACAGCGCATGAAACCCATCGTAGGCAGCATCGTCGCCCTCGTCACGCCGATGCACCCTGACGGCCGTGTCGACTACGACGCCCTGCGCCGCCTGGTCGACTGGCACATCGCCGAAGGCACCGACTGCATCGGCGTCGTCGGCACCACCGGCGAGTCGCCCACCGTCTCGGTGGATGAGCACTGCGAGATCATCCGCGTCGCGGTCGAGCACGCGAAGGGCCGCGTGCCCATCATGGCCGGCGCGGGCGCCAACGCCACGTCGGAGGCGATCGAGCTCACGCGCTTCGCGAAGAAGGTCGGCGCCGACTGCAGCCTGCAGGTCGTGCCCTACTACAACAAGCCCTCGCAGGAAGGCATCTACCGCCACTTCAAGGCCATCGCCGAGGCGGTGGACCTGCCGATGGTGCTGTACAACGTGCCCGGCCGCACGGTGGCCGACATGCAGCCCGAGACGGTGCTGCGGCTGGCCCAGGTGCCGGGCATCGTGGGCATCAAGGAAGCCACCGGCAACATCGAGCGCGCCTGCTGGCTCATCAAGCAGGCGCCGGCCGCCTTCAGCATCTACTCCGGCGACGACGCCACCGCGGTGGCGCTGATGCTGCTGGGCGGCAAGGGCAACGTGAGCGTCACCGCGAACGTGGCGCCGAAGCTGATGCACGAGCTGTGCATCGCCGCGGTGGAAGGCAACGTGAAGCGCGCGACCCAGATCCACCTGCAGCTGCTGCCGCTGCACAGGCAGCTCTTCTGCGAGCCCAGCCCGGCGCCCACCAAGTGGGCGATGGCGAAGCTGGGCCTGATCGGCAACCACCTGCGCCTGCCGCTGCTGCCGCTCACCGCGGCCGGCGAGAAGGCGGTCGAGGACGCGCTGCGCGCCGGCGGCCTGCTGCGCTGACCGCCACCGAACACCCCGCGCCGCGGCCGCTGCCGCGGTGCACGGAGAGAACTGCAACGTGACCCGTCAAGCCCCGTTCGTGCCCGCCGCCTGCCTGGCCGCCCTGGTGGTGGTGGCCGGCTGCTCGTCGCTCGACGAATCGTCGGCCGATGCCAAGGTGGACTACCGCAACGGCGTGGTCAAGACCAAGCCGCTGGACGTGCCGCCCGACCTGACGCAGATCGCGCGCGAGAGCCGCTACGCCAGCCAGGGCGGCGTGGTCAGCGCCGCCGCCGGGCCGGCTTCGGCGGCTTCGCCGGCGCGGCCGAGCAACATCGCGCCGAGCGCGATCGGCGACATCAAGGTCGAGCGCGATGGCAACCAGCGCTGGCTCTCGGTGCCGCAGCCGCCGGAGAAGCTGTGGCCGCAGCTGCGCGGCTTCTGGCAGGACCGCGGCTTCGCGATCGCCTACGAGAACGCCGAGGCCGGCGTGATCGAGACCGAGTGGGCCGAGAACCGGGTCAAGATGCCGCAGGACCTGATCCGCAGCGCCGTCGGCCGCGTGCTGGGCAACCTGATCGACACCGGCGAGCGCGACCGCTACCGCATGCGCGTGGAGCGCACCGCCGCCGGCAGCGAGATCTTCATCAGCCACCGCGGGCTGGTCGAGGTCTACAGCAGCGACCGCCGCGAAGGCACCGAGTGGAAGGCGCGCCCGTCGGACCCGCAGCTCGAAGCGGAGCTGATGAGCCTGCTCATGGTGAAGCTCGCAGGCGGCAGCCTCGCGATCGAGCCGGCGCGCACCGCGGTCGCCAACGCACCCGAGGTGCCGGCACGCGCGCGTGCCGTCGCCGGCAGCGCGGCACTGGAAGTCGACGAGCCCTTCGACCGCGCCTGGCGCCGCGTGGGCCTGGCGCTGGACCGCGGCGGCTTCACGGTCGAAGACCGCGACCGCGCCGGCGGCCTGTACTTCGTGCGCTACGTCGACCCGAAGAACGCCGGCAAGGAAGAGCCCGGCTGGTGGGACCGGCTCTTCAGCGGCAACACCGGCCCGCGCGGCCCGCTGCGCTACCGCATCGCGGTCAAGGGCAGTGGCACGAAGACCGTGGTTTCGGTGCTCAACTCCACCGGAGAGCCCGAGGCGGGCGAGAACGCGCAGCGCATCGTCGGCCAGCTGGTGAACGAGTTGCGCTGACCGCACGGACCGCGCCGACCGGGCGCGCAGCGCCGACAAAAAAGCCGCCCGAGGGCGGCTTTGTCGTTCCGGCGCAAAGCCGGTCGGCTTACTTGCTGGCAGCAGCGGCGGCGGCCGAAGCGGCCATCTCGGCGGCACCGGCGACGGCCGAAGCGGCACCGGCAACGGCCGAGGCGGCGCTGGCGGCGGCATCCACCATGGCGGCGGCGGGCGCCGGGGCCGGGGCGGTGGCGGGGGCCGAAGGCGGCGGGGCGGATTCGCCACCCTTGCTGCAGCCGACGATGGCGAAGGCCGAAACCAGGGAAGCCAGAACGAGCGACTTGTTCATGCGTGTGTCCTCAGGAGTTATGGGTCGAACGGTTATTGAGCGTCTGATCGGTCGAGGGCACTCTTCGAGAACTCTCAGAGACCCACCGTGAAGACAGGAAACAATGACGGTGCCTGTTCCTTGCCTAGCCCGCAATTATAGCCGCCCTAGGTGCAATCCCTAGAGGCCCAGCGGCTTGACCGGGAAGGCGGGCTCCGAACGTTGCAAAAGCGCATCAGCGGCCTCGCGCGCGAGGCGCGCGGCCTGCGCGTCGGCCAGCGTGCGGCCGCGCCAGTGCAAGGGGTCGATCAGTTCGACCAGCGTGTCGCGGTCGTCGACCAGCAGCGTCGGCAGCTCGACGCGCGCTTCCTCGGAAGGCAGCGCGCACTCGATCGCATGCGCCCAGTCGGCGCGCCAGGCCACGAAGCGCGGGTGGTGGCGCGCGAGCGCCTCGAAGTCGGCCGCCACCAGCACCAGCCGGCGCTTGGGCTGGCGCAGGAACTGGGCCAGCCGCGACAGCAGCGCAGCGTCGTCGAGCGGCCATTCGCCGAAGTGCGGGTCGACGCAGGTGATGCAGCGCGCGCCGCTGTCGATCGCATGTCCGAAGCCCCGGCGCAGGGCGTCGGCAAAGCCGGCGCGGGTGTCGAAGCGCCCTGTCTCGTTCCTGTCGCTCATGACCCTTCGCTCCGATGCAGCCAGCCGGCCTCGACCCAGTCGCCCACCACCGCGCGCGCGCCGGCCGACAGGCGCGCCGCATCGGCCGCAGCGAGCCGGCGCCGGTCGGCCAGGCGGCGCAGCAGTGCGGCGTCGGCACCGCCGATGTCGAAGACCTCGCCGTTCACGAACAGGTGGCGCTCGTCGTAGATCATGCGCGTGGCGGCGTCCAGTTCCAAGGCGCCGCCACTGCCGGCCCGGCCTTCGAACCACACGCGCGCCTTCGGTTCGCTGAGCACCGCGCCGAGCGCACGCTCGAAGGCACGCGGCGAGTCGACCGCACGCCGCAGCGCTTCGCGCGCGAAGCCGACCAGCGGCGCGGGCAGCGCGGCCGGCGTGGCGGTGGCGGGCTGGCCGGGGTCGCGGTACATCGTCTCGTCGTCGTCCAGGTCCTCGGCCAGGCGCTGCAGCAGCTCGCGCGCGATGCCACCGCGCGTGGGCACGCGAAAGCCCACCGAGGCCGTCATGCACTCGCCGACCGCAACGCCGTCGTGGCCCCAGCGCGGCGGCAGGTAGAGCATGTCGCCGGGCTCGAGCAGCCACTCCGATTCGGGCTCGAACTTCTTCAGGATGCGCACCGGCAGCCCGCCCACCCATGCCGGGTCGGCGACGCGGCCGACACGCCAGCGGCGCCTGCCGTGCACCTGGATCAGGAAGACATCGTACGAATCCAGGTGCGGGCCGACGCCGCCGCCGTCGCTGGCCCAGGAGACCATCAGGTCGTCGAGCCGCGCGTCGGGGATGAAGCGGAAGCGCGAGAGCAGCTCGTGCGCCGCCGGCACGTGCAGGTCTAGCCCCTGCACCAGCAGCGTCCACTGGCGCTGCGCCAGCGGCGGCAGGCTGCGGCGCGCAAAGGGGCCGTGGCGCAGCTGCCAGCGCCGGCCTTCGCGCAGCACCAGGCGCGACTCGACGTCGTCGCGCGCCGCCAGCGCGAACAGCGGCGCACGCGCCAGCGGCGGCCGCACGCCCGGGAGCGCCTGCCGCACGACGAGCGGCTTGCGCTGCCAGTGGCGGCGCATGAATTCGGCCGGCGAGAGCCCGCCCAGCAGGGCGGCCGGGGCATCCAGATCCATCGGCGGATTCTCGCCCACCCCTGTGCGATGATCGTCCGATGCAGATCAACGCGCCCTGCGTCGTCAGCCTCACGTGGTTGCTGGCCGACGCCCAGAACCGGCCCATCGACGAACTGAAGGAGCCGGTCGAGTTCTTCTTCGGCGGCCAGGACCTGCTCGCCCCGGTGGAAGCAGCGCTCGCCGGCCACGCCGCCCGCGACGAGGTGCGCGTGCAGCTCGAACCCGAGCAGGCCTTCGGCGACTACCGGCCCGAGCTCGTGTGCTTCGAGGACCGCAAGCTCTTCCCGGAGCCGCTCGAAGCCGGCATGGCCTTCGAAGGACTGCCGCAGGGGGCGGCGACGCCGGACATGCCGGCCGACGCGATCTACGTCGTCACCGAGATCTACCCCTCGCACGTGGTGCTGGACGGCAACCACCCGCTGGCCGGCATGGCGCTGCGGCTGACGCTGAAGGTGCGCGCGGTGCGCGAAGCCAGCCGCGAGGAGGTCGAGGCCGGCAGCGTCGGCAACGGCGCGATCAGCGTGCTGGACGGGGCCAGCAGCGCCGCCACGCGCCAGGTGCACTGAAGCGCTGAAGGCCGCTCAGGCGGCCGCTTCCTCCGCCGTCGTCACCGGGCCGCGGCCGCTGAAGCGGTCCAGCAGCAGGTAGATCACCGGCGTGATGTAGAGCGTGATCGCCTGGCTGAAGACGAGGCCGCCGCAGACCGCCAGGCCCAGCGGCTGGCGCAGCTCGGCCCCGGCGCCGATGCCCAGGGCGATCGGCAGCGCGCCCATCAGCGCGGCCATCGTCGTCATCATGATCGGCCGGAAGCGCAGGATGCAGGCCTCGCGGATGGCGTGCGTCGGGTCCTGGCCGTGGTGGCGCTGCTGCTCGAGCGCGAAGTCGATCATCATGATCGCGTTCTTCTTGACGATGCCGATCAGGAGCAGGATGCCAATCGTCGCGATCAGCGTCAGGTCCATGTTGAACAGCTTGAGCGTCAAGAGCGCCCCCACCGCCGCCGAAGGCAGGCCGGCGAGGATGGTGATGGGATGGATGTAGCTCTCGTAGAGCACGCCCAGCAGCACATAGATGACGAGCAGCGCCGAGACGATAAGGATCGCCTGGCTGCCCTGCGAGCTCTTGAACACCGCGGCGTCGCCGCCATAGCTGGTGATCACCGAGCTGGGCAGGCCGATCTCGGTGCGCAGCTGGTCGATGCGCGCGGTGGCGTCGCCCAGCGCCACGCCGGGCGCCAGGTTGAACGAGACCGTGACCGCCTGCAACTGGCCGACGTGATTGATCGCCGTCGGCCCCACCGTGCGCTTGACGGTGGAGAAGGCCGTCAGCGGCACCAGCGCGCCGGTGGTGGAGCGCACGTAGACGCCGTTGAAGGCGGTCTCGTCCTGCTTGTCGCTCGGCGCCACTTCCATGATGACCTGGTAGCTGTCCACCGGCGTGTAGATGGTGGAGACCTGACGCTCGCCGAAGGCCGAATACAGCGCCGAGCGGATGCCGTCCACCGGCACGCCGAGCGCGTTGGCGCGGTCGCGGTCGATCTGCAGCGTGGCCTGCAGGCCGCGCAGCTGCGAGTCGCTGGTGACGTCGCGGAAGCGGGTGTCGGCGCGCAGCTTGTCCTGGATGCGGTTGGCCCAGTCGTTCAGCTCGTCGGCGCGCACGCTCTGCAGGATGTACTGGTACTGCGCCTTGCTCGAGCGGCCGCCGAGCTGCAGGTTCTGGATCGGCCGCATGAAGACCTGGATGCCCGGCACCGCGCGCACCTTGCGGCGCAGCTGCTCGACCACCTGCGCCATCGGCGGCCGCTCGCCCTGCGGCTTCAGGTTGACGAACATGCGGCCGGTGTTCTGCGAGCCGACGCCGCCGTTGAACGAGTTCAGCGTGTCCACCGCCGGGTCGTCGCGGATGATCTGCGCCACCGCGGCCTGCAGCTGCACCATGCGTTCGAACGAGACGTCCTCGCCCGCCTCGGTGCTGATGCTGATCTGGCCGATGTCCTCGGCCGGGAAGAAGCCCTTGGGGATGGTGATGAAGAGCCAGGCGGTGGCCGCGAAGGTGCCGGCCGCCACCAGCAGCACGAACCAGCGGTGCGCCAGCGCGACGTCGAGCGAACGCGTGTAGGCGCGCAGCATCGCGTCGAAGGCGCGCTCGAAGCCGCGCACCAGCAGCCCGGGCCGCTTCGTGTGCTCGTTGTCCTTCAGGAAGCGGCCCGCCAGCATGGGCACCAGCGTCAGCGAGACGAAGGCCGAGGCGATGATCGCCAGCCCCACGACGACCGCGAACTCGTGGAACAGCAGGCCGATCACGCCCGGCATGAAGAAGATCGGGATGAACACCGCGATCAGCGAGCTGGAGATCGACAGGATGGTGAAGCCCACCTCGCGCGAGCCCACCAGCGCGGCCTTGAAGGGCGGCATGCCCTCCTCGACGTGGCGCATGATGTTCTCCAGCATCACGATGGCGTCGTCGACCACCAGACCGACGGCCAGCGTCAGCCCCAGCAGCGAGACGTTGTCCAGCGAGTAGCCGAAGCCCCACAGCAGGGCCAGCGCGCCAACCAGCGAGACCGGCAGCGACAGCGTCGGGATCACGGTGGCCGTGAAGCGGCGCAGGAACAGGAAGATCACCAGCACCACGAGCGCGATCGTGCCGTACATCGTGAGCGTGACGTCGTGCAGCGCGGCCCGGATCGACACCGAGCGGTCGTTCGTGATGCGCAGGCTCACGGACTGCGGCAGCTGGGCGCGGAAATCGGGGATCGCCGCCTTCACCGCGTCGACCACCTTCACCGTGTTGGCGTCGGGCTGGCGGTAGATGGCCAGCGAGATCGACGGCTCGCCGTTGACGGTGGCGGCGGTCTTGACGATCTCGACGCTGTCCTCGACCGACGCCACGTCGCGCAGCCGCACCGGGTTGCCGCCCTTGATGCTGACGATCAGGTCGGCGAACTCGGCAGCGCTGGTGAGCTGGCGGTTGGCCTGCAGCGTCAGCGTCTGGCGCTGCCCGTCCAGCGTGCCCACCGGCGTGTTCGCGTTCGCGGCCTTGAGCGCGTTGCCCAGTTCGTCGAGCGTGAGGTTGCGCGCCGCCAGCGCGTCGGGATCGATGCGCACGCGCACCGCGTAGCGTTTGGCGCCGAAGATGTTGACCTGCGCCACGCCCGGCAGCGTCGACAGGGTGGGCGAGATCAGGTGCTCGGCGTAGTCCTGCAGCTCGGTGAGCGACAGCGCCGGCGAGGTGAGCGCGATGAACAGCACCGGCGCGTCGGCCGGGTTCACCTTGCGGTAGCTGGGCAGCTGCGTCATCTCCACCGGCAGCGCGCGCAGCGCGCGCAGCAGCGCGGCCTGCACGTCGACCGCGGCGGCGTCGATGTCGCGCCCTTCGTCGAACTCCAGCGTCACCGAGGTCGAGCCCAGCGTGTTGGTGGAGCTGATGACGTTGAGCGCCGGGATGTTCTGGAACTGCTTCTCCAGCGGCAGCGCCACCGAGGTGGCCATGGTCTCCGGGCTGGCGCCCGGCAGCGAGGCGCTGACGTTGATGACCGGCGGGTGGTAGCTGGGCAGCGCCGCCACCGGGAGGCGGCC
>CAYVXO010000163.1:0-13721 GCA_964454485.1 uncultured Rubrivivax sp.
TGACCTTGTTGACCACCTTCACCGGCACGCCGGCCTCGGCGATCGCCGCCGCCGTACCCTTGGTGGCCACCACCTGGTAACCCAGGTCGACGAGGTCGGACGCCACCTTCACCGCGCGCGACTTGTCATTGTCCTTGACGGTGATGACCACGGTGCCCTTCTCCGGCAGCTTGCTGCCGGCGCCGAGCTGGCTCTTGAGCATGGCCTCGCCGAAGGTCTTGCCGACGCCCATGACCTCGCCGGTCGAGCGCATCTCGGGGCCCAGGATGGGGTCGACGCCGGGGAACTTGTTGAACGGAAAGACCGCTTCCTTGATGCTGAAGTACGGCGGGATCACCTCCGCCAGCGGCTTGCCGTTGGGCGCCTTCTGGTGCGCCAGCGGCTTGCCGGCCATGCAGCGCGCCGCGATCTTGGCCAGCGGCTGGCCGGTGGCCTTGCTGACGAAGGGCACGGTGCGCGAAGCGCGCGGGTTCACCTCTAGCACGTAGACCACGGCCTGGTCGCCCTCGCCCTGGATCGCGAACTGCACGTTCATGAGGCCCACGACCTTGAGCGCCTTCGCCATCGCCGTGGCCTGGCGGCGCATCTCGTCCTGCAGCGCGGCCGAGAGCGAGTACGGCGGCAGCGAGCAGGCCGAGTCGCCGCTGTGGATGCCGGCGGCTTCGACGTGTTCCATGATGCCGCCGATCATCACCTCGCGGCCGTCGCTGATGCAGTCGACGTCGACCTCGATCGCGTCGTCGAGGAAGCGGTCCAGCAGCACCGGGCTCTTCTCGCTCACGCGCACCGCCTCGCGCATGTAGCGCTCGAGGTCCTTGTCGCCGTGCACGATCTCCATCGCGCGGCCGCCCAGCACGTAGCTCGGGCGCACCACCAGCGGGTAGCCGATCTCGTGCGCCAGCGCCAGCGCCTGCTCCTCGGTGCGCGCGGTGCGGTTGGGCGGCTGCCTGAGGCCCAGCTCGTGCAGCAGCTTCTGGAAGCGTTCGCGGTCCTCGGCGATGTCGATGCTGTCGGGCGTGGTGCCGATGATGGGCACGCCGGCGCGTTCCAGGTCGAGCGC
This sequence comes from uncultured Rubrivivax sp., assembly GCA_964454485.1. Lineage (GTDB taxonomy): Bacteria > Pseudomonadota > Gammaproteobacteria > Burkholderiales > Burkholderiaceae_C > Rubrivivax. The sequence goes on from CAYVXO010000163.1 coordinate 1,061, forward strand.
CAGCTTCAGCGGCGTCTGGCCGCCGTACTGCACGATGACGCCGGTGGGGCGTTCCTTGTCGACGATCTCGAGCACGTCCTCCAGCGTCACCGGCTCGAAGTACAGGCGGTCGCTGGTGTCGTAGTCGGTCGACACCGTCTCCGGGTTGCAGTTGACCATGATGGTCTCGTACCCGTCCTCGCGCATGGCGAGCGCCGCGTGCACGCAGCAGTAGTCGAACTCGATGCCCTGGCCGATGCGGTTCGGCCCGCCGCCCAGCACCATGATCTTCTTCTTCGCGGTGGGCGCCGCCTCGCATTCCTCGTCGTAGGTGGAATACATGTAGGCGGTCTGGGTCGCGAACTCGGCGGCGCAAGTGTCCACGCGCTTGTAGACCGGGCGCACGCCCAGTGCGTGCCGGCGCTCGCGCACCGCGTGCTGGTGGGTTCCCAGCAGCCTGGCGAGGCGCTTGTCGGCGAAGCCCTTCTTCTTCAGCCAGCGCAGCTCGGCCGCGGTCAGGGCTTCCAGGTGGCGGCCCTTGAGCAGGCCTTCGGTGGCCACCAGGTCCTGGATCTGCGCCAGGAACCAGGGGTCCACCGCGGTCTCGTCGAACACCTCTTCGAGCGTCATGCCGATGCGGAAGGCGTCGGCCAGGAAGAGGATGCGCTCCGGCCCGGCGTTGCCGATCTCGTCGACGATCTCGTCGCGGTCGGTGCTGCGTTCGTCGAGACCGCTGATGCCCGTTTCCAGCCCGCGCAGCGCCTTCTGGAAGCTTTCCTGGAAGGTGCGGCCGATGGCCATGACCTCGCCCACGCTCTTCATCTGCGTCGTCAGGTGCGGGTCGGCGGCGGGGAACTTCTCGAAGGCGAAGCGCGGGATCTTGGTGACGACGTAGTCGATGCTGGGCTCGAAGCTGGCCGGCGTGGCGCCGCCGGTGATGTCGTTCTGCAGTTCGTCCAGCGTGTAGCCCACCGCCAGCTTGGCCGCCACCTTGGCGATCGGGAAGCCGGTGGCCTTGGAGGCCAGCGCCGAGCTGCGGCTCACGCGCGGGTTCATCTCGATCACGATCAGGCGGCCGTTGGCCGGGTTCACCGAGAACTGCACGTTGCTGCCGCCGGTGTCGACGCCGATCTCGCGCAGGATCGCGATCGACGCGTTGCGCATCAGCTGGTATTCCTTGTCGGTGAGCGTCTGCGCCGGCGCGACGGTGATGCTGTCGCCGGTGTGGATGCCCATCGGGTCCAGGTTCTCGATGCTGCAGACGATGATGCAGTTGTCCGCGCGGTCGCGGACGACTTCCATCTCGTATTCCTTCCAGCCGATCAGGCTCTCCTCGATCAGCAGTTCCTTCGTGGGGCTGAGGTCGAGGCCGCGCTTGCAGATCTCCTCGAATTCCTCCGGGTTGTAGGCGATGCCGCCGCCGGTGCCGCCGAGCGTGAAGCTGGGCCGGATGACGAGCGGGAAGCCGGTGCCGCCGATCTCGGCGACGATGCGCTTCTGCACCGCCAGCGCCTCTTCCATCGAGTGCGCGATGCCGCTGCGCGCCGACTCGAGGCCGATCGAGGTCATCGCGTCCTTGAACTTGAGGCGGTCCTCGGCCTTCTCGATCGCCTTCTCGTTGGCGCCGATCATCTCGACGCCGTACTTCGCCAGCACGCCGTGGCGGTGCAGGTCGAGCGCGCAGTTCAGCGCCGTCTGGCCGCCCATGGTGGGCAGCACGGCGTCGGGGCGCTCCTTGGCGATGATCTTCTCGACCACCTGCCAGGTGATGGGCTCGATGTAGGTGACATCGGCCATCTCCGGGTCGGTCATGATGGTCGCCGGGTTGCTGTTGACGAGGATGACCTTGTAGCCCTCCTCGCGCAGCGCCTTGCAGGCCTGGGCGCCCGAGTAGTCGAATTCGCAGGCCTGGCCGATGACGATCGGGCCGGCGCCGATGATCAGGATCGTGTCGAGGTCGGTGCGCTTGGGCATCTCAGTGCTCCTCCATCGAGCGCACGAAGCGGTCGAACAGGTGGCCGATGTCGTGCGGCCCGGGGATCGCCTCCGGGTGGCCCTGGAAGCTGAAGGCCGGAGCGTCGGTGTGCTCGAGGCCCTGCACGGTGCCGTCGAACAGGCTCACGTGCGTGATGCGCAGATTCGCACCCAGCGTCGCCGCGTCGACGGCGAAGCCGTGGTTCTGGCTCGTGATCGCGACGTCGCCGCTGGCCAGCTCCTTCACCGGGTGGTTGGCGCCGTGGTGGCCGAACTTCATCTTGAAGGTCTTCGCGCCCGAGGCGAGCGCCAGGATCTGGTGGCCCAGGCAGATGCCGAAGGTCGGCAGGCCGCGCTCGACCAGCTCGCGCGCGGCGCGGATCGCGTAGTCGCAGGGCTCGGGGTCGCCCGGCCCGTTGCTGAGGAAGATGCCGTCGGGCGCGAGCGCCAGCGCCTCGGCCGCGCTCGTCTTCGCCGGCACCACGGTGACGCGGCAGCCGCGCACCGCCAGCAGGCGCAGGATGTTGTGCTTGGCGCCGAAGTCGAAGGCCACCACATGGCGCTTCGGCGATTCCACGCGCCCGTAACCGCTGCCCAGCGACCAGGTGGTGCCGGTCCAGTCGTAGGGCTTGTCGACGCTCACCACCTGGGCCAGGTCCAGCCCGGCCATCGAGGGTGCGGCCTTGGCCTGCGCCACCGCCTCGGCCACGTGCGCGGGCGTCACCTGCGTGCCGACCGGGAAGCTCACGATGCAGCCGTTCTGCGCGCCGGTGGTGCGCAGCACGCGGGTGAGGCGGCGGGTGTCGATGTCGGCGATGGCGACCGTGCCTTCGCGCTTCAGGTAGTCCGACAAGGGCATCGCGGCGCGGAAGTTCGACACGCGCAGCGGCAGGTCCTTGATCACCAGGCCGGCGGCATGGACCTTCGTCGCCTCGACGTCCTCCTCGTTGACACCCGTGTTGCCGATGTGCGGATACGTCAGCGTGACGATCTGCCGGCAGTAGCTGGGGTCGGTGAGGATTTCCTGGTAGCCGGTGAGCGCGGTGTTGAACACCACTTCGCCCACGGTGCTTCCGGGTGCTCCGATCGAGGTGCCGAGAAAGGTCGTGCCGTCTGCGAGTGCGAGGAGGGCGGGGGGCAGGACGGGCAGCAAGGCAAAGACTCCGGGTTCCGCGCGCCCAGCGCCGGCCGTTTTCGAAGACGTCCGGCTCCTGAGGGGAAACCTGCTATGGAGTTTCGCTAGGGCTGCGATGTTGGCGGGTAAACCGCGGAATTATAGCCGCCCCTTAGACTGCGCCTTCGTGACCCTGCCTGCCCTGCCCCTGGCCGCCGCCGCGCTGGCCGCCGCCGCCTTTATTGGCATGGACGCCGCCGTCAAGACGCTGGCGCCGCGTTTCGACGCCTGGCTGCTCGCGTTCTTCCGCTTCGCCAGCGGCAGCCTCTATGCAATGGCGCTGTGGGCCTGGCACCGCAGCCCGATGCCGCGGCGCGCCGAATGGCGCTGGCACGCGCTGCGCGTGGTGCTGCTGCTGGTCTCGCTGGTGGGCTACTTCCATTCGCTGACCCTGCTGCCGCTGGCGCAGGCGGTGGCGATGAGCTACCTCTCGCCGCTCTTCACCTCGCTGCTGGCGATGGCCACGCTGGGCGAACGGCCCTCGCGCTGGATCTGGCTCTCGATGGCGCTGTGCCTGGCGGGCGTCGGCATCGCGCTCTGGCCCGAACTTCACGCCAGCGGCGCGAATCCGCGGCTGGAAGGGCTGGCCGCGGCGGCGCTGGCCGCCCTGTCCTTCTCCGGCTGCATGGTGCTGGCGCGGCGGCAGGCGCAGCGCGACTCGCTGTGGACCATCATGCTGATCCAGAACCTGCTGCCGGCGCTGCTGCTGGCGCTGCCGGCGGCGGCCGGCTGGAAGGCGCCGCTGCTGGCCGACGCGCCGGTGCTGCTGCTGATCGGCGCGCTCGCCACCGTCGGCCTGCTGGGCGCGACCTGGGCCTTCAGCCACCTGGAGGCCAGCCGCGTGGCGCCGCTGGAGTACACCAGCTTCCTGTGGGCGGCGGGGCTGGGCTACGCGCTCTTCGGCGAGGTGCCCAGCCTGGCGACGGCCGGCAGCGCCGTGCTCATCGTCGGCGGCTGCCTGCTGCTGCTGCGAAGATGAACTAGATGCCGAGCGCGGCGATGCCGGCGCGCGCGATCTGCGCGTCCTCGCTCGACTTGACGCCGCTCACGCCGACGGCGCCGATGCAATGCCCCTCGGCGATGATGGGCACCCCGCCTTCGAGCATGCCTTCCAGCGGCGCGCTCAGGAACGAGGTGCGCCCTTCGTTGATCATGGTCTCGTAGGCCTTGCTTTCGCGCCGGCCGAGCGCCGCGGTGCGTGCCTTGGCCGGGCCGATCTGGGCCGAGATCGGCGCCGCACCGTCCAGGCGCTGCAGCCACAGCAGGTGGCCGCCGTCGTCGACGATGGCGATCGTCACCGCCCATTGATGGGCCTTCGCCTCGGCTTCCGCGGCGGCGGCAATGCGGCGGACGTCTTCCAGGGTGAGCATCGGTCGGGTTTTCATGAGGCGGAACGATAACGGATCCTTGCCGGGGAACCTAGAATCAGCATTGCACTCGAATTCCCAAGACTGACGCACTCACCTCACGGGAGAACCATGGACCAGATCGTTCAGACCTACGCCGGAAGCGCCGTCGCCGCCGACAGCCGGCAGCGCGTGCTGCGCAACACCTACTGGCTGCTGGCCTTGTCGCTGGTGCCCACGGTGCTGGGGGCCTGGGTCGGCGTGACCACCGGCCTCCTGGGCAAGATGGGCCCGGGCATCGCGGCGGTCGTGTTCCTGGCTGGCGCCTTCGGCTTCATGTTCGCGATCGAGAAGACCAAGGAGTCGGGCACCGGCGTCGCCGTGCTGCTGGGCTTCACGTTCTTCATGGGCCTGATGCTCTCTCGCCTGCTGGCGGCGGTGCTGGGCTTCAAGAACGGGTCCTCGCTGATCATGACCGCCTTCGGCGGCACCGCCATCGTCTTCTTCGGCATGGCCAGCCTGGCCAGCGTGATCAAGCGCGACCTCACGAACATGGGCAAGTTCCTGTTCGTCGGCGCCCTGCTGCTGCTGGTGGCCGGGCTGGTGAACCTCTTCGTGCAGTCGAGCGCGCTCTTCCTCACCGTCTCGGTGATCGCGATCGGCCTCTTCTCGGCCTTCATGGTCTACGACCTGAAGCGCATCATCGACGGCGGCGAGACCAACTACATCACCGCCACGCTGGCGCTCTACCTGGACATCTACAACGTGTTCCAGAGCCTGCTGGCGCTGCTGGGGGTGTTCGGCGGCGAACGCGAGTAACGCGTCGCCTGCCGCAGGAGACGGGGCCCTCGGGCCCCGTTTTTCATGGCCGGTCGAAGACCGCGAGGCTCTCGACGTGCGCGGTGTGCGGGAACATGTTCACCACGCCGGCGGCCGAGCAGCGGTAACCCGCCTGGTGGACGATGAGCCCGGCGTCGCGCGCCAGCGTGGCCGGGTTGCAGCTCACGTAGACGATGCGTTGCGGCGGCGTCCAGCCCTCCGCGCCGCTCAGGTCAGCCAAGACCTTGGCGAGCGCGAACGCCCCTTCGCGCGGCGGGTCCACCAGCCAGCGCTGCGCAGTCCCCAGCGCGCGCAGTTCCTCGGGCGTCAGCTCGAACAAGTCGCGTGCCTCGAAGCCCGTCTTCGCCGCCAGGCCGTTCAGCGCGGCGTTGTCGCGCGCGCGTTGCACTAGCGTCTCGCTGCCCTCCAGCCCCACCACCTCGGCGGCGCGGCGCGCCAGCGGCAGCGTGAAGTTGCCGAGGCCACAGAACCAGTCGAGCACGCGTTCATGGGGCTGCGGGTCCAGCAGGCGCACCGCGCGGTCGACCAGCACGCGGTTGATCTGCGCGTTGACCTGCGTGAAGTCGGTCGGCTTGAAAGGCATGCGCACGCCGTACTCGGGCAGCGCGTAGTCCAGCGGCGCGCCGCCTTCGTCGAGCCGGTGCACGGTCTCCGGGCCCTTGGGCTGCAGCCACCACTGCACGCCATGCTCGGCGGCGAAGGCGCGCAGGCGGCCCTGGTCGGCAGTGCTGAGCGGCTCCAGGTGGCGCAACACCAGCGCCGTCACCCGGTCGCCCACGGCCAGCTCGATCTGCGGCAGGCGGTCGCGCTGGTCCATCCCGCCGATCAGGTCGCGCAGCGCCGGCAGCAACGCGCTCACGTGCGTCGGCAGCACCGGACAGACGGACATATCGGCCACGTAGCGCGACTTGCGCTCGTGGAAGCCCACCAGCACCGTGCCCTTCTTCAGCACGTGGCGCACCGACAGCCGCGCGCGCCAGCGGTAGCCCCAGGCCGGGCCCTCGATCGGCCGCAGCAGCGTCTCGGGCTTCACCTTCGCCAGGTGCTGCAGGTTGTCTTCCAGCACGCGCTGCTTCACGGCCACCTGCGCGGCCGGGTGCAGGTGCTGCATCTTGCAGCCGCCGCAGGCGCCGGCGTGCAGGCCGAAGTGCGGGCAGGCCGGGCGCACGCGCTGGGCGCTTTCGCGCGCGATGGTCGTGACCTGGCCCTGTTCCCAGTTGTTCTTCTTGCGCGAGATCTGGGCCTGCACCCGCTCGCCGGGCAAGGCGCCTTCGATGAAGACGACCTTGCCTTCTCCTTCACCTTGGGCGCGGTGGGCGACGCCCTGGGCTTCGAGGTCGAGCGATTCGACCTCGAGCCATTCGTGTCCTGGACTCATCGGCCGGATTATCCCGGCCGCCGGAGCAGGCTCAGGGCTTCACGTAGTCCGAGATCACCTTCCACTTGCCGTCGGTGATCTGCGACAGGCGAGAGGCGTTGCTGCCCAGCCGCTTGGTCGGAGAGAAGGTCATCTCGGCGGAGCCGAAGATGTCCGGCGGGATGGTCATGGTGTCCATGGCCTTGATGAAGGTCTCGGTGTTCAGGTTCGCGCCCGCCTTGCTGGCCGCGCGCGCGAAGGCGTCGATGATCAGGTAGCCGTAGGCCGAGAACACGGTCGGGTCCTCGTTGAACTTGGTCTTGTACTTGTTGGCCCAGAAGCGGATCGGCTGCGAGGCTTCGTCCAGGTAGGGGTGCTGGGTGCCCATCGTCGCGTACAGGCCGTTCATCGCCGCGCCGCCCAGCTTGTGGATGAGGTCGGTGTAGCAGGCGCTGGAGCCGATGAAGATCGGGTTGAAGCCGGTCTTCTTCGCCTCGGCGATGGTGCCGATGGTCTCGCGGATGATGGTGCCCAGCACCACCATCTCGCAGCCCGAGGCCTTCATCTTCGCCACCTGCGAAGAGAAGTCGGTGGCGCCGCGCTTGTAGGTGGTCTTCTCGGTGAAGTCCATGCCGGCGGCCTTGAGCCCGGCTTCGGCGCCGCGGAACACCTCGAGCCCGAACTCGTCGTCCTGGTAGATGGTGCAGATCTTGGTGGCGCCCTTCTCCTTGGCCATCTTGGGCACCGCGATGCGCATCTGCTCGTAGTAGGGCACGGCGTACGAGTACTTCAGCCTGTGGAAGGGTTCGTACATCTCGCGCGCGGCGGTGATCGGGAAGAAGTTGATCACGTTCTTCTCGAACTGCACCGGCATCGCGGCGTTGTTCTGCGCGGTGCCGATGTGGCCCACCATCATGAAGATCTTGTCCTGGTTCACCAGCTTCTGCGCCGCCAGCACCGCCTTCTTGGGGTCGTAGCCCGAGTCCTCGAACAGGATCTTGATCTTCCGGCCGGCGATGCCGCCCTGCTCGTTGATCTCGTCCACGCGCAGCATCATGCCCAGGCGCGCCTGCTTGCCGTAGCCGGCCAGCGGACCGGAAAGGTCCTGGATCGAGCCGAGCACGATCTCGTTCTTGCTGACGCCCTGCATGTCGGCGGCGCCGGCCGCGGCGGCCGCGAACGCCATCGTCGCGGCTGCGAGGATGCGGGTGATCTTCATCGTCGGTCTCCTTGGGGTCGTGAGTGAGAGGGAAGGCTTCAGGCCTGGTACATGGCCTCGATCTGCGGTGCGTACTTCTGCTGCACCAGCTTGCGCTTGAGCTTCATCGTCGGCGTCAGCTCCTCGTCTTCCGCGGTGAGCTGGGTCTCGATGAGGTGGAATTTCTTCACCTGTTCCACGCGCGCGAACTTCCTGTTGACCTGGTCGATCTCGGCCTGGATGAGCGCGCGCACCTCGGGCGCGCGCGTCAGGCTGGCGTAGTTGGAGAACGGCACGTCGTGGTCCTGGGCGAACTTCTCGACGTTCTCCTGGTCGATCATGATCAGCACCGTCAAGTAGGCGCGGCGGTCGCCGATGACCACCGCGTCGGTGATGTAGGGGCTGAACTTCAGCTCGTTCTCGAACTCGCTGGGCGTGATGTTCTTGCCGCCCGCGGTGATGATGATGTCCTTCATGCGGTCGGTGATGCGGAAGTAGCCTTCCGCGTCGACACTGCCCACGTCGCCGGTGTGCAGCCAGCCTTCGGCATCGATGGTCTCGGCGGTCTTCTCCGGCAGGTTCAGGTAGCCCATGAAGACGTTCGGGCCGCGCACCAGGATCTCGCCGGTGTCGGGGGCTATCTTCACTTCGTTCCAGGGTGCCGCCACGCCGATGCAGCCGGGCCGGATGCGCCCGCCGGGTGTCCAGGTGGACAGGCCCGCGGTCTCGGTCATGCCCCACACTTCCAGCATCGGCACGCCGATGGCCAGGTACCACTTCACCAGGTCGGGCGAGATCGGCGCCGCGCCCGTCACGCAGAAGCGCGCCCGGTCGAGGCCGATCATCTTGCGCACGTTGTCCAGCACCAGCCAGCGCGCGGCGCGGAAGCGCCACTTCAGCGCCGCCGGCACCGGCTCGCCGGCCAGCACCTTCTCGGCCACCTGGCGGCCGACGGCCAGCGCAGCGGCGTAGGCCCAGCGCTGCAGCGGCGTCGCCTCGTTCACGGCGATGGTCACCGCCGAATAGAACTTCTCCCACACCCGCGGCACCGCGGTGGCCACGGTGGGCGCGATCTCGCGCACGTTCTCGGGCACCGTGTCCGGGTTCTCGACGAAGTTGAGTTTGCTGCCGGTGTAGAGCGCGAAGTACTCGCCGCCCAGGCGCTCGGCCACGTGGCACAGCGGCAGGAAGCACATGCGCTCGTCGCTCTCGTACTGGGCGATGGTCTGCTGGTAGCCGCGGATGGCCGTGATCACGGTGCGGTGGCTGTGCATCGCGCCCTTGGGCTTGCCGGTGGTGCCGCTGGTGTAGACCAGGATCGCCAGGCCTTCGGGGTCGAGCGCGTTCACGCGCCGCTGCAGTTCGCCCGGCATCGCGCGCAGCTTCTCGCGCCCGAGTGCGCGCAGCGCGTCGAGCGACATCACGCCGGGGTCCTGCAGGTCGTGCAGGCCTTCCATGTCGAAGACGATGGTCTTGCGCAGCTTCGGCAGCGAGGCGCGCGCCTCGAGCGCCTTGTCCAGCTGCTCGTCGTCCTCGACGAACAGCACCGCGGTCTCGGAGTCCTCGCACAGGTACTGCACCTGCGAAGCCGAATCGGTGGGGTAGATGCCCGAGCTCACGCCGCCGGCCGAGAGCACCGCCAGGTCGGCCAGCACCCATTCGACCACCGTGTTGGCCAGGATCGACGCACGCTCGCCGGGCTGGAAGTCCAGCGCGACCAGCCCCATCGCGATCTCGCGCACCGCTTCGGCCACCTGGTTCCAGCTCCAGCTGCGCCAGATGCCGAACTCCTTCTCGCGCAGCCAGGTCGTGCCGCCGCGCTTTTCCACCGCGTTCCAGAACATCGCCGGCAGCGTGTCGCCCGCCACCACGATCTCGGTGCTGGGCTTGAGTTCGGCCACGTCCCACAGGTTCGGCATGTCTTCCCGTCCCCTAACGCCAGGTCTTCTTGCGCTTCCAGCGCCGTTCGCCGCGCACCCCGGCGTCCTTCATGCCGAGGTAGAACTCCTTCACGTCGTCCTTCTCGCGCAGCACGGCGCAGCGCTCTTCCATCACGATGCGGCCGTTCTCCAGCACGTAGCCGTAGTCGGCGGCGTTGAGCGCCATGTTGGCGTTCTGCTCCACCAGCAGGATCGTCGTGCCGCGCTCGCGGTTGATGCGCACCACGATCTCGAAGATCTCGCGCGTGAGCTTCGGTGAAAGGCCCAGACTGGGCTCGTCGAGCAGGATCATCTCCGGCGCACCCACGAGCGCACGCGCGATCGCCAGCATCTGCTGCTGGCCGCCGGAGAGCAGCCCCGCGTCCTGCCGCTCGCGTTCCTTCAGGATGGGGAAGTAGCGGTACGCCTGCTCGATGTCGCGCGCCACGCCGTCGCGGTCGGCGCGCGTGTAGGCGCCCATCAGCAGGTTGTCGTGAACGGAAAGCAGCGGAAACACCTCGCGCCCTTCGGGCACGTGCGCCAGCCCCAGCCGCACGATGCGCGCGGGATCGCTGGCGGTGATGTCCACGCCCTTGAAGTGCACGCTGCCCTTGCGCGGGTCCAGGATGCCGGAGATGGTCTTCAGGATCGTCGTCTTGCCGGCGCCGTTGGGCCCCAGCACGGTGGCGATCTCGCCTTTGCGCACCTTCAGGCTCACGCCGCGGATGGCGCGTATGGGCCCGTACGCGCTTTCCACGTTGGAAAGGACCAGGATCTCGTCGCTCACGCCGACGTCTCCCGCCGCAGGCTGGAGAGGTCGCCCGCCGATCCCAGGTAGGCCTCCACCACGCCCGGGTGCGACTGCACCTCGGCCGGCGTGCCCATCGCCAGCACCTCGCCCTGGTTCATCGCCAGCACGCGGTCGCTGACCTTGCTGACGAGCGACATGTCGTGCTCGACCATCAGCACCGTGATGCCGTACTCGCGCCGGATGTCGTCGATCCAGAACACCATGTCCTCGGTCTCCTCGACGTTGAGGCCCGAGGAAGGCTCGTCCAGCAGCAGCAGCTTCGGCTCGGCGCACAGCGCGCGCGCCAGTTCCACCACCTTGCGCACGCCGTAGGGCAGGCCGGCGATGAGGGTGTCGCGGTAGCGCTGCAGGTCGAGGAAGTCGATCACCTGCTCCACCTTCTCGCGCGCGGCCAGCGCCGCCGCGCGTGCCTTGGCCGTGAACAGCAGGTCGTCCCAGAAGCCGGTGCCGCGGTGCACGTGGCGGCCGATCAGCAGGTTCTGCAGCACGCTGGCGTGCTCGAAGAGCTCGATGTTCTGGAACGTGCGCGCGATGCCCAGCGACGCCACCGCGTGCGGCGGCTCGGCCAGCAGGTCGCGGCCGTCGAAGGCGATGCTGCCGCCGGTGGGCGTGTAGATGCGGCTGATGAGGTTGAAGACCGTGGTCTTGCCGGCGCCGTTGGGGCCGATGAGCGTGAAGACCTCGCCCTTCTTCACGTCGAAGCTCACGCCGTTGACGGCCAGCACGCCGCCGAAGCGGACCTTGATGTCCTTCGCGGACAGCAGCACGTCGCTCATCGCAGCCGGTCCGACTTCTGGAAGGACTTCTGCCGCTTGAACATGCCGGCGCGGTAGAACGGGAACATCGAGAAGAAGGTGCGCACCTTCAGCCAGCGCCCATACAGGCCGAGCGGCTCGAACAGCACGAAGCCCACCAGCACCGCGCCGTACACCACCGCCTGCAGGCCCGGCGCCTGGCCGATCACGTCCGGCAGGCTGTCCTTGCCGAGCGCGATGAGCTGCGGCATGGTGATGAGGAAGATCGCGCCCAGGAACGCGCCGTGCACCGAGCCCAGGCCGCCGATCACCACCATCAGCAGCAGGTCAATCGACTGCAGGATGCTGAACTGGTCGGGGCTCAGGAACTGGATCTTGTGCGCATACAGCGCGCCGCCCAGCCCCGCCAACGCAGCCGAGACCGCAAAGCTCAGCGTCTTGTAGCGCGCCAGGTGGATCCCCATGCTCTGGGCGCTGATCTCGCTGTCGCGGATGGCGACGAAGGCGCGGCCGGTGGGCGAGCGCAGCAGGTTCACGATGCCCAGCGTGGCCAGCACCGCCACCGCCAGGCAGAGGAAGTAGAACTCGACGCCGCTGTCGAGCTTCCAGCCGCCGATGCCCGGTGCCTTCACGTGAAGGCCGGCGTTGCCGCCGGTCACCGATTCCCAGCGTGCCAGCACCTCCTCGACGATGAAGCCGAAGGCCAGCGTCGCGATGCCCAGGTAGATGCCCTTCACGCGCAGCGCCGGCAGGCCCACCACCACGCCGACCGCGGCCGAGAGCAGCGCGGCGCAGGCGAGCGTGAGCGGGAACGGCCAGCCCGCGTTCACCAGCACCGTCTGCGTGTAGGCGCCGACGCCCAGGAAGGCCGCGTGGCCGATCGAGAAGAGCCCGGTGAAGCCGGCCAGCAGCATCAGCCCCAGGCCCACCACCGAGTAGATCAGCACGAAGGTCAGCTGCGCCAGCCAGTATTCGGGCAGCCCCCAGGGCGCGGCCAGCAGCACCAGCCCGAGCAGCGAATACCAGAAGCGGTGTCCCCCGTGCTTCGCGAGGTCGATGTCCTGCCCGTAGCCGGTCTTGAAGATGAAGCGCATGGCCGGGCTACACCTTCTTGCGCAGCTTCTCGCCGAACAGGCCGTTCGGTTTCACCATCAGCATCACCAGCACCACCACGTAGGCGGCGATGTCCTTCACGCCTTCGGGCAGGTAGAAGCCCGAGAGCGCCTCGACGATGCCGATCACCAGGCCGCCGACGATGGCACCCGGCAGGCTGCCGAAGCCGCCCACCACCGCCGCCGGAAAGGCCTT
>CAYVXO010000164.1:0-13680 GCA_964454485.1 uncultured Rubrivivax sp.
GTCGTCGTAGAGGAAGACGACGTCGAGGTCGCTGCCGTAGCCCAGCTCCTTGCCGCCGAGCTTGCCGTAGGCGATGACGGCGATCGCCGGCGTCTCGCGGTGGCGCTGCTTCAGCCGCGCCCACGACCAGCCGATGGTGGTCTGCAGCACCGCGTCGGCCAGCGCCGAGAGCTCGTCGGCCACCTGCTCCACGGTCAGCTCGCCTTCGACGTCACGCACCAGGGTGCGGAAGACCTCGGCGTGGTGGGCGTGGCGCAGCGCGTCGAGCAGCTTGTCCTCGTCGTCCTCGCCCGAGCGGGCCCAGGCCAGGCGCCGCTCTTCCAGGTCGGCGACGAAGACCGCGGGGTCGAAGCGCTGGTGCTGCAGGCGTTCGTCGGCCAGCTCGTCGATCACGCCGGGGTGGCGCATCAGGTACTGCATCGGCCAGCGCGCCAGCCCGAGCAGGCGCAGCAGGCGGCGCTGCACCGCGGGGCGCTCGGCCAGCAGCGCGAGGTAGCTCTCGCGCCGCAGCAGCGGCTCGACCCAGTCGACGAAACGCAGCGCGCCGGCGGCGGTGCAGCCGCCGTCGGCCATCGCGAGGCCCGCGGTCTGCATCAGGCGGCCCAGGCGCAGCCGGCTCTCGTCCTTCAGCGCGCGCACGCGCGGGTGGTCGACCCAGGGTCGCAGTCGCTCGGCCAGCTCGGGCGGCAGGCGTTCGAAGAGCGCGTCGCTGTCCACCGGCAGCGGGCCCGGGCTGCAGCCGCGGCAGCTGCCGTTGGCCGGGGCCGCCTGCTGGCCGTCGCGCAGCAAGGCGTCGAACTCGGCGGCGACGAACTCGCGCACCTCGCCCAGCCGGTCCAGCAGCGCGCAGGTGGCGCGGCCGGGCGCGCCGCCCAGGTCCAGGCTGTCGGCGATCCAGGCCAGGTCGGCGTCGGCGGTGGGCAGCAGGTGGGTCTGCTGGTCGTCCAGGTACTGGATGCGGTGCTCCACCTGTCGCAGCAGCCGGTAGCCCTCGGCCAGCTTCGCGGCCGTCTCGGGCTTCATGAGGCCCCGAACCGACAGCCGGTCGAGCGCGCGCAGCGTGCTGCGGGTGCGGATCTCGGGCTTCTGGCCGCCGCGCACCACCTGCAGCAGCTGGACGATGAACTCGATCTCGCGGATGCCCCCGCGCGAGAGCTTCACGTCGTTGGCGCGCTCGGGGCGGCCGGCAGCCCGGCGCTGCGCCTCGTCGCGGATCTTGCGGTGCAGCTGGCGCAGGCCTTCGAAGACGCCGTAGTCCAGGTAGCGCCGGTAGACGAAGGGCGTGACCAGGCTGCGCAGCGCCACCGCGCGCTGGGTCTCCCAGGCCGAGAAGGGCGCGACCACGCGGCTCTTGAGCCACGCGAAGCGTTCCCATTCGCGGCCCTGCACCTGCAGGTATTCCTCCAGCATGCCCAGGCTCACCACCGGTGGGCCGGAGTTGCCGTTCGGCCGCAGCGCCAGGTCGACGCGGAAGACGAAGCCGTCCTCGGTGGTGTCGCCGATGAGCGCGTACAGCCGCTTGGCGACGAAGGCGAAGTACTCGTGGAACGACACCGGCCGCGGCCCCGCGGTGTGGCCTTCGTCCTCGTAGACGTAGATGAGGTCGATGTCGGAGGAGACGTTGAGCTCGCGCGCGCCCAGCTTGCCCATGCCGACGATCCAGAACTCGGTGCGGCGGCCGGTCTCGTCCAGCGGCGCGCCATGGCGTTCGTCGGCATCCGCCAGCGCCTGCGCGAGCGCCAGGTCCAGCGTGGCCTCGGCGAGCGCGGTCATCGCGCCGGTCACGTGTTCCAGCGGCGCGTGCTCTTCCACGTCCAGCACGGCGAGCCGCTCCAGCACCAGCTGGCGCGCCACGCGCAGCGCTGCCGGCAGCGCCCGGCCGCCGGCTTCGAGCGCGCGCACGAGGGCCGTGATGCGGGCGACGTCGGGCGTGCCCGGGGCCAGCAGGGCGCGCTCGGCCGCGTAGCGGCGGCGCACGCGCTGCACGAAGCGGCTGTGCTCCGCGGTGGCGGCGGCGGTCGCTTCGGCCATCTGCTCCTGTCCCCCCGGTGGTTCCCGCATGGCGCGGCCGATTCTGCCGCTTGTGCAGGCAGCGCGCCGGGCAGGGACAATCGGGTCATGAAAATAGCCGCAGTGCAGATGGTTTCCACGCCCGACGTGGCGCGCAACCTCGAAGCCGCCGGCCGCCTGGTGGCCGAGGCGGCCGCCGCCGGCGCCGCGCTGGTGGCGCTGCCCGAGTACTTCTGCCTGCTCGGCCGGCGCGACACCGACAAGCTCGAACATGCCGAGGCGCCGGGCCAAGGCCCGATCCAGGACTTCCTGGCCGCGGCCGCGCGCCGCCACGGCATCTGGCTGGTCGGCGGCACGCTGCCGCTGCACAGCGGCGAAGGCGGCCGCGTGCTCAACAGCAACGGCGTCTGGGCGCCCGACGGCACGCTGGCCGCGCGCTACGACAAGATCCACCTCTTCGCCTTCGACAACGGCCGCGAGCAGTACGACGAAGGGCGCACGCTGGCCGCCGGCAGCACGCCGGTGGCGCTGCAGGCCGGGCCGCTGCGGCTGGGGCTTTCGGTCTGCTACGACCTGCGTTTCCCCGAGCTCTACCGCGCGCTGATGCAGCCGCCCTGCGACCTGCTCAGCGTGCCTTCGGCGTTCACCTTTACCACCGGCCGCGCGCACTGGGAGACCCTGCTGCGCGCGCGCGCGATCGAGAACCAGTGCTACGTGATCGCGCCGGCACAGGGCGGCACGCACGAGAACGGCCGCCGCACGTGGGGCCACAGCCTGGTGGTCGACCCCTGGGGCGAGGTGGTCGCGCTGCTCGAGGAAGGCGAAGGCGTGGTGCTCGCCGAGGTGGACACCGAACGCATCGCGCAGGTGCGCGCGCAGCTGCCGGCGCTGCGGCACCGGCGGCTGTGAGGCCGCGCGTCAATAGCCCAGCGCCGCCGGCGCTTCACTTGCGCTGCTGCAGCAGGTTGCCGACCACCTCGTCGACCATCTCCTTGGGCGACTTGCGCGTCAGCGAGGTGTGCATCGAGTTGCCGCTGGCCAGCGGGAAGTCGGTCCTGGGCTCGCGCAGCGTGATCGTCAGCTCGAGCATGTACATCGTGAGGTCCCACATCCACTTGTCGACGTAGGTGACGATGGCGTCGGGCTGCGCCGGCGGCTCGGGGTCGGCGGTGACGTTGAAGCCGGCGCTGCGGAAGCGCTCGGCGATGAGCGTCTTCGTGCTGCCGTCCTCGCCTTCGAGCTGCTTCACGTGCAGCGTCTTGATGGCGTCCCAGCGCAGCGCGGGGTCGGCGGTGGCGGTGGCGCGGTTGACCGCGCAGCCCCCGAAGGCGAACAGGCACAGGGCGCACGCCACGGCGGCGAGGAAACGGCTCATCTGCTGCTCCACGGCCCGCACGACGCACGCCAGCCGTGCCGATGGATTGTTCGCGCGCCGGCGGCAACCCGCGATGAGCTAACGCAGCCCGAACATCATCTGCCGCGCCAGCCAGCGGCGTGCCGGCGGGAAGGCCGCAAGCGCTTCGATGCCCAGCCCGCGCAGCTGCGCCAACCCGGGCAGCTGCCAGGTGAAGCTGCGGGCCAGGAAATCGGTGGTCGCGATCGTGGCCCAGCGGTCGGGCGCGCGCGCCCATTCCACGCGCGCGAGCGCGGCGTCGAGGTCGCCGCCTGTGCGCAGCGCGGCCACCAGCCCGAAGGCGTCGCGCAGGCCCAGGTTCAGGCCCTGGCCGGCCACCGGATGCAGCGTCTGCGCGGCGTTGCCGATGCGCACCACGCGGCCGTCGACCAGCGTGCGCTCGGCGTTCAGCCCGAGCGCGAAGTCCTTCAGCGGCGAGACCGCCACCACGCGCCCGGCGGCGGCCGGGAACACCGAGTCGAGCAGCGCCACGCGCTGCGTCTCGTCCAGGCCGCGCACCGGGTCGTCGTCGGTCGGCACGCACCACACCAGCGCCCATTGCGTGCCGCCCAGCGGCAGCAGCGCGGCCGGGCCATTGCGCGTGAAGCGTTCGAAGGCGCAGCCGGGGCGGCCGCCTTCGAGCGTGACGCGGCCGACCCAGGCCGTCTGCCGGTAGTCCTGCACCACCGGCCGGCGCGCCTGCTCGCCGAAGAGGCCGCCTTCGGCGACCACCACGAGGTCGAAGGTCTCGGCGATGCCGGCGTCGACCTCCACCCCGCCGCCCACCGGCTTCAGGCCCGACACGGTCTGGCCGAAGCGCGCCTGCAGGCGCTGCGGCTCGGCCGCCACCGCCTGCAGCCAGGCGCGCTGCAGCGGCATCACCACCGCGCCGTAGCCCAGCACCGCGCCCAGCAGCGGCACGCCTTCGTCCTCGGCCCGGATCGACAGCTCCGCCTCGCGCCACGAAGGCGGCTGCTGCGAGACGTGGACCTCGCGGATCGGCTCGCCGCCTTCCCAGGCGCCCAGCCGCTCCAGCAGTTGCACGCTGCCCAGCGAGAGCGCCAGCGTGCGCGGGTCGGCCGCCAGGTCGCGGTCGGCCGGGCGGGCGTCGAAGACGGTGATGCGCGCTTCGGGCAGCGTGCGTGCCGCGTGCAGCGCCAGCGCCAGGCCCACCGGCCCGGCACCGGCGACGGCGATCTGCCAGGCCGTGTGTCCCATGCCGCTATTATTCGCCGCACTCCGCGCCGCACGCGGGAAGGGGAAGCCGACATGGCGCTGATGGACTTCATCAAGAAACAGTTCATCGACATCCTCGAGTGGACCGAGTCGGGCGACGGCACGCTCGCGTTCCGCTACCCGATGGCCGACAACGAGATCCAGTACGGCGGCTCGCTCACGGTGCGCGAGAGCCAGGCCGCGGTCTTCGTCAACGAAGGCAAGGTGGCCGACGTCTTCGGCCCCGGCATGTACAAGCTGACGACGCAGACGCTGCCGGTGCTGACCTACCTGAAGAACTGGGACAAGCTCTTCGAAAGCCCGTTCAAGAGCGACGTCTACTTCTTCAGCACGCGCCAGCAGCTCGACCGCCGCTGGGGCACGCAGCAGCCGGTGACGATCCGCGACAAGGACTTCGGCGCCGTGCGCCTGCGCGCCTTCGGCAACTACGCCTACCGCATCGCCGACGCGAAGCAGTTCCACACCGCGGTGAGCGGCACGCGCGAGCGCTTCACCGTCGACGACCTGGACGGCCAGCTGCGCGGGCTGATGCTGCAGCACATCAGCGACGCGGTGGCCGCAAGCGGCGTGCCCTTCCTCGACCTGGCGGCCAACCAGGTGGCCTTCGCGCAGAAGCTGCAGGAGGCCACCGCGCCGGCGTTCGCGAAGCTGGGCCTGGCGCTCGAAGGCGTGACGGTGCAGAACCTGAGCCTGCCCGAGGAACTGCAGAAGGTGCTGGACCAGAAGATCGGCATGGGCATGGTCGGCGGCAACATGGGCCAGTTCATGCAGTACCAGACCGCGCAGGCGATCCCGAAGCTGGCCGAAGGCGTGGGCGCCGGCGGCAGCGGCATCGCCGGCGAGGCGGTGGGCCTGGGCGCCGGCGTCGCGCTCGGCCAGGTGCTGGCGCAGCAGCTCAACCAGGGCCTGCAGGGCGGCGCGCAGGCGGCTTCGGGCATGAAGCCCGACGAGGTGATGGCCACGCTGGAGAAGCTGGGCGATCTCAAGGCCAAGGGCATCCTCACCGAAGAGGAGTTCGCGGCCAAGAAGGCGGAGCTGCTGAAGAAGCTCGTCTAGCTTGGCGACTTCATCGCAGCGCGCCTGGCGCGCGGCCTGCCCCAACTGCGGCGCGCCGGTCGAGTTCGCGTCCGCCGCGTCGGTTTCGGCGGTCTGCAGCTTCTGCCGCAGCACGCTGCTGCGCGACGGCGAGTCGCTCAAGCGCATCGGCGTCGTCGCCGAGCTGTTCGACGACCACTCGCCGCTGCAGCTGGGGGCCGCGGGCAAGCTGCAGGGCACCCCGTTCACGCTCGTCGGCCGGCTGCAGTACGGCTACGCCGAGGGCACCTGGAACGAGTGGCACGCGCTCTTCGACAACGGCCGCAGCGGTTGGCTGAGCGAGGACAACGGCGCCTACGTCTTCGCCTTCGACACCGACCCGCCGCCGCCGGCACCGGCGGCCGAGACGCTGCGCGCCGGCCAGCGCGTGCAGGTCGCCGGCATGGCCTGGGACGTGGCCTCGGTGGTGCGCGCGAAGCTGCTCTCGGCGCAGGGCGAGCTGCCCGCGCCGCCGAAGCTGGACGGCGAGTTCACGGTCGTCGAC
Source organism: uncultured Rubrivivax sp. (assembly GCA_964454485.1). Taxonomy (GTDB): domain Bacteria; phylum Pseudomonadota; class Gammaproteobacteria; order Burkholderiales; family Burkholderiaceae_C; genus Rubrivivax. The sequence goes on from CAYVXO010000164.1 coordinate 6,219, forward strand.
CTGCGCAACGCGGCCGGCGAGGTGGGCACGCTGGACTTCGCGCGCACGCCGCCCGGCTGGTCGATCGGCCGCTCGGTGGCGCTGGCGGAACTGGCGCTTTCGGGGCTCAAGGAGACGAGCGAGAAGACGCTCGCCGCGCGCAGCGTCGAGTGCCCGAGCTGCGGCACCTCGCTCGAAGTGAAGCTCTCGACCACGCAGAGCATCACCTGCACGCAGTGCCGCGCGGTGGTCGACCTTTCGAAAGGCGCCGGCGCCGAGCTGGCGCACTACGCGCAGAACAACAGCGGGCCGGGCGGGCTGGAGCCGCAGATCCCGCTCGGCAGCACCGGCCTCATCGGTCTGGGCGGCGCGCCGCTCACCTGGCAGGTGGTGGGCTTCCTGGAACGCCGCGACAACGCCGACGGCCGCGACGACGAGACGCACTACTGGCGCGAATACCTGCTGTGGCACCGCAGCGCGGGCTTCGCGTTCCTGGTCGACGCCGAAGACGGCTGGAGCTGGGTCAAGCCCGTCACCGGCGCGCCGCAGGCGCGCGGCGACGTCGTCACGTGGCAGGGCGCGGCCTACCGGCTGGCCGAGCGCTACGCGGCGAAGGTGACCTGGGTGCAGGGCGAGTTCTACTGGCGCGTGCAGCGCGACGAGCGCGCGCTCGTGGCCGACTACGTGGGCACCGGCCTGGCGGCCAAGCGCCGGCTCTCGCGCGAGGAAACGGCCAGCGAGGTCACGTGGTCGGCGGGCGAGACGCTGGCCGCCGCCGAGGTGGCGCGCGCCTTCGGCGCGGCGCGGTCGAGCGCGCAGCCGGCGCAGAGCGCCACCGACTTCGTGCGCGACGCGATGCCCGGCTCGCGCAACAGCGGCGTGCGCTCGGCGCTGGTGCTGGTGGCGGTGATCCTGGTCTTCATGATCCTGATCTCGCGCTGCAGCGGCGACGACTGCGACGAGGTGCGCGCCACCTACGGCGCGGCGAGCAACGAATACCAGCAGTGCCTGCGCACGCGCGGCAGCGGCTCCGGCCGCAGCGGCAGCGGCGGGTCCTTCGGCGGTTGGTCCAGTGGCGGCGGCGGCCACAAGTAGCAGGCAAACACAGGAGGTCTGGCGATGATGGGAATCGAATGGCTCAAGCCCGGCGTGGTGGTGGGCTCGATGGTGTTCGCGCTGCTCGGCGTGGCGGTGTTCTGGCTGTGCTTCGTGATCGTCGACAAGCTCACGCCATACAAGCTGTGGGACGAGATCGTCGAGAAGCAGAACGTGGCGCTCGCCATCGTGGTGGGCGCCATGTGCATCGCGATCGGCCTCATCGTGGCCGCCGCGGTGCACGGCTGACGGTGCTTCAGGTGCGCGTGATCCAGTCCTGCCGGTCCGGGTGATCGAGGTGCGGCACGTGGTTGAACACCACCAGCGCGTGGCGCTGCGGCGTGAAGTGGAATTCGGTGACCGAGCTGTTGCGGATCTGCATGTTCAGCTCCACCGCGGCCGCCGGCGGCGCGCCCAGCAGGCGCGCGACGGCGTTGCAGATCGGCCCGCCGCTGCTGACCGCGAGCACCGCGCCTTCGTGCCGCGTGCGCACCTGCTCCAGCACCGCCTGCAGGTCGGCCATCCACTGCGCGTAGGGCTTCATGCCTGCGGGCGTCAGCTCGCCGGCCATCCAGCGCGCCAGGCCCTCGCGCAGCGCGCGAAAGTGGGTGCGGAAGCCTTCGGGCGTGTCGTGCGGCGGCAGCGGCGCCGGGTGCACCGCGTGCACCAGGGCATGCGCGTCGTACTCGTCGAGCCCGCTTTCCACCTGCGCCGCCGGCAGCGCGCCGTGGCCGGCGGCCAGCGCCTCGAAGCTCTGCGCGTGGCGCGCCAGCGTGCCGTGGAAGGTGGCGCCGAAGCCCACGCCGCGGGCGGCGAACCATTCGCCGAGCGCGCGGCACTGGCGTTCGCCGAGCGCGCTCAGCTGGTCGTAGTTGGCGGCGCCGAACGAGGCCTGGCCGTGGCGCACGAGGTACAGGGTTCCCATCGGCAGGATTGTCGCGGCGTGCCCGCGGCCTTGCTGTCGCCGCGGTGACCACCGTGGACAGCGTCGACACCGCCGAAGCCGCCGGGGAAGGCCGCGCGCGCATCTCGCCGGCCGAGCTGGTGCTGCTGGCGTCGGTGTTCGTCATCGCCGCCTGCGGCCTGGTCTACGAGCTGGCGGCCGGCGCGCTGGCGAGCTACCTGCTGGGCGATTCGGTGCTGCAGTTCTCCACCGTCATCGGCGCCTACCTGTTCGCGATGGGGCTGGGCTCGGCGCTGAGCCGCTTCCTGGAACGCCAGCTGGTGGCGCACTTCCTGCGCATCGAGCTGCTCGTGGGCCTGGTCGGCGGGCTGTTGCCGGCGGCGCTGTTCGCCGCCCATGGCAGCCTGCCGGCGACCGCGATGGCCTCGTTCCGCGTGCTGCTCTACGCGCTGGTGGGGCTGGTGGGCGTGCTGGTGGGGCTGGAGATCCCGCTCGTGATGCGCATCCTCAAGCGCCACTTCCGCGAGCGCTACGCGCTGAAGGAACTCGTCGCGCAGGTGCTGACCTTCGACTACCTGGGCGCGCTAGTCGTCGCGCTCGCGTTCCCGCTGCTCTTCGTGCCGCACCTGGGGCTGGTGCGCACCGGCGTGTTCTTCGGCCTGCTCAATGCCGGCGTCGCGGTGTGGGCGCTGTGGCTGTTCCGCGCCGGGCTGCGCGCCTGGCGTGCCCACGCGCTGGCGTGCGCCGCGACCGTGGGCGTGCTGGTGCTGGCGATGGCCGGCGCCGACCACCTGACCACCTGGGCCGAGGACCGCTTCTACGGCGAACGCGTGATCCTGCGCGAGTCCAGCCCCTACCAGCGCGTGGTGGTGACCGCGGGCACCGGCGGCGTGCGCCTGTTCCTGAACGGCAACCTGCAGTTCCATTCGCGCGACGAGTACCGCTACCACGAGGCCCTGGTCCACCCGGCGATGGCCGCGCACGGCGCGCCGCGGCGTGTGCTGGTGCTGGGCGGCGGCGACGGGCTGGCGCTGCGCGAGGTGCTGAAGTACCCCACCGTCGAGCAGGTCACGCTGGTGGACCTGGACGCGCAGGTCACGCGCCTCTTCGCCACCGAACCGATGCTGGTGGCGCTGAACGGCGGTGCGCTGTCGAACCCGAAGGTGAAGGTCGTCAACGAAGACGCCTTCGGCTGGCTCGAAGCGCATGCCGAAACCTTCGACGTCATCGTGATCGACTTCCCCGACCCTTCGAACTTCTCGCTCGGCAAGCTCTACACCACGAGCTTCTACGAGCTGGTCGACCAGCACCTGGCGGCCAGCGGCTACGCGGTGGTGCAGACCACCTCGCCGCTGGTGGCGCGCCGCAGCTTCTGGACCGTGGTGGCCACGCTGGAGGCGGTGGGCTTCGCGACGACGCCCTACCACGCGCACGTGCCCAGCTTCGGCGAATGGGGCTTCGTGATCGCGGGCCGGCGGCCGATGCGCGCGCCGGCCGCGCTGCCGCCCGGCCTGCGCTTCCTGACCCCCGAAGGCTGGGGCGCGCTGCAGCAGTTCCCGCCCGACATGGCGCGCGTCGAGGCGGAGCCGAACCGCCTCTCGGACCAGCGCCTGGTGCACCTGTTCGAGGAGGAATGGGGGCGCGTGCACCAGTGACGATGCGGCGGCGCGCCTTCCTCTCGACGCTGGCGCTGGCCGGCTGCTCGAAGCCGGCGGCGCCGGCGTTCGACGGCGGCTGGGTCGGCGCGGCGCACGAGCGCGGGCACCGGCTGCGCGAGCCTTCGGCATGGCCTTCGAGCTTCGTCGAGCGGCGCGCGGCGGTCGTGATCGTCGGTGCCGGCGTTGCCGGCCTGGCGGCCGCGCGTTCGTTCGCGCGCCGCGGCGTCGACGACGTGCAGCTGCTGGAGCTGGAAGACCAGTGCGGCGGCAACAGCCGCGGCCACGTGCTGGCCGGCCAGCCCTGCCCGCTGGGCGCGCATTACCTGCCGGTGCCGGGCGCTGCCGCGCGCGAGGTCAGCGAATGGCTGTTCGAGCTGGGCCTGCTGCGCCACGAGATGGGCCGCACGGTCGCCGACGAGCGCCACCTGTGCCACGCGCCGCAGGAGCGCCTGTTCGTCGACGGCGCCTGGGCCGAAGGCCTGCTGCCGCCGGCCGACCCGGCGTCGTCGACGATGGCCGAGTACCGGCGCTTCGCCGCGAAGGTGGCCGAAGCGCAGGCGCTGGGCTTCGCGATCCCGACCACGCGCGCGCCCTGGACCGCGGCGCACGCGGCGCTGGACGCACTCGCGTTCGACGCCTGGCTGCAGCGCGAAGGCTTCGCCGACGCGCGCCTGCGCTGGTACCTGGACTACTGCTGCCGCGACGACTACGGCGCTGGCCTTGACGTGGTCTCGGCCTGGGCCGGCCTGCACTACTTCGCCAGCCGCCACGGCTTCCACGCGCCGGGCGACGAGGCGGCCGAGCGCGAGCCGGTCTTCACCTGGCCCGAAGGCAATGCCTGGCTGGTCGCGAAGCTGGCCGCGCCTTTCGCCGACCGCCTGCACGCGGGCCGCACCGTGCTGCGCGTGCGCGAAGAGCGCCACGGCGTCGAGGTGCTGGCCTGGGACGAACACGGCTCGCGCGCCGAGCGCTGGACCGCCGGCCGCGTGGTGCTGGCGCTGCCGCCCTTCGTGGCGGCGCGCCTGATGGAGAACCCGCCGCAGGCGCTGCGCGCCGCGGCGGCGCAACCGCAGGCGCCGTGGCTGGTCGCCAACCTGCACCTGGCAGCGCCGCTGCTGGACCGCACCGGCGCGCCGCCGTCGTGGGACAACGTGCCCTTCGGCGCTGCCGGGCTTGGCTACGTGGATGCCGGCCACCAGCGCCTGAACCCGGCGCCCGGCCCGGTGGTGCTGACGGCCTACCACGCGCTGCCGGCCACCGAGCGCGCGGCGCTGCTGGCGCAGGACTGGCGCTTCTGGGCCGGCCGCGTCGTCGACGACCTGGCGGGCGTGCACCTGGACCTGCGCGCGAAGCTGGCGCGCGCGGACCTCATGCGCTACGGCCATGCGATGGCGGTACCGGCGCCCGGCTGGCGCGGGCACGCGGCGCTGGCGGCGCTGCGAGATGTCCGCGGCCGCGTGCGCTTCGCGCATGCCGGGCTGGCCGGCTATTCGGTGTTCGAGGAAGCCTTCATCCTGGGTCACGCCGCCGGGCTGGAGTAGCCTTGAGCCCCATGCAATACCGTCGTCTCGGCCGTGCCGGCCTGCGTGTCAGCGTGCTCTCCTTCGGGTCCTGGGTGACCTACCACAACCAGGTCGACGCTTCGGCGGCGCGCGAGATGATGGCCGCCGCCTACGACGCCGGCGTCAACTTCTTCGACAACGCCGAGGTCTATGCCGGCGGCCGCAGCGAGGAGCTGATGGGCCAGGCGCTCAAGGCGCTGGGTTGGCCGCGCCTGAACTACGTCGTCTCGACCAAGTTCTTCTGGGGCCTGGACCGCAGCGGCGAGGGCGTCAACCGCAAGGACACGCTCAACCGCAAGTACCTGATGCAGGCGATCGACGGCTCGCTCCGGCGCATGGGCCTGGAGCACATCGACCTGATCTACTGCCACCGCCCGGATCCGCACACGCCTATCGAGGAGACGGTGCGCGCCATGAACGACATCATCGTGCAGGGCAAGGCGCTGTACTGGGGCACCAGCGAGTGGAGCGCGGCCGACATCCGCGCCGCCTGGGACCTGGCCGACCGCCACGGCTGGCACAAGCCGCAGATGGAGCAGCCGCAGTACCACCTGTTCCACCGCCGGCGCGTCGAGCAGGAGTACGCGCGCCTGTACGAGGACATCGGTCTCGGCCTCACCACCTGGAGCCCGCTCGCTTCGGGCCTGCTCACCGGCAAGTACGCGCAGGGCATCCCCGAAGGCAGCCGCGGCGCGCTGGAGAACATGGCCTTCCTGCGCGAAGGCCTCACGGACCCGGCGAAGAACGCCGCCGTTGCGGCGCTGGCGCCGATCGCGGCCGAACTGGGCGGCAGCACGGCGCAGCTGGCCATCGCCTGGGCGGCGCGCCACCCGCGCGTGAGCACGGTGATCACGGGGGCTTCGAGGCTTTCGCAGCTGCAGTCCAACCTGGGCGCGATGGCGCTGATCGACAGGCTGACACCGGAAGTGGTGGGACGCATCGACGCGGCCACGCAGGCGCTGGCCGAGTGACGGATCTTTCGTCGACAGAAACCCGACAGGGTTGTAGCGCGAGGTAAGTCCGATCGATGCCGTGCATTTGCACGGCCATCACCCGCGGTTCCCCTAGCGGAAGCGCGCATGCGAATCGCTATCGTCCGCTCGCGGTCCGTCGGGCTACGAGCCCTGGCAGGGCTGCCATCCGTAGCAGAAACGAGTCAACCCAAGGAAGGCGGAGATACCTATGCGTACCCGGATTGCTCATGCGGCGCTCGCCCTTTTCGTCGGCGCCACCGGAATGGCCACGGCCCAGGTCCGTGAAGAGATGGACGTCAACCCGAACAAGATCCACCACCGGCTGAACCCCTGGGGCGTCACCTCCGACGCGCCCACCGCCGGCGGTACCGGGCAGATGACCCCGGCCATCACCAACCACGGCGGGCCGGTGATGGCCGGCGCGCCCGCCGTGCACCTGATCTGGTACGGCAACTGGAACCAGGCCAACGGCAGCGACACGCCGGCCGGCCAGCAGATCATCCGCGACCTGGTGGGCGGGCTTGGCGGGTCGACCCATCTGGCGATCAACATCGGCTACACCGGCAGCGGCGGCACCGCCGTCTCCGGCAACCTGGGCACGGTGCAGGAGGCCAGCGTCGGCTACATCTCCGGCGCGCGCGCCAAGCGGCTGCGCGACAGCGACATCAAGAGCATCGTCAGCAGCTACATCAGCAGCCACGGTGGCGCGCAGAGCAACGCGGTCTACTTCGTGCTCACGTCTTCGGACGTGAACGAGACCTCGGGCTTCTGCACCCAGTACTGCGGCTGGCACACGAACGGCGCGATCAACGGCGTGGACGTGAAGTACAGCTTCGTCGGCAACGCGAACCGCTGCCTGTCGGGCTGCGCCGCGCAGTCGGTGGGGCCGAACGGCAACGCCGGCGTCGACGGCATGGCCTCGGTGCTCACGCACGAGCTTGAAGAGGCGCTGAGCGACCCCGACCTGAACGCCTGGTACGACGCCAACGGCGCGGAGAACGCCGACAAATGCGCGTGGACCTTCGGTTCGGCGCAACATACGGCCTCCAACGGCGCGTCGTACAACGTGACGCTGACCAACCCGCTCAACAACGCCACGCGCAACTTCCTCCTGCAGCGCAACCTGAAGGCCAGCGACAGCAAGTGCTACGTCAACAGTCTCGGCCAGCAATGAGGCCGCGCGCGGGGCAGCGGTGACGCCGCGCCCCGCCCTTCGCCCGGGGCGGCGCAGCCTGCTGGCCGCCGCCCTGGCCGCCGCCGCGGCGGCCCGCGCCGCCGGCGTTCCGAACC
>CAYVXO010000165.1:0-13438 GCA_964454485.1 uncultured Rubrivivax sp.
GCACCCGCTGCTGGCCAACTGCCTGCGCCTGACGGTGGGCACGCCGGAAGAGAACGAGCTGATGATCCGCGCCCTGAAGGAGTCCTTGTGAGCCGCACTGCAGACGTCCGCCGCGACACCAGGGAAACGCAGATCCGCGTCGTGCTCGACCTTGACGGCACGGGCCAGGCGAAGCTTTCCACCGGCATCGGCTTCTTCGACCACATGCTCGACCAGATCGCGCGCCACGGCCTGATCGACCTGGAGATCGACGCCCAGGGTGACCTGTACATCGACGGCCACCACACGGTGGAAGACGTGGGCATCACGCTCGGCCAGGCGGTGACGCAGGCGGTGGGCGACAAGAAGGGCATCACGCGCTACGGTCACGCCTACGTGCCGCTGGACGAGGCGCTCTCGCGCGTGGTGGTCGACTTCTCCGGCCGCCCCGGGCTGCACATGCACGTGCCCTTCAAGGCCGGCATGGTGGGCGGCTTCGACACCCAGCTCGCGTTCGAGTTCTTCCAGGGGTTCAGCAATCACGCCGGCGTCACGCTGCACATCGACAACCTGAAGGGCGAGAACGCGCACCACCAGTGCGAGACCGTGTTCAAGGCCTTCGCGCGCGCGCTGCGCATGGCGCTGACGCCCGACCCGCGTTCGGCCGGTGTGGTGCCGTCCACCAAGGGCACGCTGTGACGCACTCGGCCGTCGTCGCCGTCGTCGACTACGGGATGGGCAACCTGCGCTCGGTCTCGCAGGCGGTGGCGCACGCGGCGCGCGACGCCGACGTGAAGGTCATCGTCACCGCCAATCCGGAAGAGGTGTGGGCCGCCGACCGCGTGGTGCTGCCGGGGCAGGGTGCCATGCGCGACTGCATGCGCGAACTGCGCGCCTCCGGCCTGGAAGAGGCGGTGCGGCACGCGGCGGCGACGAAGCCGATGTTCGGCGTCTGCGTGGGCATGCAGATGCTGCTGGAGCACAGCGAGGAGCAGGACACGCCCGGCCTGGGGCTCCTGCCCGGGCGGGTGAAGCGCTTCCGCCTGGAAGGCCAGTGCCAGCCCGACGGCAGCCGCTACAAGGTGCCGCAGATGGGCTGGAACCGGGTGCACCAGACGCGAGCGCATCCGATCTGGCACGAGGTGCCCGAAGGTGCCTGGTTCTACTTCGTGCACAGCTTCTACGCCGAGCCGTCTGACCGGCACCACAGTGCGGGGGAGACCGACTACGGCGCTCGCTTTACCTCGGCGGTGGCGCGGGATAACATTTTTGCGACGCAGTTCCACCCCGAGAAGAGCGCCGCGCACGGTTTGGCCCTGTACCGGAACTTCCTGCGCTGGAAGCCCTGACGCCCACCCCCTCCCGCCCCCGTTCGCTCCCTCCGCGCCATGCTGCTGATCCCGGCCATCGATCTCAAGGACGGCAAGTGCGTGCGCCTGCAACAAGGCGACATGAAGGCCGCCACCACCTTCGGCGACGACCCGGCGGCCATGGCGCGACGATGGCTGCAGGCCGGCGCGCGCCGCCTGCACCTGGTGGACCTGAACGGCGCCTTCGCCGGCCGGCCGGTCAACGAAGGCGCGGTGAAGTCGATCCTGCGCGAGGTCGGTGACCGCATCCCGGTGCAGCTGGGCGGCGGCATCCGCGACCTCGACACCATCGAGCGCTTCCTCGACGACGGCCTCAGCTACGTGATCATCGGCACCGCGGCGGTCAAGAGCCCGGGCTTCCTGAAGGACGCCTGCAGCGCCTTCGGCGGCCACATCATCGTCGGCCTGGACGCGAAGGACGGCAAGGTCGCCACCGACGGCTGGAGCAAGCTCACCGGCCACGAGGTGATCGACCTGGCGAAGAAGTTCGAGGACTACGGCGTGGAAGCGGTGGTCTACACCGACATCGGCCGCGACGGCATGCTCACCGGCATCAACGTCGAGGCGACGGTGAAGCTGGCGCAGTCGCTGTCGATCCCGGTCATCGCCAGCGGCGGGCTGGCCGGCCTCGCCGACATCGAGAAGCTCTGCGCGGTCGAAGGCGACGGTGTGGAAGGCGTGATCTGCGGTCGCAGCATCTACACCGGCGCGCTCGACTTCGCCGCCGCGCAGAAGCGGGCCGACGAGCTGAACGGCGCCCCCGAATGACCCTGGCCAAGCGCATCATCCCTTGCCTGGACGTCACCGGCGGGCGCGTCGTGAAGGGCGTCAACTTCGTCGAGCTGCGCGACGCCGGCGACCCGGTGGAAATTGCCGCCCGCTACAACGAGCAGGGCGCCGACGAGCTGACCTTCCTGGACATCACCGCCACCAGCGACGGGCGCGACCTCATCCTGCCCATCATCGAGGCGGTGGCCTCGCAGGTGTTCATCCCGCTCACGGTGGGCGGCGGCGTGCGCACGGTCGAAGACGTGCGCCGGCTGCTCAACGCCGGCGCCGACAAGGTGAGCTTCAACTCGGCGGCGGTGGCCAACCCGCAGGTGATCCGCGACGCTTCCGACAAGTACGGCGCCCAGTGCATCGTGGTCGCCATCGACGCCAAGCGCCGCCCGGCCGGAGAAGACGCAGGCGGCTGGGACGTCTACACCCACGGCGGGCGCCGGAACACCGGCATCGACGCGGTCGACTGGGCACGCCGCATGTCCGAGGCCGGCGCCGGCGAGATCCTGCTCACCAGCATGGACCGCGACGGCACCAAGAGCGGCTTCGACCTCGAGCTCACGCGCGCGGTGAGCGACGCGGTGCCGGTGCCCGTCATCGCCAGCGGCGGCGTGGGCGCGCTGCAGCACCTGTGCGACGGCATCCGCATCGGCGGCGCCGACGCGGTGCTGGCCGCGAGCATCTTCCACTACGGCGAGTTCACGGTCGGCCAGGCGAAGACGCTGATGGCGCGCGAGGGCATCCCCGTCCGTCTATGAAACACGAGGTCCGCCTCATCGGCGGGCAGTGGAAGCGCAGCAAGCTGCCGGTGGCCGACCGGCCCGGACTGCGCCCGACCCCCGACCGCGTGCGCGAGACGCTGTTCAATTGGCTGGGCCAGGACCTGGCCGGCTGGCGCGTGCTGGACGCCTTCGCGGGCAGCGGCGCGCTCGGCTTCGAGGCGGCCTCGCGCGGCGCGGCCGCGGTGACGCTGCTGGAGCGCGACCCGGCGCTGGTCGCCTCGCTGAACGCCAGCCGCGAGCGCCTGCAGGCCACGGCGCTGCAGGTGCTGCGCGCCGACGCCCTGGCCTGGATGGCGGCGGCGCCAGCGGCCAGCTTCGACCTCGTGCTGCTGGACCCGCCCTTCGAGGCCGGGCTGCTGCCGGCGGCGCTGGCGGTGGCGGCACGGCTGGTGCGCGAGGGCGGCTTCGTCTACGCCGAGTCGGGCGAGGAGCTCGCCAGCTGGCCCGCGGCGCTGGCGCCGTACCGGCATGCGCGCGCCGGCGCGGTGCACTTCCGCCTGCTGCGCCACGGCTACACTGCCCCCGAGGACCCGAGGAGCACCGCGCCGTGACCAACAAAGCCCCGCTCACCGCCGTCTACCCCGGCACGTTCGACCCCATGACGCTGGGGCACGAGGATCTGATGCGGCGGGCCTCGCGCCTGTTCGACCGCCTGATCCTGGCGGTGGCGGCGGGCCACCACAAGCGCACGATGTTCACCATCGCCGAGCGGCTGGAGATCGCCCAGGAGATCGCCGCGCCCTACGGCAACATCGAGGTCACGCCCTTCCGCGGCCTGCTGCGCGACTTCGTGGTGGAAAACGGCGGCAAGGTGGTGGTGCGCGGCCTGCGCGCGGTGAGCGACTTCGAATACGAGTTCCAGATGGCCGGCATGAACCGCCAGCTGATGCCCGAGGTGGAAACCGTCTTCATGACGCCCTCGGACCAGTTCCAGTTCGTCAGCGGCACCTTCGTGCGCGAGATTGCCAGCCTCGGCGGCGATGTCTCCAAGTTCGTGGCACCCTCGGTGCTCCGGCGCCTGAAGGAACGCGTCACCAACCCCGAAGCCTGAAGCGATGGCGCTCTGGATCACCGACGACTGCATCAACTGCGATGTCTGCGAGCCCGAGTGCCCGAACCAGGCCATCTCGATGGGCCCGGAGATCTACCAGATCGACCCCGCGCGCTGCACCGAATGCGTCGGCCACTTCGACGAGCCGCAGTGCGTGCAGGTCTGCCCGGTGAGCTGCATCCCGGTCAATCCGCAGCACGTGGAGACGAAGGCCCAACTGCTCGAAAAGTATCGTGCCTTGCAGGCGCGTGCGACTTCGGGCGGTGAGCAGGCACTCGCTTCGAAGCCTTCGACCTGACCGCTTCCGGCTTCGCGAAGGGGCCGATCGCCATCAAGCCGCCGCCTTGCCGGCGCGCTTCGGCTTCGCGCCGGCTGCGCTCGGCGGCCAGACTGGAGGCCAGGCGTTCGTCGCGCGCGGCGGTTTCGGTGGCGGCGGCCACCTGCTCCGCGCTGCGCTCGTCGGCCACCGCCACCGCGCGGCCGCCGGGGCAAGGGCTGTCGGCGTAGGCGTTGCCGCAACGCCAGACGTTCTGGGCAGCGGCCGTCCCGGACAGCAGGGCGGCGGCCAGCAGCAGCGCGAGCTTGGTCATTGCGGTTCTCCTTCCGGCGTCTCGGGCTTGGGCGGCCGCGGCGGCTTGGGCCGCTGCGGCTGGGCGTGGATGATCTGCAGCGCGCGGTCCATCTGGCCGGCGAGCAGGGTGTCGACGGCGCCGAGCGACTTCTCGATCGCCTTCTCGATCGCCTCGCGGTCGTCGGGCGAAGGGCGCTTGAGCACCCAGTTCACCACCTCGGCCTTCACGCCCGGGTGGCCGATGCCCAGCCGCAGGCGCCAGAAGTCCAGCGTGCCGAGCTGGGCGTGGATGTCCTTCAGCCCGTTGTGGCCGGCAGCGCTGCCGCCCTGCTTGATCTTCACCTGGCCGGGCAGAAGGTCCAGCTCGTCGTGCACGACCAGGATCTCCTCCGGCGCGATCTTGTAGAAGCGCGCCAGGGTCGCCACCGAGAAGCCCGAGCGGTTCATGTACTGCATCGGCTCGAGCAGCCAGACCGGTCCGCCCGCGGTGTTCACGCGCGCCGCCAGCGCGCGGTAGCTGCTTTCGGGCACCAGGCGCGCGCCCAGCTTGCCGGCCAGCGCGTCCAGCCACCAGAAGCCGGCGTTGTGCCGCGTGGCCTCGTATTCCGGGCCCGGGTTGCCCAGGCCGACGAAGAGTCGAATCATGGGCGCCATTATCGGCAGCGCCTTTCGCCGCGCCTTCCCGCCGAAGGCGGCCGCGAGGAGGGGCCCCGAAAGGGGGGAAGGCGGCCGAACAGGGCGGCGGCGGACCGTTTCATCGGCCGATCGGCGGGGCGCCGGCGCCGGTAGAAATGGGGACGATGGAGAGGCCGCTGCTTTCCGCCACGCCGCGCCAGCCCTGGGCCTGGCGTGCGGGCGCCTGCGCCGCCGCGGCGGTGCTGGTGGTGGCCTGGTGGCTGCGGGGAGACCCTGGTCCCGGGCGGTTGCCGGCCGGGGTGGGGGCCCCGAGGCCTGCCGAAGTTGGCGGCTGGACGTCACCGCCGGACCCGTCGGGCCAGGCAGGGCCGGTCACCGAGGGCGGCGCCGCGACTTCGTCTTCCGTCGGCCGTTTCCCCTTCGCGCCCGGCGGCGACGACATCCTGGGCAGCGACGGTGGGCTGGCCCCGACGCGCATGGCGGCAGGTTCCCGGCTCGACGACACCGGCCCCTTGGGAGCGGTCGGCGAGGGCGCGGGTGGCCTTGCCGCGGTGATGGGTTCGGCCGCCGTCGCGCCCCGGCCCCTGCGCTCGCAGCCGCTGCCCGACATTTCCGCCTTCCCGATTGCCGTCGCGGGCGACTTCTTCGGCGACGGCCGGACCGCGCTCTTCGCCGTCGTGCCGGATGCGGCGGGCGTGCAGCGCGCAGCGTTCCTGGTGGTCGACCGTCGCGGCCGCTGGGTCGACCGCAGCGGCGACCGGCTGCCCGCCGCCGAACGCGCCGCCTGCCGCCAGCCGCGCCAGGCGCTGGCAGACGACTTCAACGGCGACGGCCGGTCGGATGCCTACCTAGTCTGCAGCGCCGACGGCACGGCTCCGTGCTGCCGCCACTGGCTGTACCTGAGCCAGCCCGACGGCCGCTACCGCCGCCGCGAGGTGCCGGCCGGTTGGGACGGACCGACCGAGGCCGCCGACCTGGACGGCGACGGCCGGATCGACGTCTTCCCCGCCGACCAGCCGGCGCAGGCGCTGTGGGGCCGCGGCGACGGCAGCTTCGTCGCCGACCCGCGGCGCTACGGCCGGAAGTAGTCCTGCACCGTTTCCCAGGCCACGGTCTGCAGGAAGCGGGCGGTGGGCTCGTCGATGTCGGCGGTGTACGAGAGGCCGACGGGCGACTTCTTCAGCAGGGTGGCGTAGATCGTCGCCGTCGCCAGGTAGGTGCCCAGCATGCTGGGGTGGCGCTTGTCCGACGCGTACAGGTTCAGCTGCGGCCGCTGGGCGATGGCGCGCGCGAAGGCCAGGCCGGCCGGCACCACGAGCGCGCCGTTCGCGTTGCCGGCCTGCGTGTAGGCCTCGGCCAGTTGCGCCGTCATCTCGGGCGCGTCGGCGTAGGCCCAGGACATGAAGAACACCGGCTTGGCACCGTGGCTCTTCACGGTGTCGGCGTGCTTCTTCGCGTATTCGTGGAACTGCGGCGCGAAGCTGGGGTGCACCGGGCACTGGCTGCAGTCCATCAGGATCGCGATGTCGAACAGGCGGTCGAACTTGTTCATCACGATCCTGTTGTCGGCGGTGAACGAGTACGAGCTCACCGCGTTCGGCCGGAAGTACGACTCGACGTCGTGCCAGCTGAAGCTGGAGGCGCTGATGGTGATCGAGACCATGCGCATCGAGCGCTTGGGCGTCGACGCGGCGAGCATGGCGCCCAGGTGGCCGTGCATGCTGTTGTTGTAGTAGAAGAAGCTGTTGCCGACGAACAGGGCCGAGCTGGGGTTCTCGATGCCCAGGTCGCGCACGGCGGGCTTCGTCTGGGCGGCGGCCGGCAGGGCCAGGCCCAGCGCGAGCGTGAAGGCGGCCAGGATCCTGGCGGCGAAAGCGGGGGTCATGCGGTCTCCTCTCTTGTGGGCCCTCCGCCGCCATTGTGGCCCCTCGCGCCAGGGGCCCGGAAAGGACGAAGGGCGCCCATCCGGGCGCCCTTCGGTGCAGGGGTGGCAGCCGCCTACTTCTTGTTCTGCTTCTCGTCCTTCTTCTTGGGTGCGGCCTTCTTGTCGGGCGCGGCCACCACCGGCGCGGCCGCGGCCGGCGCCTCTTCCTCGACCTTGGGCATCGTCACCGAGACGATCACCGGGTTCAGCGTGCCGTGCTTCACCGCCTTGATGCCCTCGGGAAGCTTCAGGTCGCTGGCGTGCAGGCTCTGGTTCTTCACCAGGCCGGAGAGGTCGATGGTCACGAACTCGGGCAGCTGCGAGGCCAGGCACTCGATCTCGAGCTCGGTGGCGACGTGGCTGACGAGGCACTTGTCGGTCTTCACCGCCGGCGAGTTCTCCTCGCCCGAGAAGTGCAGCGGGACCTTCTTGCGCAGGCGGGTCGCCTCGTCGACGCGCTGGAAGTCGATGTGCATGACGATGGGCTTCCAGGCGTGCATCTGGAAGTCGCGCAGCAGCACCTTCTGCGTCTTGCCGGCCAGTTCCATCTCGAGGATGGACGAGTGGAAGGCTTCCTTCTTGAGGGCGAAGTACAGCGCGTTGTGATCGAGCTCGATCATCGTGGGCGTGCCGGCACCGTAGACGATGCCCGGCACCTTGGCGGCGTTGCGCAGGCGGCGGCTCGCTCCGGTCCCCTGCAGCGTACGCTCGTAGGCGGTGAATTTCATGGAAACTCCGGTAGGTGGAAAGCCCCGCGACCAGGGCTAGAAGTTGCTGTTCTGCTCCGCGAACAGCGAGGTCACCGACTCCCCGTCGCTGATGCGGCGGATCGTCTCGGCGAACAGGAACGCCACCGAAAGCTGCCGGATCTTCGGGCAGGCCTTGGCGGCGTCGGACATGGGGATGGTGTTGGTGATCACCACCTCGTCGATGTGGGACTTGGCGATGCGGTCCACCGCGGGACCGCTGAACACCGGGTGCGTGCAGTAGGCGAACACGCGCTTGGCGCCGCGTTCCTTCAGCACCTCGGCCGCCTTCACCAGCGTGCCGGCGGTGTCGATCATGTCGTCCATGATCACGCAGTTGCGGCCTTCGATCTCGCCGATGACGTGCATCACCTCGGAGACGTTGGCCGCCGGGCGGCGCTTGTCGATGATGGCGAGGTCGCAGCCCAGCTGCTTGGCCAGCGCGCGCGCGCGCACCACGCCGCCGACGTCGGGTGAGACCACCACCAGGTTGGGGTAGTTCTTGCTCTTCAGGTCGGACAGCAGCACCGGGCTGGCGTAGATGTTGTCGACCGGGATGTCGAAGAAGCCCTGGATCTGGTCGGCGTGCAGGTCCATCGTGAGCACGCGCTCCACGCCCACGGTTTCCAGCAGGTTGGCCACCACCTTGGCGCTGATGGGCACGCGCGTGCTGCGCGGCCGGCGGTCCTGGCGGGCGTAGCCGAAGTAGGGGATCACGGCGGTGATGCGGCGCGCGCTGGCGCGCTTCAACGCATCGACCATGATCAGCAGCTCCATCAGGTTCTCGTTCGTCGGCGAGCAGGTGGGCTGGACGACGAAGATGTCGCGCGCGCGCACGTTCTGCCGGATCTCGACCGTGACCTCGCCGTCGGAGAAGCGCGAGACCATGGCCTTGCCGAGGTCCACGCCCAGGTGCGTGGCGATCTCCTGCGCCAGCACCGGATTCGCGTTGCCGGTGAAGAGCACGGTGTTGAACAGCACGTCTTGGGTCTTCCGCTGTTGGAGCGCCGCCGTCATGCCGGCGCCTTCAGGCCAGAGGTGTTTGGCAGGGGAGGAAGGACTCGAACCCTCGCATGTCGGAATCAAAATCCGATGCCTTAACCAACTTGGCGACTCCCCTACACAGGACCCGGCCCCTCTTGGTGAGAGGCCACGCCCTTCGAAACCGGTTCAGCCGGTCGCCCACTCCGCCAGCGGATGGACCTCCAGGCCCCGGCACATCCGACCCACCCAGCCCTTTGGAAGTGCTTCCGCCGGGAACGTCGCCACGGGTGTCTCGCCTGTGCCGGCCCTCGCGAAGACCGCACTGCCGGACCCCGTCATGCGGCTGTTGCCGAAGCGGGACTCCAACCAGCGGGCGGCTTGCGCCACATCGGGACAGCGATCCTGCGCGGGCGGCTGCATGTCGTTGCGGCCGAATCCCGTGCACCAGACGGCTGCTTCCAATTCCCCGTCGAGAGAGCCAGAAAGTATAACAGGCTCGCTGTTGCGGATGAGCAGCGGGTGCGAGAAGAGTTCCTTGGTCACGATGCTGGCGGCCGGCTTGACGATGGCGAACCATTGCCGCGGCACGCGTGCCGGCGTCAGCCGCTCGCCGATGCCTTCGACGAAGGCGTTGCGGCCGCCGACGAAGAAGGGCACGTCGGCCCCCAGCGTGAGGCCGATCTCCAGCAGCCTCGTGCGCGGCAGGTTCAGACCCCAGAGCCGGTTCAGCGCTAGCAGCGTGGTCGCGGCGTCCGAACTGCCGCCGCCCATGCCGGCGCCCCAGGGCACCTGCTTGTCGACCGAGATGTCGGCGCCGTCGGGGCAGCCGCCGGCCTTCTGCAGCGCGCGCGCGGCGCGCAGGATGAGGTCGTCCTCGGGCAAGGCCTCGGTCAGGTCGTGGCGCACCAGGCGGCCGTCGTTGCGGCGCTCGAAGTGCAGCCGGTCGCTCCAGTCGACGAGCTGGAACACCGACTGCAGCAGGTGGTAGCCGTCGGCACGGCGGCCGATGATGTGCAGGAAGAGATTGATCTTGGCCGGGGCCGGCAGGTCGTAGAGGGCTTGCATCGTCATCCGTCGCGTTCCAGCCGCGCGCGCAGCGTGACGGCCGGAGGCGCCGGCCGCGTCATCGTGATCAGCCCTTCGGCGAAGCGGTCCAGGCCCACCTGCCAGCCGAGCTGCTCGAAGCCTTCGGCGGTGGCGCGGCTGGCCGCGCCGTCCCAGGGCCGGCCGCGCAGCCAGGCCGGCAATGCGCGCAGCGGCAGCGATTCTCCCAGGGCGCCGCGCGCCAGCGCGTCGAGGTCGCCGAAGCGCTGCTCGCCTTCGGGCGTGCGCAGCACCGCCTGCCCGGGCGCCCAGCGCGCCACCGCCACCAAGGTGCCCAGCGGGCTCGTCAGCTGCAGTTCTCCGCTGTCGGCGTCGCCGCGCAGTTCGAACAGCGCGCTCAGGCCGCGTTCGGGCTGCACGTCGGTGGCTTCCACGCGCAGCGAGAGCTTGCCGGACACCCAGCCCGCCGCAGGCGGCGGCCGGGTCGGGGTGGCGCAGGCCGCCAGCAGCAAAGCCAGCACCGGCAGCGCAGCGAGCGCCGCCCGCCGGCCAGCGAAGGTCACAACCCGACCTTGAGCCGCGAGAGCGTCTCGCGCAGCACGTCGTTGGCGGCGTCGCGGCCCTTGGCTTCCTGCCAGACGCGGCGCGCTTCCTCGCGCTGGCCGAAGGACCACAGCACCTCGCCCAGGTGGGCCGCGATCTCGGGGTCGGGGCGCGAGGCGTAGGCCTGGCGCAGCAGGCGCAGCGCCTCGTCGTGGTTGCCCAGCCGGTACTCGATCCAGCCCATGCTGTCGGTGATGAAGGGGTCGCCGGGTGAGAGGTCCAGCGCCTTTTTGATCAGCTCGCGCGCCTCGGGCAGGCGCTGGCGCCGATCGGCGAGCGAGTAGCCCAGCGCGTTGTAGGCCTGGGCACTGTCGGGCTTGAGCTGGATGACCTTGCGCAGCAGGCGTTCCATCTCGTCGAGCCGGTCCAGCTTCTCGGCCATCATGGCCTGCTCGTAGACGAGGTCGGTGTCCTCGGGGAAGCGCTGCACCGCGCTGCCCAGCACCTCGAAGGCGTCCTTCCAGCGCTTCACGTCGCGCAGCACGCCGGCTTCGGCGACGAACTTGCCGCGCGTGTCCTCGTCGCCGTTCTCGGGCACCTTGCGGATCAGCGCGCGCGCTTCCTGCACGCGGCCCTGGCGCGCCAGCATCGAGGCGCGCCGCGTCTGCACGTCGAGCGCGCGCCGCGGGTCGTCGATCTTCGCCAGCCAGCCTTCGGCGGCCTTGAAGTCGCCGCGCTGCTCGGCGGATTGCGCCAGCAGCAGCCAGGCCTGCACGAGGCCCGTTTCGGGGTGCGCGGTGACTTCTTCGTCGTCGTCGTCGGCATCCGAGGCCTTGGCCGCCGGAGGCTCTGCCGACTTGCCCGCCGGATTGCGCGTGGTGGCCAGGTCCAGGTAGCGCAGCAGCGCGGCTTCGCCTTCCTTCGGGCGCTTCAACTCCAGGTAGAGCGCACCGAGCGACAGATACGGCGGCGCCAGTTCGGGCCGTTCGCCGGTGACGATCTCCAGCTGCGCGATCGCGTCCGGGTAGCGCTGCTGGTTGGTGAGCGCGCGCACGAACGCCAGCCGCATGCCGGGGTCGACCGACTTCTGCGCCATGAAGGCGCGCACGATGGATTCGCTCTCCGGCCGAGTGGGCATCAGGTCCAGCGCCAGCAGCACCGGGCCGGGCGCTGCCGCATCGGCCTTCGCCGCCTGCTGGGCGAGGTCGAGCGCGCGCGCGGAGTCGCCCGCGGCCAGCCAGGCGCGGCCCAGCGCCACCTGCGAAGGCACGCGGGTGGCGTCGGCCTTCAGGTAGGGCGCGAGCACGTCTTCCATCAGTTCGGCGGTGGCCTTGGCGTCGCTGCCGCGTTGCATGAAGCGCGGCAGCGCGGCGATGAGCGCGCCGCGCTCTTCGGCCGGCGTGGCCGCCAGCAGCGCACGCAGCGGCTCGGGCACGTCGGCCAGGCGGTTGAGCGCCGAGAGGATCTGCAGCTGCATGCGCAGCGCCTCGGTCGACTGCGGCTGCGCGGTGCGCCAGGCCCGCGTGGCGGCGAGCGCCTGTTCGCCGGCGCGGCCGGCCAGCGCGATGTCCACCGCGCGCCGGAACAGCGCCTCGTCGCGCGTGCGCCGCGCGGCGTCGAGGATGACTTCGTAGGCGGCGCCGGACTCGCCGGAGCGCAGTTCGATCTCGCCGATGAGCAGCTGGTAGAAGAGCGGCGCGTCGAGCGCGGAGTTCTCGGGCGGCGGCTCGGCGGCGCGCACCGGCCCCGTCAGGCAGCCGGCCAGCAGAAGGGTGGCGCCTAGCGCCCGCCAGCGGGGCAGTGGTTGGGGCATCGGGACTCCCGGAAACGCTCGGGTCATTCTCACATAATGACCCAATGCCCGAACTCCCTGAGGTTGAGGTCACGCGCCGGGGCATCGAAGGACCGTTGCGGGGTGCACAGGTTCTTGCGGCGCGGCTGGGCAAGCCGCTGCGCTGGCCCCTGGGCGTGGCGCCGGCGGCGCTGGCCGGCAGCGTGGTCGGGCCGGTCGGCCGGCGCGGCAAGTACCTGTGGCTGCCGCTGGACGGCGGTGCGGCCGCCGGCGGGTTGCTCATGCACCTGGGCATGTCGGGTTCGCTCGCGCTGGTGGACGGCTCACGCCCGCCCGGTCCGCACGACCACTTCGACCTCGTCACCAGCGCCGGCACGCTGCGCCTGACCGACCCGCGCCGTTTCGGCGCTGTCGTGTGGTCGCCCTCGCTTGCCCACGAGCCCGCGGCGAAGCTGCTGGCGCCGCTGGGACCCGAGCCCTTCGACCCCGCGCTCACGCCCGAGTCCTTCCACGCCGCGCTGCAGCGGCGGCGCGCGCCGGTGAAGGCGGTGCTGCTGGCGGGCGACGTGATCGTGGGCGCCGGCAACATCTACGCCTGCGAGGCGCTGCACGTGGCGGCCATCCACCCGGCGCTGCGGGCCGACCGCATCAGCCGGCCGCGCGCGGCGCGCCTGCTGGCGGCGCTGCGCGAAACGCTGGCGCGCGCGCTCGAACTCGGCGGCAGCACGCTGCGCGACTTCCGCGACGCCCACGGCATGGACGGCGCCTACCAGGCTTCGGCCCAGGTCTACGGCCGCGCGGGCCAGCCCTGCCTGCGCTGCGGCGCCCTCGTGAAGCGCAGGGTCCAGGGCCAGCGCGCCACCTATTTCTGCCCCTGCTGCCAAAAGCGTTGAACAACGCACGCCGCCGCGCGAAGTCGCGTGTCAGGAGATGTTTCCACGGGCGTTCGCTCCAGGGCCCTCGGCTAGGATGACCAGCATCCGGAACACCCGCCCTCGATGCAGAGCTCCATCGTCTCCACGCTCGACACGCTCGCCGCGTGGCGCAACGACCTCGACCGTGGGACCGCCGGCTTCGGCCGCTTCCTGGCCGAACACGAACTGGCCGACGAATCCGACAACGCCGTCGTCGGCACGCTGCGTGAACGGCTGGCCGCCGACAAGATCGTGCTTGCCTTCGTGGCCGAGTTCTCGCGCGGCAAGTCCGAGCTGATCAACGCGATCTTCTTCGCCGACG
>CAYVXO010000166.1:0-2500 GCA_964454485.1 uncultured Rubrivivax sp.
CTGTCGGCCGGCCGTGCCCGGGCCGTAGGTCGAAGGGAGCGGCAGGCTGGCCGCCGGCGGCAGCCCGGTCGGCGTCGTGCCGGCCGAGACCGACGGCAAGGCGGGTGGGAGTGGTGCAGGCACGGGCGGAACCGGGGCTGCAGCAGGCGCCGGAGCGGCGGCGCCCTGGGCCGCCTGCGTCGCCGAGGTCAGGCGCTGTTCCAGTTCCGCGAATCGCTGCATCGTGCGGGCCTCGAAGGCCTGGCGGTCGCGGTTGAGCCGGGTCTGCTCCTCGCGCTCGCTCTCGTACTGGGCGAGCTTGCTGCCTGCGGTGCCGACCCACTGGTCCACCGGGTTGACCTGCTGGCCGGGCGGCATGACGCCGATGTTGGTGACCGGCCCCGGCGCGCCGGCGGCGGGCTTGCGCGCACCGGATGACGAGCCGGTGTCCGTGGACGCGAAGATCAGCCACAGCAGGCCCACGCCGGCGGCCACGATCACGCCCAGCAGCGCGAACTGGCGCTGGCGCGGCGTCATCCGCTCGGCCAGTTGCGCGCCGAGGCGGGTGGCCGACTGGCGAAGGGCGGCTGCGGAGGGTGGCAGGGGCGACACCATCACTGGCCTCCGCGGCGGATGACGAAGACGTTGGTGGTCTCGCCCGGACGCAGGTTGTGGTGCTCGACAGCCACGGCCAGCACCTGTCCACCCGAGGGGCTGTCGGGTCGGTCGAACTCCTGCTCCGCCAGCACCATCACGGCCTGGCTCACGTTCTGCAGCAGGTACCTCTCACCCACCAGACCCCGGCCCTCGTAGCGCCGCATCAGCGAGAACTTGGCTTCCGCCCAGAGCTGCATGGGCTGGTTGAGCTCGTCCACACGGATGTCGGGCGGTACGCGGTCGGACGCCATCGCCAGGAGCAGCGTCTTCAGCCCCCGGATGTGGTTGGGGGCGGTGCCCAGCGGTGTCTGCGAGCGCGCGGCGCCGGTCGGTGACTGCATCGCCTGCAGTGCCCGTTGGCCGGGGTCGCGGATGACGATGGTGTCGGCCGGGGTGTCTGCCTTGCGCAGCACCAGCGTGTAGGTGGCGTGCGCCGACGAGATGAACAGGTTGACCGGCTTGGGCGAGTCGCCGACCGGGCGGATGTAGATCTCGCCCTTGTCGCGGTCGCACTCCAGGACGATCTCGCCCGCTGGATTCACGGCTGGCAACGCAGCAGCGGGTGGCGCCCCGTTGCTACCGCTGGAAGACGGCGCGGCGGGGCTGCAGTTGCTGGAGTGGATGTTGCCGAACACGTCCGTGATCGGCGCGCCGTCGATGCGGATGCGCGTGGGCTCCTTGATCGACAGCACGGCCTCGACGGCCACGCCGTCGCGGGCGTCCAGCACCTGCAGCGCGGTTGCCGGCGCTGCAGCTGCGAGGAGGCATGTCACGGCCGCCCATGCGGGGACCGAGCGGAACCAGCGGGGTGTCAGGCAACCGCGCGCCGTGAACACCACCGCTGCCGGGGCAGCGTGGCGACGGCGCTGCGGCCGGGAGTCACGGCGCGGCATGGGTCACCTCCTTGAAGGTCTTCAGGTGCATCCGGCCGCCGCTGTACGTGAAGCCCACCTCGTAGGCCTTGGCGTCGTTGGCCGTTTCCAGGCCGTTGACCAGCGTGCGCAGCCGGCCGCGGACGACGACGGTCTGTGTGTCCTCGCTGGGCACCAGCTGCTGCGGCATGAAGAAGGTGCTGGCGTTGATGCGCTTCAGCCGCGCCGCCTCCAGCTCCTGGCGGGTCTTGAGCTCACCGTGCTGGTCGGGCTCGACATAGCCGAGCAGGATGTCCTTCTTCCAGTCGATGGAGGCCGGCGTCACGTCCAGCACCAGCCAGGCGATGAAGGCGCCCATCTGCTCGAGGTACTCGCCGCTGGCCTTGTCGCGCGAGACCCAGAAGGACTTGTTGATGGACGGCGGCACGACGACCGTGCGCACCGTGCCCAGCAGGTTGAGGATCACCACCAGGGCCAGCACATGCGCGGCGGCCAGCAGGCCCACGGTGAGCGCCAGGCCGCGGTTGCGGCGGCGCATCTCCTTGATGTCCCCGTTCAGGCGTTCGAAGTCCATGTCAGTCCCGCCCGGCCGTCCGAAGGGACTGAGCAGCCCCTCGGGGCCCGCGAACGAAGTGAGCTTGGGGCTTCATCTCTTGGCCTTGGGGTCAACCGACCATGCGCCGGATGTGCGACGGCGGCGTGGCGCGCATCGCCGTCAGCGGGCTGGTGGGCAGGTGCCAGTACAGCCAGTGCACCGCGAAGGCCGGGTGCTTGTCGGCCTTGATGCGGGCGATGGCGCGCGAGGTGAGGAAGCCGGCCGCCAGGCACAGCGCGAAGGAAAACTTCGAGCCGGACATGTAGCCCATGAACAGCCCGAAGAGCAGGGGTGCGGCGACGTCGACGTCCCAGAAGCCGATCTTCCACTGGTCGTCCAGGCGGCGCGGGATGTAGGTGTCGGCGTGCATGCGGGCCTCCTGCTCGTCGGCTGCGCG
>CAYVXO010000166.1:2600-13432 GCA_964454485.1 uncultured Rubrivivax sp.
CGCTCCCGAACGGAAAGCTCACGACGATCTCGGACACCAGCGGTTCGCCCGCGTCGTCGGGCCCGATCGCGGTTCGATGCGCAGGGGGCAGCGGTGCCTGCGGACCGGCGATCACCAAGGTCTCACCGGGGCTCAGCGACTGTGCAATGACCGCATCCGAGCCCGGGGTGGAATCGGCTCGCCCTTCAGCCGCTGCTGCACGCGGCGGATCGACGGCCAGCGTCTTCGGCGTGACGACGGGGCAGGCGGGCGGTGCGCACGCGGCGAACCGAGCCTGGCGGCCGTGGTCCAGCTGGGCGATCGACAGTCCAGCTGCGGCGCGCGCCGAAGTGGAGGGCGGTTGAGCGGCCTCTGGCCGCGAAGGGGGGGCACCAGTTCGGGGTGCGCTGCACGACGACGCGGCGCCAACGGCCGTCACCGCCAGCACAGGCACGGCCAAGAGCCGAAGCGGATGTCGCGTCATGGCGCCACCCTCGCAGCCAGGAGGATGGGCGCCGGTTGCGCCGCGTGCACAGGCCGCTGCGGGCTCGCCGCGACGGGACGGGAAGCCTCGCCGCTGGCGGAAGGCAGCCGGCGGTAGACCTTCCAGGCGTAGCTGGCCCGCGCCGCCGTGCAGGCCTCGCCCTTGAGCTGGCTGCAGGCGGCGTTGTAGGCGCCGACGGCGTTCCAGGAGGCACCGTGCCGCGCGAATGCGTCGGCCAGCAGCCACGCGCCGACGTGGATGTTCGTGCACGGGTCGTAGAGCTGCGCCTCGCTGATGCCATGCCGCGCCAGCGTCGGAAGGTGGGAGCTGTTGATCTGCATGAGCCCGATGTCGTAGGAGCCCGTGCGCTGCAGATGCGATCGGTTCACGGCGCGCGGGTCGAGGTTGGACTCGACACGCGCCACTGCGACCAGCAGGTGGGGCGACAGCCCGTAGCGCTGCGCCGCCTGCTCCCAGCAGGCCTGGGCCTGCAACGGCACCCAGCCGGCGGCGAGCGCTGCCAGCAGCCAGGGTCCCGGCATCGGCCTGGTCGGCGACCTTCGCGCGGGGAACAACAGCGGCACCTGCATGGATCGACCCGTGACGTCTTGGTGGACAGGGCGACGCCGTTCCTGTCGGCCAGGCGTGGCCGAGTGCGGGGCGTCGAGCGACGGGTGCGGACCGGCGAAGCGGTCAGGGTCGGAAGCGGGTGTTGCGCGGGTACCGGGCGGGTATTGAGCGGGTCTACGGGGAGGTGACCTGCGGCGCGTGAGGTGCGAAACCCCAGCACCACCGCGTCGCCACCTCTCGCCTCATCCGGGGCGGCATGGGCGCCCGCGTGCGGCTCGGTCGGCCATGTTCAGCCGGGCCTGGCGCAGCACCAGCGTGTCGGCGCCCTCGTGCTGGCGGCACAGGGCCACGCAGGCCGTGGTCAGCTGGTCGAGCTGGAACTTGGGGTTGGGGTGGCGGTTGGCCGGCGAGCGCTGCACGGCCAGCAGCAGCTCGTACTGCGGGCGCCACATCGACTCGCGGCGCCTGGGCGTCAGCGGCGGGCGCAGCACCAACTGCGTGCCCAGGAAATCGAAGATCCGCGCTGGCGCGTCATCGTGCAGGAAGACCAGCGACACGCAGGCGCTGATGAGGTCCGGGAAGCGGAAGGTCGGCGACACGTTGCCCTCGCTGCGCAGCACCGTGAACAGCCAGTCGTGCTCCTCCAGCCAGAGCCGGGTCTCGATGGTCTCCGGGTGTTCGCTGTCGTGGGTGCCGGAGCCGGAATGGCCAGCCTGGGTGGCGACGTCGCAGCGGGCAGCGGGCAATGCAGAGTACATGGCGCGGTCCTCGTTCGGTGGCTTCAGGATCTGAAGGCCGTGCTCTGTCGAGCGCGTGACCGAAAGGGTAGGAGCCGACCGCTGCCGCGGCGCTGCGGAATGGCGCGTTTGCGAGGGGGGTTTCGGGGTTGGTCGAATCGATGTCCCGAGCGCAGGTGGGCGACTCGAAGATGCCACGGCTAGCGGGTTTGCCAGAGGCCGGCGGCTACACTCCCGCCCAGCCTACTGACCTGCCATGAGTTCTCCCGCGCACCTTTACACCTTCGGCTACGAAGGCCTCGACATCGCTTCATTCATCGAGCGACTCAAGAGCGCCGGCATCCGCAGCGTCGTGGACGTGCGCGAACTGCCGTTGTCACGCAAGCGCGGGTTCTCGAAGACGGCGTTCAACGAAGCGCTGACGGCAGCTGGTATCGCGTACTTCCATGCACCTGCGCTCGGTTGCCCGAAGGACGTGCGCGAGCAATACAAGCGCGATCAGTCATGGTCGCGATACACCACCGGTTTCATGAAGCACCTGGGGCAGCAGAGGGCTGCGGTCGCCGAACTCGCGAAGCTGGCGAAGTCCACCAGCGCGTGTCTCGTGTGCTTCGAGGCCGACTTCAACTTCTGCCATCGAACCTACGTCGCCCGCGCCGCGCATGCTGCGGGTGCGCCCTCGGTCATGCACCTGATGGCTAGAACAATGTGCTCTGACTCGGGTCTTCGGGCTGTGGCATAGGCGGGTAGATCAGGCTCACCCCGAGCCACTGGTCTGGAAATCGGTGCATGGTGCCCATCAGTAGCATCAGGTCCTTCGCGAGCAGGTCTCGCTCCAGCTTGTCCCGGAATGGCGCTTCCCATCGGCTGCCATGTTGCCGGCGAGTGTTCCGGTAGAGCGCACACACCTCCCAATCAACCAGCTTGACCCTGACCGACTGCGGACCATCCGCTGCTTGGTACTCGCAGTGGTAGTAGAAGTCGAACGGGATCTTCTCCAGCAGTCGGACCTGACGCTGATCTTCCTCGGCGTCGAACAGGCTGTTCTGCTGCTGCATTTGCAGCAGCTTGGTCCGCTCGTCGGGCGTCCAGTCTGCGTTCTTCGTGGGCTTGATCTCGAGCGAGGTGATGCGGTTTGGCTTGAAGAGGGCAAGCGTGTTGCCTTGCGTCAGCCGTGTTTGCTCCATTGCACCGAAGTCCGTGTAGACCGGCTGGCGCGCCAGTAACGCCATGCGGGCGGGCCAGCCGCGTTTGCCGGCCTTCATGGGTTCAGCGTCACAGGCGATCGTGTCGACGAAGATGCGATGGCTCTCCGGGCGGTGGTCGTCGCGCGCCTTCTCCAAGCGGACTTCGATCCATTGCCACTTGCGGAACTGCTGGTCATCGGCGACCAGCCGGAACGGCACCGGAAAGAGGCGAACGAGACGACCGCCAGCCGTAAGCCCCGCCACGCAGGACGTCTCGGCGTACTTCGCACTCGGCGATGGGTAGGTCTTGCACAGGATCAGGACACGTTCGACGAACGAGGCCATGTGCCGCTCCGAGTCAGGTTCGCCCGAGTGGCCGGCTTACTACTTGGCCAACTCCGCAAACAGATCGTCCAGTTGCGGATTGCTGGTCATCGGCAGCAGGCGCTTGATGGTCGATGCCTGGTTGATTTCCAGCCTCGCGTAGTGTTCGCCGCCCGCGTTGCTGTGCTTGCGGATCAGCTGAATGCGGCCGAACAAGGCGCCATGCTTTTGTGCGAACCGGGCTAGACCGACCGCCTTCTCGAAGTTGTCCGAAAGGCTCGGGTCATGGGGTTCGAGGATGTCGACCTCGAAGGACGGGCCCTTCTTCCTGATCACCACGAGGTCCGGGAACATTGGCCGGACGTCGCCGCCCGTGTCGTAGGGGATCTCCAGCGACCACGGCTTGCGGTCGACGTTCCGCAGCCAACCCACCACGTTCTCATTCGCAAGCTCTTCTTTGAGCACGCCCGCCTCCCAGGTGCCCAGCTCGGCCCGGAACTGCCCATTGCCTTCGACAAACAGGTGGCGATCCCAGATCGGATCCGCCGGCTTGCGACGGAAGTCAATCGAGTCGGGCAGATGCCAGGGCACCTCGTTCGGCGTGGCCGTGGCCAGCCGAAGCTTCTCGTAGGTGGCGCGCCGATGTTCCTTGAGCTTGTGGATGGACTTCTTGTGCTGGTCATACAGCACGTCGAATGCCGCGGCGGCAAGCTTCTCCAACTCGCCCATCTGGGCAGCGTCGCGAGCCAGCACGATCGCCTCGACCTTGACATCGACGGCATCGCGCTCCGCGTGCGCACGCCAGTACTCCATCTGCAAGCCATGGCTGAAGGCCCGGCCGGCTTCCTCGAACAGGCGATCGATATCGACGCTGGACGCGCCGATCTGATACTCGGCGCCTGGTTCGGCGACCGTGGTCCCGTTCTGGACCGCCAGGGTACGCAGTCCCACATGCGTGATGGCCTTGGCCGCAGCTTCGAACGCGCCTCCCGCCTTCAGCGCTGCGACCCGTTCGTCCATCCAGCTCACGATCTGCACCTTGGCCCGGGCCCAGGCGTCCTCATCGATTTCGTCGACGGTCAGGCTTCGGGACATGGCCATGAACCGGCGCAATGGGCTCTGTGCACGAGCCGCGTTGACCCGATAAGTCACGAGTTCATCGAGTGCAGCGAACAGGGCAACGGTCCCGTCGCGACGTTGGAGCACCACCAGATCGCGGCCGGAGCCGGTCTCGGCCGGTGGCACCTCCTCCTGGTTGTGCAGCGCTGCCACGACGCCTTGGACAGCCTGCGTGTCGAAGTACGGCAGGAACAGGTGCACGTCGTTCAATGCCGCGTCCTTCTCGATGCGCCGAGCCAAGGGCGTACGTACCATCCGACCCAGCAGTTGGGCGATGTACGTGTGATCCTCGGCGCGCCGGAAAGACATCATGACTTCCGCCCGTGGGCAGTCCCACCCGGTGGAGAGGCTGGTCTTGAAGAACACCACGCCGATGTTCTTGTCCGCATCGATGCGCGAGGCTTCGACCTTGCGCACGCGCCGGCCGCCCACGTCCAGGTCGCCGGTGTCGTGAAGGGCGTGCGCGACCTCGCCCTCATGGAGGCGACGCCCAATCGCGCTCTCGATCACGGTCAAGGCGTCGGCCAGGTCCGTCTTGGTCAACTGCCGATCGCTACCGTTCTCGACCTGCACGACCAGGACTGGCCAGACCGTAGCCTCCTGCTCATCCTTGCAGTACGCACCCCAGGCCATCGTCATCTGGTTCCAGCGGCGGGCGGCCTCTTCCAGCAGGCCCATCTCGGCGGTCGTGGCTGACTCCGGGTGATGGATGAGGATGCGGTCTTTCAGCAGGCCCGACTTCCGCACCTCCTCGGCCGGGATGGCCACCTTGTGCACCGTATGCGGGGCGTGCTCCAGCAGGTCCATGAAGCGCTTTGGTGTTGCCGAGACACCGATCACCAGCGGCATCTTCACCAGGCCCGTCTCCGCATGACCGAGCAGAAAGCGCTGCATCAGTGTCCGTGCCGCCTGCGCACCGCGGCCCGACGTCATGCCGCGGTGGGCCTCATCGATGACGACATAGAAGCGGTCGGGGATCGCGCGTGCCGTGTTGGTCAGCGTCTCCCAGATCAAGTGCTGACGGCCGTCGCCGCGATTCGTCAGGGGCTGGTTCACCGCCAGCTTCTGTGTGTTGATGAAGTAGACGCGCCCACCCTGCAGCTGAGGAGCGTCGAAGTGGGCATCAATGGTGATCAGCTGGTTGACGCGGTAGACCTTGTCGGACTTGCTCTCGATCTTGAGCCGGGTCTGCTCGTTGAGTTCGGGCATGTCCGAGATCCAGAGGATCACGGCATCCGGCTGCGGTGCCCAGTCCAGCGGCCACGCGAGTTCGTCGTCGGGCTGGTCGAGGATGGCCTCGAAGAGCGCCGTCATGATGATCGTCTTGCCGCTGCCCGTGGGCGCAGAGAATGCGATCGCCTGCGGGTTGTCGGTGGTGGCGAACTTGCGTGCCGCGACGATCTTGTCGCGCAGCTGATGGAGCGCGTCCCGCTGGAAGTCGAAGAGAGAGACCTTCATGCCCGTCCTCCACGGATCTCGATCTCAGCGGAGGCGCGAGTCGCTCGCTCTTGGCTCTGATTGATCATGAAGTTGAGCAGGTAGTCCCTGTAGAGCTGCACGACCTGAAGGCCGGGGTTGGCTTTGCCAGCCACGTCGCGAACGTCCTGCGCCATGCTCTTGAAGGACTCGTCGGCGTCGGTGACGATGAACACGTGTGACAGTCCGGTTCGGCCAGCCAGCGCCTTCAGAAGGCGGCCCATGCGGGTCTCTTCCAGCAGTACGACGAAGTTGGTGCCCTCGGGCGTGAACAAGCTCGGCTCGGGCTCGCCGCGCTTGAGCTCCGGCCGCGACCCCATGGCACCCGCTTTCAGCCACAGCAGCGGCAGGATCTCGCGGAAGGCACGGCGCAACGACACGCGCTCGGGGTCGAGGAAGTCCAGCTTGAAGTAGGCGAGATTCTCGGCAAAGCCAGCGCTCATGGGCCGCTTCTCTTCTTCCGACACGAGCCAGGGGCCGAGCAGCTCCGCGACCTGCGCCTTCAGCTGATCGAACACGCGCTTGGCGGGCGTCACGATGTAGATGTCTGTGATGTGCTCCTGACCGTCGAGCGCCTCCAACCAGGCATCGGCCTCGGCCACATCAAACAGCACGCTGGCCTTGTGGTCCTCCGACACGATGAAAGGGCACGGATCAGTGACCAGCGTTTGCGGCAGTCCGTCGATCAGCGCCACGACCTGCTTCTTCTTGGCCGTAGTGTCGAGCGTCGTCGGATCGACAAAGCCAATCTGGGTGAAGGAGCGTGCCCTTTCGCGCTGAACAGTCCTGCCGGTGAAGTAGTCACCATCAAGTACCGTTCCGTCGTCCCGACGTCCGAGGATCGTGTATTTGCTCCGCGGCCATGTCACCGAGCGGCAGATCCCAAGGGCTTCCCACTCAGCGTCGCCCGGTTGCACGCCGCGAGTTCGCAGAGCTTCTGCCTCATCGGCAGAAACCTCATTGTTGGTAACGAGGATGCACCGGCGACTCCCTCCATCGATCGCGTTGAGTAGGTTCAAAGCATGAAGGGTTGTTCCGCTACCGGCGAAGAAGTCGACCAGCAGAGCACTTGGTCTCCTTCGGAGGACAGTGGCAATCGCGTCCTTGGTTGAGTACAGCGACTTCGGGAAGGAGAACTTCCCGGTCCCGGCCAGCACCGACTTGAGCAGCATTGATCCGTAGACGCCGGAGTCATGCAGCGGCCTGTGCCATACGGTCTTGACCGAGCGCTGCTCCGCAACAGCGTAGGCGATTTCAACGCAGCCAAGTCTCTCGTTGGTGCCGGTGACAACAAGTTCTCCCTCGGCCAACTGCCGTTCGGCTTTGGCTCCGAGAAACATGATCGTCCAGGTCCCACGTTTGCTGTCCCATCCGCCAAGCTTCACGTATCCGAGGCCAACTAGGCGCTCAAGCGTCTCAGGGCCAACCTGCCAGGTCGCGAAACTTCCGTCTCGACGTATCGGCCATGCGATTCGCTCGGAGCCAAGATGTTCTGGCGCCGGCCTCTGTCCTCGCGGTAGTGGGCGACCCACCGAGGTGATTCGAAGACTCTTCGGATCAATGAATACCGGATAGAAGAGACCCGGCCGTGCATCCGGAGTGGCATTGTTGCCGCCGCGCTGCAACCGCTCCCATCGCGGTCGGCTGAAGCGCTTCTGAGCGGTGCGATCGGGTGCTAGTAAGTCATCGTAGTCTGCGGGAATCGTTACGCCCGGGCCGAAGCAGAACAACGCGTACTCTTCGACTCGTGAGAGACGCCCCTGGGCCACACCCTTCTGATTGATTACGACGGTAACGAGCTGACGCCCCCAGTCGCTGAATTCGCGTTCCAGAAGCATCCCCAAGTGATGCACTTCGTGCTCATCGATTGTGACGACAAGAACTCCATCGTCCGGCTTGAGTAAGCGCCGGGCGATTTTCAGTCGTCGCTCCATGAAAGCTAGCCACTTGCTGTGTCGCCACGCGTCATTGCCGTCCACATAGTCGTTGTTGTACTTCCAGTCGCGCGCGCCTGTGTTGTACGGGGGGTCAATGTAGATGCAGTCCACCTGTCCCGCGTACAGGTACTCCAGCAACTGCAGCGCGTGGTAGTTGTCGGCTTCAATCAAGGTGTGCCAAGGAGCGTCTGCCGGACCGTTGGCAACAGCATCGACGGGCACCAGCGAAGGGAAGATCGGCTCACCGAACTGGCGCACGACAAGGAGTTCCTCGATGGGCCACTCGGCCGCGGCCGCATCACGTGCAGGTCCGCCGTCGGGCGCCTCGTCGGCCTCGTTCCCAGGCTTGATGCAGAGCGCGAAGCCATCCTTGATCTTCTGTACCTGCCACACGTCCTTGATGGAACCGTCGCGACGGCAAACCAGATCACCTCGCCGCGGCTTAGCCTTGTGCAGCGGCAGCAGTTCAGGAAGATGGTCCTCGAACACGAGTCCAAACTTCTTGTCCTTCGAAGCCTTGGCCCACTCAGCGGCAAGCCGGTCGCGCAGGCGGGGGTCGGTGACCTGCGAGATCAAGTCGTGGATGGCTGACAAACGATCCTCCTCGCTTCTTGTTCGGCCGTGTGGCCGTGAGCGTGATTGCAGTTGATACAGACGTCTTTGGTCTGGGGCGCGCCTCGACGTGCAGTTGAGCAGAGTTTGCCGGAGCTCATGAGTTCGATCCCGGCAGCTCAGTGGCGCCCATCCAATAGCAAAGCAGTGGCGCGGGCACTCGCATGACCTGCGTGCCAGCAGCCAGGCCCTGCATCAGGCCGAAGTCATCGAGCGACTTGGTGACGACGTAACCGCGCTCGATGCGTTTCGATTGGCACAGTTCGACCAGGCCCTTGAGTTCCCGAGCCCCGGTGTGCTGGGCGCGGTACTTCACCTCGAAGGGAATGAGCTCGCCGCCGACTTCGGCCACCAGGTCGACCTCGTGGTCGCGTTTGCCACGCCAGTAGCTGAAGCGGACGTTCTGTGCGTAGTACCGGGCAAACAAGTGCTTGAAGACCGCGGTCTCGGTGGCAACTCCCAGCGCGGATGCGTCTTCGAGGATGGCCTTGCCCTTGAGCATGACGGCCGGCGCGATGGCGGCATCGGCCAGGTAGATCTTGAACCGCGCGCGGAGCACGTCCTTCCCGTAGCCGAACGGGGCGAGGCGATAGATAAGGTGCGTGGCCTCGAGCAGCTCGATGAAGTTCTGGGCAGTGGGGCGCTTGACCTCCAGGTTGGCGCACAGGTCCACCATGTCCAGCAGGCCGCCATCGTGCATGCACAGGTACAGGAAGGTGTGCTCCAGGTCCAGCACGCGCCGCACGCCGAACAGCGCTGTCATGTCGCGCTTGAGCACCTTGTCGATGATGTCTTCGCGCAGCAGGCGCTGGGCCTGCGTGATGCTGTCCACCTGGGCGGTCTGGGGAAAGCCTCCGCGCACCAGGTACTCGTGGAAGTGGCCCACGTACGGTGCGGCCCGTTCCGTGACGCGGTAGAAGTCGGTGGCCTTCCAGTCGAAGAGGTCACGCAGGCTGCGAAGCCGCGGCAGGTCTGGCAGCTCCAGACGCTTGATCTGCAGGTACTCGTAGAACGACAGTGTCGTCAGCCGGATGGTGTGCCATCGGCCCACGCCGGACTCCTGGTCGGCTTCCACCAAAGGCATTGCGGAGCCCGTGAACGCGATGCGCCGGTCCTTGCGGAAGTCGACCTGATGCTTGACCCAGGTACCCCAGTCACGAATGAACTGGGCCTCGTCCAGCAGCAGGTACTCGGGGCCGTCGGCGCGCGGCTCGCGTTCGCGCCATGCGTCGATGACCGCATCGATGCCGGCCAGCTTGAGGATGGGATGGTCGAATGTTGCGTACAGGATGTTCGCGCCTGGCACACCACCGCGGAGCAACGTGTCGGCGGCCTGCAGCAGCAGCGTGGTCTTGCCGATCTGGCGTGCGCCGGAGAGCAGCACCGCTCTCGGTGCCGGTGGCTGCGTCATCCAGGCCTGGAGCTCGCGAAATGCCGCGCGCCGCCAGGTCGGCAGGTCGGCAATGGCTTCGCCCCGCCACCAGGGGTTGAACTGGGCGAGGACGGCGACGAGTTCTTCTTTGGAGACCCTCATCCGCCAGATGGTACCAGCATGCTGCGTTTAGTTAAAGCACACTTGTACTGTGCGTCGACAATAGCGAGCTTTGGTGGTTTCTGGGGCTCTTGCGCACCGAGCAGCCTAGCCGCGACGGTGGAAGTGGGCGACCGACCGCCCCCAGAGCAGGGCCAGAACGGACAAGCCTGCCGGCGCAACGAGAGGGTGAAGAGATGTCGGCAGCACCAGCACGACGACGCCACCGCAGGTTAGCAGGATGGCCAGCGATGCATACAGCGCGAAGCGCTCCGGATCGTGGTGAAGGAACTCCTTGGACTTGATCACTCTGCTGATCGCGCCGTCCAACATCGCTGCGGCAACAAACGCCGCCATCCATGGAAGCCACTCCAGCATCGCCGACAGCCTGAAGGCGGCCAGCAGGACGAGCGCGTCGATCGCGCGGAAGTAGCTGTTCCCGAACAGCCGCTGGTTGACGGAAGCCATCTCCCGCGCCACGGCGCCGTCCACACCGCTGGCCACCGACGCACTGGCGGTCGGGGGAATGGGCGTTGCCTCTTGTGCCGCGCCCTGGAGGACCAGCGCTCGGTCGAGGATCCGCAGCGCAGGCGTCTCGCCCCAAATCTCTTCAATCGCCTGGTGCTCGCTTCGAATCTGCGCCAGGAACCGCTCTGGCGGATGCGCCGATGGCAGGTAGAGCACCAGCACCAGCAGGCAGAGCAGGGCGGCGATGCTGACGATGCGGATCACGACGGATGTCCCGCTATTGCAGCTGGAGTCCGGTTCGGCTTGGGCGGTGCCGCACGTGTTGCTCTGGGTTCGTCCGCATCCGGGTCGACGATCGGAAACCGCCCCTTGATGATCCGCCCGCCCGACACCGAGGCGAAGTACTGC
>CAYVXO010000167.1:0-13427 GCA_964454485.1 uncultured Rubrivivax sp.
GAATTCGCAGCACCGGTGGCCGAAGCGCCGGTGCCGCGCGCCGAGGCGCTGGCGCCGCTGCCCGCCGTCATCGACTGGTCGCGCTTTGCCGGCGGCGCCCAGACGCCCGCGGCGGCGGCCGAGAAGCCGCAGCCTGCCGGCAGCGCCGTGGTGCGCGTGCGCGGCGGCCTGCTCGACAGGCTGGTTAACCAAGCCGGCGAGGTGAGCATCACGCGCGCCCGCCTCGAGTCCGAGGTGCGGCAGCTGCAGGGTTCGCTCAACGAGCTGACCGACAGCCTGGACCGGCTGCGCCGCCAGCTGCGCGACATCGAGCTGCAGGCCGAGACGCAGATGACCTCGCGCATGGAGGCCGCGAAGGCGGCCGCGGCCGCGTTCGACCCGCTGGAGATGGACCGCTTCACGCGCTTCCAGGAGCTGACGCGCTTCATGGCCGAGTCGGTGAACGACGTCGCCACGCTTCAGCGCAGCCTGCAGCGCACGTTGCAGTCGGCCGAGGACGAGCTGGCCGCGCAGGCGCGCATCACGCGCGAGTTGCAGGACGACCTGCTGCGCACGCGCATGGTGGAATTCGAGAGCATGGCCGACCGGCTTTACCGGGTCGTGCGCCAGGCCGCGAAGGACACCGGCAAGCAGGTGCGGCTGGACATCGTCGGCGGCGCGATCGAAATCGACCGCGGCGTGCTCGAGCGCATGACCGGTCCGTTCGAGCACCTGCTGCGCAACAGCGTCGTGCACGGCATCGAGTCGCCCGAGCGGCGTGCCGACGCCGGCAAGGACAAGACCGGCGCCATCACGATCACGATCACGCAGGAAGGCAACGAAGTCGGCGTCGAGGTGCGCGACGACGGCGCCGGCCTGGACTTCCCGCGCATCCGCGAACGCGCGGTCGCTCGTGGCCTGCTCGCGGCCGACGCCACCGCCAGCGAAGGCGAGCTGGCGCAGCTGATCTTCGCGCCCGGCTTCAGCACCGCGACCTCGGTCACCGAACTGGCCGGCCGCGGCGTCGGCATGGACGTCGTGCGCTCGGAAGTGAATGCGATGGGCGGCCGCATCGAGACCGCCAGCACCGCCGGCCGCGGCACCGCGTTCCGGCTGCTGCTGCCGCTGACCACCGCCGTCACCCAGGTGGTGATGCTGCGCTGCGGTGAACTGCAGGTGGCGGTGCCCTCGTCGCTGGTGGAGATCGTGCGCCGCGTGAAGGCCGAGGAGGTCGAGCGCGCCTACGCCACCGGCGTCTACGAGTTCGCCGACGAGCTGGTGCCCTTCTTCTGGCTCGCGGCGCTGCTGCAGGCCGGCACGCGCGGCGGCCCCGGCGGCCGTTCGCAGCCGGTGGTGGTGATCCGCAGCGCGGCGCAGCGGGTGGCGCTGCACGTCGACGAAGTCGTCGGCAACCAGGAAGTGGTGGTCAAGAACGTCGGCCCGCAGCTGGCGCGCCTGCCCGGCCTGGCCGGCGTGACGCTGCTGCCTTCGGGCCAGGTGGCGCTCATCTACAACCCG
Source organism: uncultured Rubrivivax sp. (assembly GCA_964454485.1). Lineage (GTDB taxonomy): Bacteria > Pseudomonadota > Gammaproteobacteria > Burkholderiales > Burkholderiaceae_C > Rubrivivax. Next base: position 1,498 of record CAYVXO010000167.1, read on the forward strand.
GTGGCGCTGGCCACGCTGTACGGGCCTTCGGCGCGCGAGCGCATGGTCGCGCCGCCGGTGCCGCCGCAGGCCGTCGCGGTGCCGGTCGAGCCGGTGGCGGCCGGGGCGACCACACCGCGGCTGGCGCCGATGGTGCTGGTGGTCGACGATTCGCTCACCGTGCGCCGGGTCACCCAGCGCCTGCTGGTGCGCGAGGGCTACCGCGTCGTCACCGCGAAGGACGGGCTGGAAGCGCTGGAGCGGCTGGCCGAGGAGCGCCCGGCGGTGCTGCTGTCGGACATCGAGATGCCGCGCATGGACGGTTTCGACCTCGTGCGCAACGTGCGCGCCGACCCGAGGCTGGCGGGCCTGCCGGTGGTGATGATCACCTCGCGCATCGCCCAGAAGCACCGCGACTACGCGGCCGAGCTCGGGGTCGACCACTACCTGGGCAAGCCCTATGCGGAAGAGGAGCTCCTCTCGCTGGTGGCCCGCTACGCCGGGGCCGACATCCCGACCTGAGGCGAAGCGCGGCCGATGTCCCAAGTCGTCGAACAGATCGCCGAGCTGACGGGCTTCCGGGACCGCGACGTTCTCGACGTCAGCCTGGTGAGCGCGCTGCGCGACCTGCTCGGCCCCGACGAGGTGGCCATCTACCGCTGCGTCGGCGAAGGCGCCGACCGGCGCTGGATGACGCGCGCGCGGCTGGCGCGCGGCGACGCAGTGGCGCGCACCGACGCGCTCTGGGCCGACCCCGCCAGCCTGCCGCGGCTGGAGGACCACCCGGCGCGCCACGCCTGCCTGCTGCGGCAGGAACCGGCGCTGCTGCCGGGGCCGCCGGCGGTGGCGATGTTCCCGCTGGCCAGCGACCTGGAAGCGATCGGCGTGCTGGAGGTGTCGAGCTCGCAACCGCTGGACCCTGAACAGGTGCGGCTGGTGAGCGGCATCCTGCGTGTCTACCGCAACTTCCACGGCCTGCTGGACTACAGCGAGCGCGACACGCTCACCGGCCTGCTCAACCGCAAGACCTTCGACGAGTCGTTCATCCGCGTCGCCGCCACGCCGCCGCCGGCCGCCGCCATGCCGGCCGGCCAGCCGCAGCGGCGCAGCCAGGCCGAGACGATCAGCTGGCTGGGCGTGATCGACATCGACCACTTCAAGCGCGTCAACGACAGCTTCGGCCACCTGATCGGCGACGAGGTGCTGCTGCTCCTGTCGCGCCTGATGCGCAGCACCTTCCGCTACCACGACCGGCTCTACCGCTTCGGCGGCGAGGAGTTCGTGGTGCTGATGCGCAGCGCCTCGGCCGACGCGGCGGCGCTGGCCTTCGAGCGCCTGCGCAGCAACGTCGAGCGCTTCGTCTTTCCGCGCGTCGGGCGCATCACGGTGAGCGTGGGCTTCACCCAGGTGCGGCCCGACGACACGCCGGCGAGCGCCTTCGAGCGCGCCGACCGCGCCGTCTACCACGCCAAGCAGAGTGGCCGCAACCGCGTGACCAGCCACGCCGCGCTGGTGGCCGACGGCACGCTGAGCGAAGCGGCGCCGACCGGCGACGTCGAGCTCTTCTAGCTCTTGCTCTTCACCACCGCATAGCGCTCGAGCGTGCGCTTGCGCGCGGCGTCGTGCTGCACCACCGGCGCCGGGTAGTCGCGGCCGATCTCCACGCCGGCCATCGCCAGGTCGGCCGGGCGCGCCAGCCAGGGCGCGTGGACCAGCGCGTCGGGCAGCTTCGCCAGCGCCGGCAGGTAGCGGCGGATGAAGCGGCCTTCGGGGTCGAACTTCTCGCTCTGCGAGACCGGGTTGAAGATGCGGAACCAGGGCTGCGCGTCGCAGCCGCTGGAGGCGGCCCATTGCCAGCCGCCGTTGTTGGCCGCGAGGTCGTAGTCGTTCAGGTGGGTGGCGAACCAGGCCTCGCCGCGCCGCCAGTCGATCCCCAGGTCCTTGGTCAGGAAGCTCGCCACCACCATGCGCAGCCGGTTGTGCATGTAGCCGGTCTGCGCCAGCTGCAGCATCGCGGCGTCGACCAGCGGGTAGCCGGTGCGGCCTTCGCACCAGGCGGCGAAGTGGGCGTCGGCGTGGCGGCCGTGCTCCCACTTGATGCGGTCGTACTCGGGCTTGAACGCATGGGCCACGACGCGCGGGTGGTGGTAGAGGATCTGGTGGTAGAAGTCGCGCCACACCAGTTCGGACAGCCACACCTCGGCGCCGCGCGAGCCGGCCACCATGCGCGCGTGTGCCTCGCGCGCGAGCCGACGGATCGAGACGGTGCCGAAGCGCAGGTGGGTCGAGAGGTAGCTCGGCCCTTTCACCGCCGGGAAGTCGCGCGCCTCGTGGTAGCGGTCGATGCGGCCGAGGAAGTCGTCCAGCAGCTCGGCCGCGCCGGCCGGGCCGGTGGGCAGGCGCAGCGCGTGCAGGTTGGTGCGCTCGAAGCCGAGCGCCTGCAGGTCGGGCAGCGTCTCGCCGGCCGGCCGCGGCGCCAGCGCGCCGGCGTGGTGCGCCACCGGGTAGGCCTTCAGGTAGAACGGGTCCAGCTTGCGCAGCCAGGCGTTCTTGTAGGGCGTGAACACGGAGAAGGCGCCGCCGGTCTGGGTGAGCACCTCCTGGCGCTCGAAGACCACGTGGTCCTTCGAGCTGTGGAAGGCGATGCCGGCGTCCGCCAGCCGGCCGCGCACCGCCTGGTCGCGCTCCAGCGCTGCCGGGTCGTCGTCGTGGTTGGCGTAGACCGCCTGCACGCCCAGCGCGGCGGCCAGCCGCGGCAGTTCCTCGCGCGCGCGGCCGTGGCGCACCAGCAGGCCGGCGCCTTCGACGCCGTGCGAGGCGGCGAGCGCGCGCAGTTCGGCGTCGACGCCGAGCAGGCTGTCGCGGATGAACTCGACGCGCCGGTCGGCGCGCGGCAGCGGGTCCAGGATGTCGCGGTCGAAGACGAAGCAGCACCACACGCGGCGCGCCGCGCGCAGTGCGTGGTAGAGCGCCGCGTGGTCGTCGACGCGCAGGTCGCGCCGCATCCAGACCAGCGCGCAGTCGAGGGACTTCGTCACGGCCGCGAGTGTGCCGCGGATTAAAATGCCGGGCATGGCCGGTCGGATCGACCTGACGAACCAGTTCCTCATCGCCATGCCGGGCATGGGCGACGACACGTTCGCGCGCTCGGTGGTCTACCTGTGCGAGCACAACGAGCGCGGCGCGCTCGGGCTGGTCATCAACAAGCCGATCGACATCAAGCTGAAGAACCTGTTCGAGAAGGTCGAGCTTGCGCTCGACCGCGAGGAACTCGCCGAGCAGCCGGTCTTCTTCGGCGGCCCGGTGCAGACCGAGCGCGGCTTCGTGCTGCACGAGAAGCAGGCCACCGACGGCGCGGCCGCCTACAGCAGCACGATGTCGGTGCCCGGCGGCCTGGACATGACCACCAGCCGCGACGTGCTGGAGGCGCTGGCCAGCGGCGCCGGCCCGAAGAAGGTGCTCGTCACGCTGGGCTACAGCGGCTGGCAGGCCGGCCAGCTGGAAGACGAGATCGGCCGCAACGGCTGGCTCACGGTGGACGCCGACCCGGCCATCATCTTCGACACCCCGGTCGAGCAGCGCTACGAGAAGGCGCTCTCGCTGCTGGGCTTCGACCCGCTGATGCTCTCGCAGGAGGCGGGGCACGCATGAATTCCGGCGCCGGCACCGGCCGCGCGCTGTCGTTCCTCTCTTTCGATTTCGGCACACGGCGCGTCGGCGTGGCCAGCGGCAACACCACGCTCGGCCACGGCACGCCGCTCACCACCATCGCGACCGAGGGCGACGCGCGCTTCGAGCGCATCGGCGCGCTGGTCGCCGAATGGCGGCCCGACGCGCTGGTGGTCGGCGTGCCGTTCCACCCCGACGGCGCGGAGCACGACAATACGCGCCGCGCCCGGCGCTTCGCCCGCCAGCTGCACGGCCGCTTCCGGCTGCCGGTGCACGAGGTGGACGAGCGCTGGACCACCACCGAGGCGCTGGCCGCTGGCGCGCGCGACGCCGACGCGGCGGCGGCCGCCATCATCCTGGACCAGTACCTCCAAACCCTGCGGACCCCCGAATGACCCAGCTCCAGCTCGACGCCGAGGCGCTCTACGCCGACCTGCGCGGCGGCGTGCAGCGCCTGCTGCCGCCCGACGCGGCCCTGGTCGGCATCTGGTCGGGCGGCGCCTGGCTGGCCGAGCGGCTGCAGCGCGACCTGGCGCTGCCGGGCGCGCACGGCGTGATCTCCAGCGCGCTGCACCGCGACGACTTCGCCGAACGCGGCCTGGCCGCGAGCGCCGACCCGACGAGCCTGCCGTTCGCCGTCGACGGCCGCCACATCGTGCTCGTCGACGACGTGCTCTACACCGGCCGCACGATCCGCGCCGCGATCAACGAGCTCTACGACTTCGGCCGCCCGGCCAGCGTGACGCTGGCGGTGCTGGTCGACCGCGGCGGCCGCGAGCTGCCGATCGAGGCCGCCTTCGCCGCCGCGCGCGTGGCGCTGCCGCGCCAGCAGCGGCTCTCGCTGGCGCGCCGGGACGACGGCCGCTTCAGCTTCAGCGTGGAGGCCGCCTGATGCTCGCGCGACGCAACCCGCAGCTCAACGCCAACGGCGAGCTGATCCACCTGCTGTCCATCGAAGGCCTGCCGAAGGCGGTGCTGACGCAGATCCTGGACACCGCGGGCACCTTCCTCTCCGTCAACGACCGCGACGTGAAGAAGGTGCCGCTGCTGCGCGGCAAGAGCGTGTTCAACCTGTTCTTCGAGAACAGCACGCGCACCCGCACCACCTTCGAGATCGCGGCCAAGCGGCTGTCGGCCGACGTCATCAACCTGGACATCAACAAGAGCAGCACGGCCAAGGGCGAGAGCCTGCTCGACACCATCGCCAACCTGTCGGCGATGCACGCCGACATGTTCGTGGTGCGCCACAGCGAGAGCGGTGCTCCGTACCTCATCGCCCAGCACTGCGCGCCGCACGTGCACGTGGTCAACGCCGGCGACGGCCGCCACGCGCACCCCACGCAGGGCCTGCTGGACATGTACACGATCCGCCACTTCAAGGGCGACTTCACGCAGCTCACGGTGGCCATCGTGGGCGACATCGTGCATTCGCGCGTGGCGCGCAGCGACATCCACGCGCTTTCCACGCTGGGCGTGCCCGAGATCCGCGCCGTCGGCCCGAAGACGCTGGTGCCGGGCGACCTGGGCGCGATGGGTGTGCGCGTGTGCCACGACATGGCCGAGGGCATCCGCGGCGCCGACGTCGTCATCATGCTGCGGCTGCAGAACGAACGCATGAGCGGCGCCATGCTGCCCAGCGCGGGCGAGTTCTTCAAGCGCTACGGCCTCACGGCCGAGAAGCTGGCGCTCGCCAAGCCGGACGCGATCGTGATGCACCCGGGGCCGATCAACCGCGGGGTCGAGATCGACTCCTCGGTCGCCGACGGCCAGGCGAGCGTGATCCTGCCGCAGGTGACCTTCGGCATCGCGGTGCGGATGGCGGTGATGAGCACGATCGCGGGGAACCAGGCATGAGCGCCGCACGGCCGCTCCGAAGGCGCTCGCTCCCCCTCGGGGGGACGGCGCGTAGCGCCCAGGGGGCAACATGAAGATCTTGATTCGCAACGGCCGCGTCGTCGACCCCGCGAGCGGCCGCGACGAAAGCGCCGACATCGCGATCGCGGCCGACCGCATCGTGCGCATCGGCGGCGGCCTCGACTTCGACGCCGAGCGCGTGATCGATGCCAGCGGCCTCGTCGTCTGCCCGGGTCTGGTCGACCTGGCGGCGCGCCTGCGCGAGCCCGGCCAGGAACACGAAGGCATGCTCGAGAGCGAGCTCGCCGCGGCGGCCGCCGGCGGCGTGACCAGCCTCGTGTGCCTGCCCGACACCGACCCCGTGCTCGACGAGCCGGGGCTGGTGGAGATGCTCAAGTTCCGCGCCCGCAAGTTGAGCCGCTGCCGGCTGTTCCCGCTCGGCGCGCTGACGCGCAAGCTCGAAGGCCAGGCCCTCACCGAGATGGCCGAGCTCACCGAAGCCGGCTGCGTGGGCTTCAGCCAGGTCGACGTGGCATTGGCCGACAACCTGGTGCTGCTGCGCGCGCTGCAGTACGCCGCCACCTTCGGCTACACGGTGTGGCTGCGGCCGCAGGACGCAGGGCTGGGCAAGGGCATCGCGGCACAGGGCGCGGTGGCGACCCGGCTGGGCCTTTCCGGCGTGCCGGTGGCGGCCGAGACGGTGGCGCTGCACACCATCCTGGAGCTCGTGCGGGCGACGAAGGCGCGTGTGCACCTGTGCCGGCTGTCCAGCGCCGCCGGCGTGGAGCTGGTGCGGCGCGCGAAGGCCGAAGGGCTGCCGGTCACGGCCGACGTCAGCATCAACTCGCTGCACCTCACCGACGTCGACATCGGCTACTTCAACCCCGACATGCGGCTCACGCCGCCGCTGCGCCAGGGTCCCGACCGCGACGCGCTGCGCGCCGGCCTGGCCGACGGCACGATCGACGCGCTCGTCTCCGACCACAACCCGGTGGCCGAGGACATGAAGAACCTGCCCTTCGGCGAAGCCGAGCCGGGCGCCACCGGGCTCGAACTGCTGCTCGGGCTGGCGCTGCGCTGGGGCGCCGATGCGGGGCTGCCGCTGGCGAAGACGCTCGCGCGCATCACCTGCGAGCCGGTGCGCGTGCTCGGCGAATCGGTGGGCTCGCTCGCCAGCAGCGCGGGCCGGCTCGTCGAAGGCGGCGTCGCCGACGTGTGCCTGTTCGACCCCGCGGCCGAATGGCGCGTGACGCCGGATGCGCTGGTCAGCCAGGGCCGCCACACGCCGTTCGCTTTCGCTGCCACCGGCATGCTGCTGCCCGGGAAAGTGCGCGCCACGCTGGTCGCGGGCACGGTCGCCTTCGAGGCGGATTGAGAACGCTGCGCGCCGGCTGGCGCCTCGCGCGCGCGGTGCTGCATGGGCTGCACGGCGTGGCGATCGTGCTGCTCGTCTTTCCGTGGCTGCAAGCGCCGGCGCGCCATGAACGAATCCGCTGGTGGGCCGCGAAGATGCTGCGTATGCTCGGCATGCGCCTCGAGGTTCGAGGCCTCTTCAAGCCGGGCGCAAAACTGATCGTCGCCAACCATATCTCCTGGCTCGACATCATGGCGGTCCACGCTGTCTGTCCACAGGCACGCTTCGTCTCCAAGGCCGAGGTGCAGCGCTGGCCGCTCGTGGGTCGGCTGGTCGACGCCGCCGGCACGCTGTACCTGGAACGCGAACGCAAGCGCGACGCACTGCGCGTGGTGCACCAGATGGCCGAGGCGCTGACCGCCGGCGGCACCGTGGCCGCGTTCCCCGAAGGCACCACCGGCGACGGCCGGTCGCTGCTGCCCTTCCATGCCAACGTGCTGCAGGCCGCCATTGCCACCGCGACGCCGGTGCAGCCGGTGGCGCTGCGTTATGCCGACGCGCAGCACGCGGTGAGCCCGAACGCGCTCTGGCTGGGCGAGACCACGCTGGCCGGCAGCCTGTGGATGCTGGCCTCGGCCGAAGGCCTGGTGGCGCAAGTGAGGGTGCTGCCGCCCATGGCCAGCGCACACGCCGACCGGCGCGCGCTCGCCGCCACGTTGCGCGAGACCATCGCCGAAGCCCTCTCCGAAGCCGTCTCGTGAGCGACGAAGTCCGCCGGGTCCCGCTGGCCGAGCTGGGCGACCTGATGGCCGTTGCCGCGCCCTTGCCGTTCCGCGTGCTCGACCCGCAAGGGCGGCTGCTGCTGGCCGCCGGCCAGCGCATCGCCGACGAACGCCAGCTCGAAGCGCTGCGCGACCGCGGCGCCTGCGTCGAATGGCCCGAGGTCGAAGCGCTGCGGCGCCAGCGCGGCGGCAGCGGCGCCGGTCCCGGCTTCGAACGCGTGGTGCGCCAGGAGACGCTCTTCGACCGCTGGGAGCACTTCGTCTGGAAGCTCGACGGCCTGCTGCGCGGCCTGGGCGGCGAAGGCGCGCAGGCGGCCGCGATCGACGACCTGGTGTCGCAGCAGATCGCGCTCGTCGACCGCGACGCCGACGCGGCGCTCTTCCTGTGCATGCGCCAGGACGACCACCGCTTCGCGCTCTACGGCCTGGCGCATGCGCTGCACACCGCCACCGGGGTGCTGCTCGCCTCGCGCCTGCTCGGCTGGACGCCGGCGGCGCAGCGTTCGCTGGTCGGCGCCGCGCTGACCATGAACGCGGCCATCGTCGAGCTGCAGGGCCGCATGGCCGAGCAGCAGGAGCCGCCGACGAAGAAGCAGATGGACGCGATCCGCGGCCACCCCGAGCGGGCGGTCGAACTGCTGCGCGCCGCCGGCGTGACCGACGAGGCCTGGCTGATGGCGGTGCAGGACCATCACGAAAGGCCCGGCCCCGGCGGCTACCCGCGCGGCGGCGAACCGCGTTCCGAAGGGGCGCGCCTGCTGCGCGGCACCGACGTGCTGATGGCCAAGGTGAGCCCGCGCGCGCTGCGCGCCGCGATGCTGCCGCAGGAGGCGGCGCGCCAGCTGTTCCGCGACGAAGGCGGCGGCCCGGTGGCCGGCTCCATCATCAAGGCGATCGGCGTCCACCCGCCGGGCGACTTCGTGCGGCTCAAGAACGGCGAGGCGGCGATCGTCGTGCAGCGAGCCGCGGGCGGCCGCGCGGCGCAGGTGGCGGTGCTGCAGGACGCACGCGGCCGGCCGGTCAACGACGCCCCGCGGCGCGACACCGGCAAGCCCGAACACGCCATCGCCGGCATGGTGCCGGCCGCCGAGCGCACGAACCTGCCGCGCGTGCTGCCCGAGCAGGTCTACGGCCTGCTCGCCCCCTGAACGTTCAGGCCTTGCCCTGGTTGGCCACCGCGGCCGCGGCCTTGGCCACCGCGTCGGCGTCGCCCAGGTAGTAGCTGCGGATCGGCTTGAGCGCGGCGTCGAGCTCGTAGACGAGCGGGATGCCGTTGGGGATGTTGAGGCCCACGATGTCGGCGTCGCTGATGCCGTCGAGGTACTTCACGAGCGCGCGCATGCTGTTGCCGTGGGCGGCGATGAGCACGCGCTGGCCGGACGAGATGGCCGGCGCCAGCCGCTCGTTCCAGCACGGCAGCACGCGCGCCACCGTGTCCTTCAGGCATTCCGTGAGCGGCACCGAGCCGGGTGCGAGCTTGGCGTAGCGCGGGTCGTGGCGCTGGCCGCGCGGGTCGCCCGGCTCCAGCGCCGGCGGCGGGGTGTCGTAGCTGCGGCGCCAGACCAGCACCTGCTGGTCGCCGTACTGGCGCGCCATGTCGGCCTTGTTCAGGCCCTGCAGCGCGCCGTAGTGGCGTTCGTTGAGGCGCCAGTCGTGCTGCACCGGCAGCCAGGTGCGGTCCATCACGTCCAGGCAGTGCCACAAGGTCCAGACGGCGCGCTTGAGCACCGAGGTGAAGGCGACGTCGAAATCGAAGCCCGCCTCCTTCAGCAGCCGGCCCGATTCCTTCGCCTGCGCGACGCCGGTGTCGGTGAGCGGCACGTCGGTCCAGCCGGTGAAGCGGTTCTCCAGGTTCCAGGTCGATTCGCCGTGGCGGATGAGGACGAGCTTGTGCATGGGCAAATTCTATAATCCGACCCTTTTGCCGGCCTTGCGGCCGCGCTGGATGAGCCGCCCTTGAAGTTCCTGCTCGACAACTGGATCCTGATCCTGATGGCCCTGACCTCGGGCACCCTGCTCGCCTTGCCGTCGCTGCGCGGCGGGCGCGGCGGCGGCATCGGCACCAGCGAAGCGGTGCGCCTCATCAACCAGGAGAAGGCGGTGCTGGTCGACGTCTGCGAGCCGGCCGAGTACGCCGCCGGCCATGCCGCCGGCGCGCGCAACATCCCGCTCGGCAGCCTGGAAGGCGCCAAGGGCCTGCCCACCAACAAGGCGCTGCCGATCATCGTGATGTGCGCCAGCGGCGCCCGCTCGGCGCGCGCCGCCGCGCAGTTGCGCAAGGCCGGCCACGAGAAGGCGGTGGCGCTGGCCGGCGGCAACGCGGCCTGGCGCGAAGCGAACCTGCCGATGGAAAAGGGCGAGAAGAACGCATGAACCCGGTCAAGATGTACACGACCCAGGTCTGCCCCTACTGCCTGCGCGCGAAGGCCCTGCTCAAGCAGCGCGGCGTGCAGGCGATCGAGGAGATCCGCGTCGACCTCGACCCCGCGCAGCGCCAGACGATGATGCAGATCACCGGCCGCCGCACGGTGCCGCAGATCTTCATCGGCGACACCCATGTCGGCGGCTGCGACGACCTCTACGAACTCGACCAGCGCGGCGGCCTGCTGCCGCTGCTGGGCGCGGGCTGAACGCCGCGCCCCGCCTCACCACCCCCGGCGATAATCGCCGCCCGCCGCCCAACCGGAACCCGCCATGGCCGACCCCGTTTTCCAGATCCAGCGCATGTACCTGAAGGACCTGTCGCTGGAGCAGCCCAATTCGCCGCAGATCCTGCTCGAGCAGCAGCAGCCGCAGGTGGACATCAACCTGGGCCTGGGCGCCGAGAACATCGCCGACGGCATCTACGAAGTCGCGGTCACCGCCACCGTCACCACCAAGGTGAGCGACAAGGTGCTGTTCCTGGTCGAAGCCAAGCAGGCCGGCATCTTCGAGATCCGCAACCTGCCCGACGACCAGATGCAGGGCGTGCTGGGCATCGTCTGCCCGCAAATGGTCTACCCCTACCTGCGCGCCATCGTCTCCGACGTCTGCACGCGCGCCGGCTTCCCGCCGATCCTGCTCACCGAGGTGAACTTCCAGGCCATGTTCGAGGCCCAGCAGCAGGCCGCGGCCCAGCAGGGCAACGGCTCGCGCATCATCACCGGCGTGAACTGAGGACATGAACTCGTACCTGCGTACGAGTTCGTGCCTCAGTTCAGGCGCGAGCTCCGCGAGCGCGCGCTCCGCAGGTGAACTGACCGCCAGCGGCCGATGAAGATCGCCGTGCTCGGCGCCGGTGCCTGGGGCACGGCGCTGGCCGCGGCCGCCGCCGCCCGCCACGAGGTGCTGCTGTGGGCGCGCGACGCGGCGCAGGCGCGCGAGATCGCCGCCAGCCGCACCAACACCCGCTACCTGCCCGGCGTGGCGCTGCCCGCGGCGCTGGCCGTGGGCGCCGACCGCGAGGCCGCGCTCGCCCATGCGGCCGAAGGCCTGGTCGTGGTCGCGACGCCGATGGCCGGCCTGCGCGAGCAGCTGCGTGCACTGCCGCCCGGCCGCGGCGTGCTCTGGCTGTGCAAGGGCTTCGAGGCCGTCAGCGGCGCGCTCGGCCACGAGATCGCGCGCGCCGAGCGGCCGGGCGCGCCCTGCGGCGTGCTCTCGGGTCCCAGCTTCGCGATCGAGGTCGCGCGCGGCCAGCCGACGGCGCTGGTGGCGGCCAGCGAGACGCCCGCGCTCGCCGCCGCCGCGGTCGAGGCCTTTCACGGCGGCGCGCTGCGCGTCTACACCTCCACCGACATCGTCGGCGTCGAGGTCGGCGGCGCGGTGAAGAACGTGCTCGCGATCGCCGCCGGCATCCTGGACGGCCTGCCCGCGAGCGGGCTCAACGCGCGCGCCGCGCTCATCACGCGCGGGCTGGCCGAGATGACGCGGCTGGGCGTCGCGCTCGGCGCCGCGCCCGAAACCTTCATGGGCCTGTCGGGGCTGGGCGACCTGGTGCTCACCGCCACCGGCGACCTCTCGCGCAACCGGCGTGTGGGCCTGCTGCTGGCCGCCGGCAAGCCGCTGGCCACCATCCTGGCCGAGCTGGGCCACGTGGCCGAAGGCGTGCCCACCGCCGCCATGGTGCTGGCGCGCGCGCGCCGGCTCGGCGTGGAGATGCCGATAACCGAGGCGGTGGCCGCGGTGCTGAAGGGTCGCCTCACGCCAGCCGAAGCGCTGGTGCAGCTGATGCGGCGCGAGGCGCGGCCCGAAGCGGCCTGAAGGTGTGAAAGAACCCAGGATGCCCGCGTTGCCCCCGAGAAGGCGCCCCAACG
>CAYVXO010000168.1:0-13393 GCA_964454485.1 uncultured Rubrivivax sp.
GGTCGCTCGACGGCGCGGCGCCGGCCGGGGCCGGCGCCGCGGGCGCGCTGCCCCAGCGGTTCTGGGCGTTCAGGCCGGCGATCGCGCCGCCCGCGGCGAGCTGGCGCGCCTGGCGCGTGGCGTCGGGGTCGAGCAGGTCCACCACCGAAGTCGCCGGCGGCCGTTCGCCGGTGTAGCCGGTGCCGAACTGCGGCCGGCCGGGTTCGGGCAGCGCCACGCCCAAGGGCAGCCGCTGCGGGCCGGTGAAGCGGCCGAAGAGGTTGGCATCGGACTCGATCGACAGCCGCGCCGCCGTCGTGAAGGCGACGATCGAAGAACGCGCCACGGTCGCCGCGTCGACGAAGGCCGCCGGCACCGTGAACGACACGCTGCGGCCGCGCACCCGCACGTCGGTGGCGAAGAAGACGGCGGCGTCGACCTGCTTCTCGGCCTCGGCACTGCTGCCGGCGGCGGTGGCCAGGGCGTCGATCAGCTGGCGGCGCATGAGCTCGGGGCGCGGCGTCAGCACCACCGCCTTCTCCCACGCGCTGGCGGCGTCCAGCGTGGCGCCGCGGCCGGGCAGCGTGGCGGTGCTGCCCGAGCCGCTCACGCGGTCGGTGTCCAGGTAGAGGTCGAGGTTGAATTCGTAGAAGCCGCGGCGCGCATAGGCCGCCAGGTCCTCGGTGCTCGGGCCCGGCGCGCGAACGCCGGCGGGCGAGCGCACCGGATTGCGGAACGTGGCCTCGAAGCGCACGCCGCCGGGTTCGGCGAAGGCGCGCAGCGAACGCAGGTCGAGGTCGCCCTTCTCGTAGGCCGCGTTGGCGGGATAGATCAGCGTGCCGTCGCCGGCGTCGTCGCCTTCGGGGTCGTCGACGGCGAGGATCGGCGCGGGCTGCGCCAGCAGCGCCAGCGGCAGGAGCAGCAGCGCGGCGGCGGTGAGAGGTTTCTTCATCGTGTTCGCTTCGAGAAGGAGAAAGGGCCCTGCCCCGGCGCGGGGACAGGGCCCTGGGCGGGCACGCGGCCCGTCAGGTCAGAAGTTTGCCTGCACGAAGACCTTCAGGCGGTACTGCTTGATGTCGGCCGAGGTGCCCGACTCGGTCGGGTCGCCGGAGCCCGAGACCCACTGGGCCAGGCCGCCGACCTCGACGCCGGCCAGGTTGTAGGCCGCCTTCGCGCTGAGGATGCTCTTCTTGTTGTCGAAGGTGGTGCCGCCGGCGTTGATCTTGCGGGTGTAGTGGCCCCACGAGAGGCTGCCGTAGAGGTCGCGGAACAGCTGGTTGCCCACCGACAGCGTGATGCCGTTGTCCTTGGTGGTGCGGTCGTCGGTGGCGTCGTTGGCGGCGCCGCTGTTCTTGTCGTCGACCATCTTCAGCTTCGCACCCAGCTCGATGCCGCCGGCCACCGGCACCACGTAGCCGATCTTGAAGACGGCGATGTTGGTGCGGCGGTCGTTGTTGAGGTTGAAGTAGTTCGACAGCGGACCGGTCGGCGAGTAGCCCTGCCAGTTGTAGTTGTAGTTGACGCGCGTGAGCTCCAGCGACATCGGGATCTTGGCGATCTCGTAGTTGGCCAGCGCGGTCAGGCCCTTCCAGCCCTGCACCGATTCGTTGGGCGGCTCGTCGAAGTCCATGAAGGCGTTGTCGACCAGGCCGTTGGCACCGGCGGCCAGGCCGCTGTCGGCCGCGCAGCGGCCGTTGGCGGTGGCGTAGCAATGCGCCGACGAGGGCGCCTGCTGGTAGTCCTTGGCCGCGCCGCCGAGCCAGATCTGGTTGCCCCAGCCGTACCAGGCGGATTCGGAGCCTTCGGTCAGCAGCACGTCGCTTTCGCGCCGCGCGGCCATGTTGCTGTAGTAGCCGGCGCCGATGTTGAAGTACTGGAAGTTCAGGCCAAGGCCGGGCGCCAGGTTGTTGAACGCGGCGTCCAGCTTGACGGCGTTGCCGCTGACGTCGGACTTCGGGCTGTTGATCCAGGGCTGGTCGAACAGCGGCGCCTTGTAGGTCGAGTGGTAGAACGCGCCCTTGAGGTCGACGATGTCCATCACGCTGCCTTCGGCCTTGAACATCAGCACGTTGTTCTTGGAGAAGGTCTCGCTGTCCTGGCCGTCCAGCGGCGTGGTGTCGGCCTTGAGCTGGTGGTCGTTGAACCACTGGTAGCTGCCCGCCAGCTTCACCGGGCCCACCGGCACCTTCACCTGCGCGATGTAGACGCCCTCGTTGAACTGCGTGGAGTCGCTGCTGCAGCAGGTGGAGCCCTGGCCGTAGTTGGCCTGCAGGTAGTTCGGCGGCGAGACGCGGGCGAACTCCCAGCTCGAGCCGGCCAGGCCCAGCGGGCCCTTGAAGTACAGGCCGTTGTAGTTGTCGCGGTCGATGTAGCGCACCGCGCCCACCGTGAACGGGTCGAACTGGCCCCACTGGCTGGAGCCGATCAATGCCTGGTCGAGCCAGGCATAGCCCGGCGTCAACAGCACGTAGGCGCCGCGCAGCTTCATCCACTTCTGGGTGTTGACCTGGTCGCCGTTGGTGGCGCCTTCCTTGCCGAAGCCGCCGAAGTCGGTCCAGTAGGCGTTCGACGAACGGCTCTGGATGCGGCCGCCGGCTTCCACCTGCTTGGAGATCGTGGCCTTGAACACGAGGTTGATCTCGGTGAACTGGCCCTGGTCGCCGCCGCTGGCGGTGTCAATGCTGCTGTTGGTGTTGGCCTTGAGCTGGTTGCCGTCCAGGAACTTCATGTAGATGTTCGAGCCGCTGAAGTCCAGGCCGGCCGCGAACGCGGGTGCCGCGCAAACGAGGCCGATCGCGGCGGCCAGCGGCGTGAGGGAAATCTTCTTCGTCACTGTCTTCTCCTTCGGGGTTGCGGAACTCACTTCTTGATCATCTTGAGCGTGGCCTTCTTGACCGACTCGCCGTTCGGCCCGCAGGTGTAGGCCAGCATGTCGGCCTGCTTGGCGTCGGGGCCGTCGAGCACGTCCATCGTGTGCGGGTCGCAGTCGCCGTCGTTGCCGCCGCCGAAGCGGTGCTGGCCTTCGTATTCGTTGACCTTGCGGGTCAGGAAGTCGGTCGCCGCGGGGAAGCCCTCGTTGGACTGCATCACGACCTGGTAGCCCCAGGCGTCGACGTTGCCGTCGCCGCCCAGTTCGGCCAGGGGCACGGTGCCGCTGATGGTGCGGCCGCGGCCGCGCGTGAGGTTGGGCACCACCACGTCCTTGGCCAGGTCGCCCAGCTTGGCGGTGGCCTCGCTCACCACGCGCGCCTTCTTCTGCGGCGACAGCACGACCACCTTGTTCCATTCGCTGCCGGGCGCGAACTGCAGGTTCAGGCCGGTCCAGGTGTCGGCGTGCGCGCCGGGGGCGCCGGTCTTGATGAAGATGAAGACCATCTGCACCGCGAAGCCGCCGCCCATGCCCCAGGGGTCTTCCAGGTTGGCGCCGACGTCGACCGAGAAGTCGACGCCGTCGCCGCTCTTCTCGGCCTTCAGCTTGACGAGGTCGAACGAACCCGCCTTGTAGACGCCGTCGGTCGGGTAGGTGTAGGTGCCGGGGCCCTTGTCGTCGCCGCGCGGGTCGGTGAACTCGACCGCGTGCGCGGCGGCGGCGCCCAGCGCCAGCAGGCAGGCGGCGGCAAGGGCGTGGAAGGAAAGGCGTGAACTCATGGTGTTGGCTCCTCTTGATGAAAGGGACTACTTGACGCTGCCGGCGGTGAGCCCGGACACGAGGTACTTCTGCAGGTACAGGAACAGGATCACCACGGGCAGCGACACGATCACCGAACCGGCGGCGAAGAAGCCCCACTGCGAGGAGAAACCCCCGACGAAGAACCTCAGGCCGACCGGGGCCGTGTACTTGAGCTCGCTTTCCAGGAACACCGAAGCGAGGATGAATTCGTTCCACGCCGTCATGAACGAGAACAGCGCGGTGATGGCGATCGCCGGCTTGGCCAGCGGCAGGATGATGCGCAGGAAGATGGTCTGGCGCGACGCGCCGTCGATCACCGCCGATTCCTCGATGTCGATCGGGATGGTGTCGAAGTAGCCCTTGAGCATCCACACGCAGAAGGGGATCGCGGTGGTCGCGTAGACAATGACGAGGCCCCAGAAGGTGTTCCCCAGCCCGAGCCACTTGACGATGATGATGAACAGCGGGATCAGCATCAGCGTGCCGGGGAACATCTGCGAGACCAGGAAGGCCAGCATGCCGGTCTCGCGCCCGGGGAAGCGGAAGCGGCTGAACGCGTAGGCCGCGGTGCAGGCCAGGAAGACGCCCAGCAGCGTGGTCATCACCGAGACCATCACGCTGTTGAGCAGCCACTGGCCGAAGGGCTGCTCGGTCACCACGTCGACGAAGTTCTTCAGCGAGGGGTGCGCCGGCCAGGGCAGCACGCCGCGCAGCCGCTCGGCGAAGCTGGGGTTCAGCGGCAGGTCGATCAGGCCCACGCTCTGCTGGCCCGAGAAGGCCAGCGCCAGCACCCACAGCACCGGGTAGATGGCCAGCGCCGTGAAGCTGATGAGCCCCACGTGGATCCACAGGTGGCTGGTCTTGCGCACGGCCATCTCAGTAGCTCTCCGTGGCGCGCGTGATGCGCGTCTGGAAGTAGCCGTAGACCAGCAGGATCACGAAGATCACCGTCGAGTACGCGGCCGCGTAGGCGTACTGGTACTGCTCGAAGGCGATCTTGTAGGCCTTGGTGATCAGGATCTCGTTGGCGCCCGCCGGCTCGCCGCCGGAGACCAGGAAGATGATGTTGAACATGTTGAAGGTCCACACCACCGAGAGCACCACCGCCGGCACCAGCGTGGGCCGCAGCAGCGGCAGCGTGATGCTCTTCAGCTGCTGCCAGCGCGTGGCGCCTTCCACCTCGGCGGCCTCGTACATGTCGCGCGGGATCGACTGCAGCGCGCCCAGGATCACGACCATCATGAACGGGAAGCTGAGCCAGCCGTTGGTGACGAGCCCGGTCATGAACGAGCTCACCACGCCGTCGAACCACTTCACCGGCTGCAGGCCCGCCATCTGCAGCATCTGGTTGATGACGCCGAACTGCGGGTGGAACATGCCGCGCCAGACGAGCGCGGTGATGTAGTTGGGGATCGCCCAGGGCAGGATCAGCAGCACGCGGTAGATCGCCTTGCCGCGCAGCCCTTCGGTGTTGAGCGCCATCGCGAGCACGAAACCGAAGCTCACGCCCACGCTGACGTTGGTGACGGTCCAGATCACCGTCATCATCAGCGTCCAGTAGAAGTTCTGGTAGTTGACGACGGTGCCTTCGGCGCTCTTCGTGACGACGTTGAAGTCGCCCAGGATGGCGATGAAGTTGTCCAGCCCGATCCAGCGCTCGCGGAACGGTGCCGACTCGTTGAAGAGCGTGGTGTCGGTGAACGCCAGCCCGATGCCGTAGAAGAACGGGAAGAACACCAGCACCAGCATGCCGATCATCGCCGGCGCCACGTAGCCGTAGGCGCCGGCGTTCTCGCGCAGCGCGCGCGCGCTGCGGGCGGCGAAGCCCTGCACGAAGAAGAGCAGCACCACCACGCCCAGCACGTCGGTCGCCCACAGGCTGCGCTTGAGGAAGGTGGTGCGCGTCTCGGCGGCGGCCGCGCGGTCCTTCGCCACCGGCTGGCCGGCCGGCGAGACCAGCCCGAGCGGGCGGCCGTAGAGGTCGGTGTCCCAGGGGCTCACGGCGCCCGAAGGCGCCGGCGCGCCCGAGCGCACGGCCAGCGCCGCGGCACCCGCCTGCACCTGGCCGATGGCGGCGTCGCCGGCGGCGATCTGCTCGCGCATCGCGCCCAGCCGCTGCTGCTGCCAGCCGACGGCCAGCACCAGCAGCACCACGATGGCGGCGGCGCGGCCGAAGTCGAAGCGGCGCGCCGGGTCCACCTTCAGCAGCGCGCCGGCGACCAGCCCCGCGGCCAGCAGGCCCAGCGCCAGCAGCGGCGCCGCGCCCTCCGGTGCGCCGCCTTCGCGCGCACCCGGCTTCACGCGCGCCTGCACGATGCCTTCGAGCTTGCCGTCGACGCGGTAGGGCACGGTAACGGTGACGACGCCGCCCTTCGCCTCGGCCTGGATCGTCTTCTTGCGCACCACCTTCTCGCCGGCGTTGGTCTCGGCGGCGGCGCGCAGGCTGCCGATGAGGTCGAAGAGGGGCTTCTCCTCGCGCCGCAGGGCGCGCGGCGCCTCGTCTTCGGTGCGCGTGCTGCCCAGCAACTGGCGGCCGGCGACGACCATCGCCGATTCGATGGCCGGGTTGCCGCTGCGCCAGGCCGCCAGGCGCGCGTTGAGCTCGCCTTCGGGCGCGCCGGCCAGCGTGCTGCTGATCGCGTTGGCCAGCAGCACGGCCTCGCGCTGGCGGTCCTGCGCCGCGATGTCGGCGTCGGCCGCGCCCTGCAGCCAGTGGCTCAGCAGCAGCACGAGCGCCAGCGCCGCGCCCAAGCCCGGCGCGGCCGACCGACCCACACGCTGCCACCAGCTCATCGGCGCAATTCCGTCGTGCGGCGGCTACTTGCCCTTGCGCAGCGCGGCGATGCTCTCCTGCATCGTCGTGGCGGCTTCCTTGAGGGCGGCCTCGACGGTGGCGTTGCCCTTGACGATCTTGTTCATCGCCGTCGTCGCCGGCGACCACACCATCGTCATCTCGGGCCGGTTGGGCATCGGCTCGGCGTTGTCGAGCTGGTCGCGGAAGGCCTTGAGCACCGGGTCGCCGCTGACCTTGGGGTTGGCGTAGATCGCCTTGTTGGTGTGCAGCTGGCGGCCTTCGAGCGCGAGCACGAGGCCGGCTTCCTCGGAGGTGAGGTACTTCACCAGCTCGTAGGCGAGGTCCTTCTTGGCCGAACTGGCGGCCACGTAGGCGCCCTCGATCGTCATCCAGGGGCGCAGCGGCTTCTTCGCCGCGTCCAGCAGCGGCAGCGGCGCGAGGCCGAAGTTGATCTTCTTGTCGATGTCGCCGACGAACCAGGGCCCGTTGATGACCATCGCCGCCTTGCCCTCGTTGAAGAGCGAGGCGATGAGTGCTTCCGAAGGCTCGGGCGGCAGGATCCCGTCCTTCTTGTACCAGGTCATCATCTGGTTCAGCGAGGCCACCGTGGCAGGGCTGTTGACGGTGAGGTTGCCGTCCTTGTCGAACACGGCGCCGCCGAAGGCGTTCATCAGCGCCGAGTGGAAGTAGAAGTTGGTGTACCAGTAGGCCAGCCCGTAGCGGCCCGACGCGGCGTTGGTCAGGCCCTTGGCGATCTTGACCATCTCGTCGGTGGTCTTGGGCGGCGTCTTGACGAGGTCCTTGTTGTAGATGAGCGTCGTCATCTTGTAGTTGATCGGCAGCCCGTAGATCCCGCCCTTGTAGGTCATGGCGTCGATCATTCCCGGCAGCAGCCGGTCCTTCACCGGCTTGTCGACGAAGAAGTCGATCGGCTCCACCGTCTTGCCGGCCTCGATCCAGCCGCCCAGGCGGTCCTGGGCGTAGATGAAGACGTCCGGGCCCTTGCCGCGCGGCACCGCGGCGCTGATCTTGTCGGCGTAGGCGTCGTAGGGAATGGCCAGCGTGCTGACCTTGGCGCCCTTGGCGGCAGGCGACTTCTCGAAGTTGGCGACGACCTTCTCGAACGCGGCCTTCTCGGCGCCGCGGTAGGCGTGCCACACCACCAGCTCGTTGCCGGCCTGGGCGCAGGCGGCGCCGGCGGCGGCCACGGCCGCCGCGGCGAGCGTGCTCTTCAACAGCTGCTTGAACATCTTCGGTCTCCTTGTTTCTTCTTCGGCCGCGGCCTCAGGCGAGGCGCAACTCGCTCACCGGGTCGAACAGGTGCATGGCCTCGGTCTTCACGACCATCGAGATCGGCTCGCCCGGACTGGCCAGGGCGGCGTGGCTGCGCAGGCGGCCGCTGACGGTGCTGCCCTGGACGTCGAAGTGCACGATGACCTCGTGCCCCAGCGGCTCGAGGATCTCGATGGCGCCACTGATCTTGCAGTCGCTCTTCCAGTCCACCTCGTGCGCGGCGCCGATGTGCTCGGGGCGGATGCCCAGGATCACGTCCTTGCCGCGCCAGCGCTGCGCCGCTTCCCTGAACTGCGGCGCCACCGGCATGCGCACGCCGTAGAACAGCACGTCGCGGCCGTCGTCGGTGAGGCGCGCCTTCAGCAGGTTCATCTTCGGCGTGCCCATGAAGCCGGCGGTGAACAGGTTGGCCGGGGTGTCGTAGACCTCCATCGGCGTGCCCACCTGCGTGAGGTTGCTCACCTGCGGGTCGTTGCCGCAGGGGCGCAGCACGGCGATGCGGTGGCCCATGGTCATGGCCTCGACCTGGTCGTGGGTGACGTAGACCGTGGTCGTCTTCAGCTTGCGCTGCAGCTTGGAGAGCTCGGCGCGCATGTGCACGCGCAACTCGGCGTCCAGGTTCGAGAGCGGTTCGTCGAACAGGAACACCGAGGGCTGGCGCACGATGGCGCGCCCGAGCGCCACGCGCTGGCGCTGGCCGCCGGACAGCGCCTTGGGCTTGCGGTCGAGGAAGGCGTTCAGGCCCAGCGTGTCGGCGGCCTCCTGCACGCGCTTCTTGATCTCGTCTTCCGGCACCTTGCGGATCTGCAGGCCGAAGGCGATGTTGTCGTACACCGTCATGTGCGGGTACAGCGCGTAGGACTGGAACACCATCGCGATGTCGCGGTCCTTCGGGTGCACGTCGTTGACGACGCGATCGCCGATCAGCAGCCTGCCGCTGGTGATGGTCTCCAGCCCCGCGATCATGCGCAGCACGGTCGACTTGCCGCAGCCCGAGGGACCGACGAAGACCATGAACTCGCCGTCCTTGATGTCGAACGTGAGGTCGCGGATGACGGTCACATCTTCCGTGTACTTCTTGCCGAGGTGGTCGAGGGTGATCGAGGCCATGGTCCCGGTGTCGTGTTTTCTCGGGTCAGGGGGCGGCCGGCACGAGGATACGCACCGACTTCGGACCCAACATTGATCTGACGCGGCCTTCCGTCGTGTTCACGGTCTCGCCGCTGACGAGGTCGCGCGCCGCCGCCGGCCAGCCCGCGGGCGCGGCCACGTCGGCCGCCACCGGCTGGTCGTCGCGGTTGGCCAGCACGACGACCACGTCGCCGCTGGCGGCGTCGCGGCGCGCGAAGGCCAGCGCCGCGTCCTGCGGCTGCATCAGCAGCTGGAAGTCGCCGCGCGAGAGCGCCGGGTGCGCGCGCCGGATGGCGATCACCTGCTTGTAGAAGGCGCGCATCGCCTCGTCGCGCGGCTGGCCCTTGCCGGGCAGGATGTCGCGCCCGCCCCAGGGCATGTCGTTGCGGTTGAAGGGCCATTCGTGGCCGCCGCGCGCCACTTCCTCGCCGTAGTAGACGACCGGCATGCCCAGGCTGGCCATCTGCAGCGCAACGCAGACCTGGAAGCGCGCCTTGTCGCCGCCCAGGTTGCCCAGCGCCATCGGCTCGTCGTGGGTGGACAGGTAATGCGCCAGCAGGTGGCCGGCGCGCACCTTGTGGCGCGAGCGCAGGTAGGCGCCGTAGGCCACCGAACGCCCGCGGCCCGTGACCCAGCCTTCGCAGCTGCCCTTGAAGCCGAAGTCGAAGCCGGCGTCGACCTCGTCGCGCTCGAAGAAGGGGTCCAGCACCTCGGCGCTGCCGCCCCAGTACTCGGCCAGCAGGAAGAAGCCGCTGCCCAGCTCGGCGCGCGTGCGCCGGCGGTGCTCGGCCCAGAAGGCGCTGCCCAGGTGCTTGTAGGTGTCGAGCCGGAAGCCGTCGACGCCGCTCTTCTTCGCCAGCGCGATGTTGGCGCCGAGCAGGTAGTCGCGCACCTCGGGCAGCTCGGTGCGCAGGTCGGGCAGCCCGCCGACGGCGCAGGTGACGGGGTCGACCTCGCAGTTGCCTTCACCCACGCGGATCCAGGGCGTGCCGTCGGCCGTCTTGCGGCCGGCGTAGACCGAGCTGTAGCCGGTGTGGTTGTAGACCACGTCCAGCAGCACGCGGATGCCGCGCCCGTGGGCGGCGTCGACGAAGGCCTTGAGGTCGGCTTCGGTGCC
The DNA here is from genome assembly GCA_964454485.1 of uncultured Rubrivivax sp. Lineage (GTDB taxonomy): Bacteria > Pseudomonadota > Gammaproteobacteria > Burkholderiales > Burkholderiaceae_C > Rubrivivax. Next base: position 9,985 of record CAYVXO010000168.1, read on the forward strand.
GAAGTGCGGGTCCAGCTTCTCGAAGTCGTACATCCAGTAGCCGTGGAAGCCTTCGTGCGTGAACTCGCCTGCGGTGGGCGAATTCGCCGGCATGCCGCGCGGCTGCTGCAGCTGGACCGGGTTGATCCAGATCGCGGTGATGCCCAGGTCGTTCAGCTCGTCGAGCTGCTGCGTCAGGCCCTTGAGGTCGCCGCCGTGCCAGCCGCCGGGGTTGCGCCGGTCCACGCCCTGGTCGTTGCCGGTGTCGCCGTCGGCGAAGCGGTCGACGAGGACGAAATACAGCACCTCGTCGGCCCAGGCGCGCGGCGCCTGCGCCGCGGCCGGCCACGCCATGGCGGCCAGCGCCAGGCCCGCGGCCAGCCGGCGGGCGAAGCGGATCCCGGCGGTGAAGAAACGATCGCGCACGGCGCCTTTCGTGGGTGCGGTTCCGGCAGGCCGCGCTCGGGCGACGGGACCACCGGGAATCGTTGAATCCGGGCACTCTAGTAGCCAAACTACAGCAGGATTCTCGGAGTTACCCTAGTGCCACGAGTCGCAGATTCCTGTTGCGATCTCGCTTCTACGAGGAAGAGGCGATGCCAGTTATGATCTGCACACCCGCTTGCTAGAGTGAGCTTGTTGTTCGACTACGGTCACTCGCTCGTGACCGCCCCTTCTGCCCCCACACCCTACCGAGGCGAACGACATGACCGCGGGCTACCCCCGACTGCTGGGCGACATCGGCGGCACCAACGCGCGCTGGGCCTGGCAGGCCGCCCCCGGCGCCGCCGTGCAGGACGTCTTCGAGGCACCCTGTAGCGCCACCGCAACGCTGGGCGCATCGGCCGCGACCTACCTGGCCGCCCACGGCCACCAGCGGCCGCGCTGGGCCTGCATCGGCGTGGCCACCGCGGTCACCGGCGACCATGTGCAGCTGACCAACAGCGCCTGGAGCTTCTCGATCGCCGCGCTGCAGCGCGACCTGGGCGTCGAACGCTGCCTGGTCATCAACGACTTCACCGCGCTGGCGATGAGCCTGCCGGCGCTGGGCGGCGCCGACCTGCGTTCGCTCGGCGGCGGCAGCCCGGTGCCCGGTGCACCGCTGGCGCTGCTGGGGCCGGGCACCGGGCTCGGCGTGTCGGGGCTGCTGCCGGACGCGGCGCGGGGCTGGTCGGCGCTGAGCGGCGAAGGCGGCCACGTCACGCTCTCGGCCGCCGATGCCGAGGAGGCCGCCGTCGTCGAATGGCTGCGCCAGCGCTTCGGCCACGCCTCGGCCGAGCGCGCGCTCTCGGGGCCCGGGCTGGTCAACCTCTACGACGCCGCCTGCGCACTCGCCGGGCGCACGCCGGCGGCGCTGTCGCCGGCCCAGGTGGCCGAGGCCGGCGTCGCAGGGCTCGACGGCGACTGCGTGCGCGCGCTCGAACTCTTCACCAGCCTGCTCGGCACAGTGGCGGGCAACCTGGTGCTCACCCTGGGCGCGCGCGGCGGCGTCTACGTGGGCGGCGGCATCGTGCCGCGGCTGGGCGCCGCGTTCGACGGCGCGCTCTTCCGCCGCCGCTTCGAAGCCAAGGGCCGCTTCGCCGACTACCTGAAGCCGGTGCCGGCCTGGCTGATCACCGCGCCCGCGCCGGCCCTGCTGGGTGCTTCGCGCGCGCTCGACGCGCTGCCGGCCTGAAGCCGGCTGGCCGCCATGTTCGACCACCCGCGCCTGCTGGCCGACATCGGCGGCACCTACGCCCGCTTCGCGCTCGAAGTCGGGCCCGGCCGCTTCGAGCACGCGCTCTCGCTGCGCTGCGCCGAGCACGCCGACTTCCACGCCGCCGTCGGCGCCTACCTGTCCACGCTGGGCCCGCAGACGCTGGAGCACGCGGCGATCGCGATCGCGAACCCGGTCGAAGGCGACCAGGTGCGCATGACCAACTACCACTGGCAGTTCTCGATCGAGGAGATGCGCCAGCGCCTGGGCCTGCAGACGCTGGTGGTGGTGAACGACTTCACCGCGCTCGCGATGGCGCTGCCGAAGCTGGCGCACGGCCAGCGGCGCCAGGTGGGCGGCGGCCAGGCACGCGAGCGCAGCGTGATCGGCCTGCTCGGATCGGGCAGCGGGCTCGGCGTCTCGGGGCTGATCCCGGCGGCCGAGGGCTGGATCGCACTCGGCACCGAAGGCGGCCACACCAGCTTCGCGCCGCGCGACGAGCGCGAGATCGTGATCTGGCGCCATGCGCTCGCCGAATTCCCGCACGTCAGCTTCGAGCGCCTGCTCTCCGGCCCGGGGATCGAGCTGGTGCACCGCGCGCTATCGCAGCACGCCGGCCAGGCGGCCGAGAAGCTGGCCGCGCCCGAGATCACGCGCCGCGCGCTGCTGGGCAGCGACGCGCTGTGCGTGCAGGTGCTGGAAGCCTTCTGCGCCATGCTGGGCACCGCGGCCGCCAACCTGGCGGTGACGCTGGGCGCGATGGGCGGCATCTACATCGGCGGCGGCATCGTGCCGCGGCTGGGCGAGTTCTTCGACCGCTCGCCCTTCCGCGCCCGGTTCGAGGACAAGGGCCGCTTCAGCGACTACCTGAAGGCGATCCCCACCTTCGTCATCACCGCCGAGCAGGCCACCTTCGTCGGCGTTTCGGCGATCCTGGCCGAGCAGCTGCGCGCGCCCGGCGGCCACGAGGGCGCTTCGGTGCTGGGCCTGATCCGGCGCGCGCGCACCAACCTCTCGCCGGCCGAACGCCGGGTGGCCGACCACGTGCTGGCGCACCCGCGTTCGGCGCTCAACGACCCGATCGCCGCCATCGCGAAGGCGGCCGACGTCTCGCAGCCGACCGTCATCCGCTTCTGCCGCTCGCTCGGCTGCGAAGGGCTGTCGGACTTCAAGCTGCGCCTGGCCGCCGGGCTCACGAGCACGGTGCCGCTCACGCACACGCAGGTGACCGGCGAGGACAGCATGCTGGAGCTGGGCGTGAAGGTGCTGGGCAACACCGCCTCGGCGATCCTGCAGGTGCGCGACCACCTCAACCGCGAGGCGGTCGACCGCGCGATCGACCTGCTCACCGCCGCCGAGCGGGTGGAGTTCTACGCCATCGGCCACTACCGCGTGGTGGCCGACGACGCGCAGTTCAAGTTCCTGCGCTTCGGCGTCGCCAGCGCCTCGGTCACCGACCCGCGCCTGCTGCCGCTGGCCGCCGGCGTGCTGAAGCCGGCCGACGTGGCGGTCATCATCTCCAGCAGCGGCCGCATCGAGGAGTTGCTGGCCGTGGCCGACACCGCGCACGCGCGCGGCGCCGCCGTGGTGGCGGTGACGGCCGGCCAGTCGCCACTGGCGCGCAAGGCCGACGTGGTGCTGGTCGTCGACCACGTGGAGGACCTGGCCACCCACGTGCCGATGATCAGCCGCATCCTGCACCTGCTGGTGATCGACATCCTGGCCGTCGGCGTG
>CAYVXO010000169.1:0-13383 GCA_964454485.1 uncultured Rubrivivax sp.
GGGCAGGTGCCGGCGCCGCCCTCCGCGCCGGCGCCGGCTTTGCGGCCGGCAAGGGGGCGGCGACCGCCGGTGCGACCGTCGGTGCGGGCGGAGGTGCCGGGGGCGCCGCGAGCACGATCTGCAGGTCGGGCACCTCGACGCGCCGTTCGCTCCAGGGGAAATGGAAGCCCGGCAGTCCGAGCCCGTGGCCCGCGAAGGTCAGGCCCAGCAGCACGCCGTGCACGGCCATCGAGACGGCGATCGCCAGCGCCATGCGCGGGCGCTCGCGCTCCGCGGCCTGGCCCGGCCGATCGTCGACGGGCAGCGCCGGCACGGGGCGCGGCTCCGGCAGGGCGACCGTCGCCCGGCGCGGTGCCGAAGGATTGCCGCCAGGTCGCGCCGGCGGGACGGGCAAGCCCACGGGCAGCGGGGTGCTCCCCTCGACGACGTCGGCGTACCTCATGCGGGCCATGGCGCTGATTCTCAGCGGTCCGGTCGACCCCACCCCGCGGCAGATGCCGGGGATCCCTAGTTGAGGGTGCGGCTCCTAGGGGGGCAGTGGCCGCGGGCGCCCGCGCTAGCTTTCCGCAATCATCTCGAAGCCGCCGAAGATCATGCGCTTGCCGTCGAAGGGCATCGGCAGGTTCTCGGGCTTCATGCGCGCATCGGCCATCGCCTGGTCGAAGCCGGCGTTGCGCGCCGCCTTCGAAGGCCAGGTGATCCAGCCGAAGACCACCGTCTCGTCGGGCCCGCACTGCACGGCCAGCGGGAACGAGGTGAGCTTGCCGGGCGGCACGTCGTCGCCCCAGCAGTCCACCACCGAAAGCGCGCCGCATTCCTTGAACAGCGCGCCCACGGTGCGGGCGAAGGCGACGTAGCGCTCCTTGTTCGCCGTCGGCACGGCGGCAACGAATCCATCGACGTAGGGCATGGCGGACTTCTCCTGCGGGCGAAGGTGCCCGCAGAGTACGACGAACGAAAGCCCACCGTGTCGACCGCTACTTGATGGGCAACCGCACGAAGGTGAGCGGCGCCCCCGGCAGTTCCTCCATCACCGGCAGGTCGTCCATCTCCAGTTCCTCGGCGGCGTCGGCGGGCAGCTTGCGCGCCAGCGCCGCCTTGTCGGAGACCTCCAGCTTGCGGTAGATCTCGCGCAGGTGGTGGCGCGCGGTGGTGGGCGCGATGCCCAGGTCGCGCGCGATCTCCTTGTAGCTCTGGCCGGCCGAGAAGCGCCGCGCGATCTCGCTTTCGCGCGGGGACAGGCGCATCACCTCGGTCACCGGTTTCGTCTCCACCATCCACAGTTCGCCGATGGGGTGGAAGCGCACCGAGAGCCGGCTGCCCGCGAAAGCGGCGCCCGCGCGCAGGTGTTCCAGCAGCGGGGGCGGCAGCACGGGGCCGATCCAGTTCGGCCATTCGCGCCGCAGCTGTTCGCTCAAGGCCGGGTCGGCCACGCAGAGCACGCCCTTGCGGTCGACCACCGCCAGCGCGCCGGTGTTGGGCGCGGCGCGCGCGGCGCGCGTGCGCTCCAGGTGCAGCATCCAGTTGCTGGTGAGCGCGGCCGTCAGGTGCGGCATCAGCAGCTGCATGTAGCGGCGCTCGTTCTCGTTGAAGGGCGGCTTGCCTTCCAGCCGGTACAGCGACGCGAAGACCATGAGGTTGAGTTCCCACACCATGGTCACGGTGCACAGGCAGTTGGTGATGCCGAAGCGCGCCATCAGCGAAGCCAGCCCGGGCGACGAATAGAGCTGCTTGCGCGTGAAGTTCACCGTGGTGCCGGGCGCCGCCATCACCGCCTGGGCGATGATGTCTTCCTCGCGGATGGCTTCCCACAGCGTGGCGTAGGTCACCGGCAGCCGGTAGGGCAGGGTGGCGTGCACGATGGGCGGCTCGCCCGGCACCTGCGAGGCGGTGCCCCACCAGCCGGTGTCGAACTCCAGCCGTTCGCTGAGCGCGTCGAACGCGCGGCGCTGGAACTCGTGGATGGGCTCGGTGCGCGCCAGCCGGTACAGCTCGAGCAGGGCCTTGCTGAAGCTTTCTGTATTCACATCGGATCTCCTGCGCTCAGTACCTGCAAACCACCGTGGCATCAAGCGACCGACGCAGGCCGGCTTTGCCGGACTGCTGACGGTGCCCCCTTGAGGGGGCGCGCGAAGCGCGTAGGGGGTGGGTCAAGCTATCGCCACAGCTTTTCTTCGCCGATGTATTCACCACCCGGCAGCGGGCCGGGCTTGACGAAGGCGTCGAGCACGTTCTTCATGATGCGCGAGACGTTGTTGTCGTACCCCTTGCACGGCAGCGCCTGGCCCCAGGCGATGCTGCTGGGCGAGAACACGGCGCCGTGCTTCGGGGTGGTGAAGTAGACCATGTCGCAGCGCACGCCGGGGTGCTGGGTGCCGCCCAGGCCGGGGTGCATGTACATCACCTCTTCCTGCACCAGCGGGTAGTTGTCGCTGAATTGCTCGCTCGTGGCCAGGATGCGCGCGTGCGGCGGCGTGCCCAGCGTGAGGTCGTAGCGGTCGATCTCCACCCCCGCGGCGCCGTTGCCCGCGAGGCCGAAGTCGCCGATCACGTCGCCTTCCACGCCTTCGAAGATCCAGGCCACGCCCTTGTGCCAGGAATCGGGCATGCGGCGGAAGGGCACGCTCTCGTCCATGCCTTCGCTGGCGAAGCCGGTGCCCACGATCTTCTGCGGCGGCCGCCCGCGATGCCGCCACAGGCCGCTGCGTTCGCCAGTGCAGGCCAGGTAGTGCTCGCCCGGCCGCGCCTGCCAGGCGCGCGAGCCGGCCTCGAGCTTGCGCACTTCCATCAACCAGGGTTCGTCTTCGCGCCAGCCCACCACCCAGTAGTAGCCGTTGCCGCTGAGGTACATGACGCGGCCGCCCTGGGCCAGGTAGTCCTCGGTCGCGTCGAGCATGCGCTCGCTGTAGTACTCGGCGTGGGTGCCGTTGATGACGACCTTGTAGGGCGAGATGGCGGCCAGCCCTTCGGCGTGCAGGTCGTCGTCGGTGAGCATGTCGTACTCGTAGCCCATGTGTTCGAGCCACGCGATGATCGAGAGGTCGGCCGGGAACTGCCAAGGCCAGGCCACGCCCGGCATGCGGCACTTGGGCCGCATGTTGATGATGGGCCGGCGGGCGGACGTGTAGCAGACGCCCGCGCCGTCGCGGTGGTGGTCGTAGGTGGAGAGGCCGAACTCGAGGCCGTTCTTCTGGTAGTCGATCTCGGCTTCGGTGAACACCGGCACCACGGCGGTGATGCTCTGCGCCATGCTGGTCTCGAAGGCGAGCTGCGCATTGCCGTAGGCCAGGTAGCTGGCGGTGGGCATCAGCATGCAGATGTCGGCCGTCGGCCGCGCCGGGCGCACGAAGAAGACCACGTGTTCCTCGGCGTCGCCGGCGCGCAGGCGCACCGCGTGGCAGCCGCTCTTCAGGTCGGCCGGGATCTGCAACTCGAAGGCCACGGGCCAGCGGCAGTCGGCCAGCGCGTCGTCGTGGAACTCGATGCCGCCGTAGACCTGTGGGTTGAGGCGGAAACAGTCGTCGCGGCCGTTCCAGTTCCAGCCGGTCTGGCCGCGCACCGGGCGGTTGAAGCCGGTGGCGTGCAGGCCGTGCGGGCCGCGGTCGGTGACGCGGTCGCCGATGCCGCGGTCGGTGTAGCCGTCGGCCGTGTCCCAGTGGGCGCGCACGGCGTCCCTGGGCGGCGCTTCGCCTTTCGCCAGCGCGTCCACCATCGCGCGGCTCGCCGCGCCTTCCAGCACGCCGGGGCGGTCGATCTTGCCGTTGAAGCACTGGGCGACGAAGGCGCCGCGCGCCGGGTTGCTCTCGTGCGCGCCGCCGACCAGGAAGCCGCCTTCGCAGGCCGCGGGCTTCACGCGCAGTGTCATCTGCACGTGGCTTTCGGCCTGCAGCGGCACCACGTGGCCGAGCAGCGAGTTGTAGCGGTTGATCACCGGCACCTGGTGCAGCGTGGCGGTGCCGCTGGCGGGGTCGAAGCTGGCGGCGACGAAGTACCACAGCTGCCCCATCAGCGGCAGCTCGGAGGCCACCGCGTCGGTGCGCGTGCCGTCGCCGACCCAGAACTCCAGCCGGCCCTGCGCGTCCAGCCCCAGCGCGGCGCCGCGCTGGGCGGAAAGGTCCCAGCGCCCCAGCAGCACCTGACGGCCGGCGTTGAGAAGCGTGGGCCAGACGAAGGCGTAGAGCGTGAAGGCGCCCTGTGAAAGATCCAGCCGGTTGCCGGGGTCGGCCACGGTGAGGAAGTTGCCCTGCTGCGTGTACTGCCGCTGCACCGGCCAGCGGCGGTTCACCGGCGAGTCGACTTCGCGTTCGATGAAGCCGGGCCCGAGCGGGTTCTCGTCGCCGTGCACCAGACGCACGAGCTGGGCGTCGACCTCGCTCGCGCCTTCGGCGCTGACGTGGATCTTGAGCGTTTCGCCGGCCTTGGGGTTCAGGCGGTCGCAGTAGCCGTGGATGCGGATCTGGGCCATTCGTCAGGAATCCAGCAGGTCTTGGCAACGCTTCAGGAAGACGGCGTGGTACGCCTCCTCCAGCGAGCCGTAGGTCTTGTCGTCCACCACCCGCGGCGGCACGCCGCGCACGCCCGAGAGCGCGATGAGGCGGTAGCGCTTGAAGGGTTCGTCGCAGCGCAGCGCGTACTTGTCGACCACGCTCTGGAAGCGGAAGTAGGCCAGGAGGCGCATCAGCGCCTCGCCGTGCTGGCCGCAGGTCTTGCGCCGGTGCTCTTCCATCACTTCGGGGGTGACCAGGGTCTTCAGGTAGTCGCGGCTGCGCTTGTCGTAGCGGCGCAGCGCGATGAGACCCTTGTCGGCGATCTCGGTGGCTTCCTCGGGCATGACTTCGCCTCCATGTTCGGTGCGTTCGGCACGGCGCTGGCTCTTGACCTTGTCGCGCCAGGCGCGGAACTGGGCGCGGATGCCGAACAGACCCGCGCGGGTGAACAGCACGGTGCCCAGCATCAGCAGGCCGATCAGCACCAGCCGCACCGGCCCCAGGTCGATGAAGAGCTTGTCCAACACCACCACCAGCAGCGTGCCCACCACCGCGCCTTCGGCGGTGCCGAGGCCGCCGATGACGATCATCGCCAGCATCAGCAGCAGGTTGTCGATGCCGAACAGCGACGGCGAAGCGCCCTTGAAGTGCGCGGCGTAGAAGCCGCCGATGGTGCCCAAAGCGCACGAAGAGATCAGGAACACCTGCAGCCGTGCGCGCCGGTAGTCGATGCCGCAGGCTTCGGCGAAGGCCTCGTGTTTTTCCGGCGCGCAGCGCAAGAGGCGGCCCAGGCGCTGGCCGTTGACGGCGCGGTAGAGCGCCAGCGCGAGCGCCATGACGAGCAGGCAGCACCAGTAGCCCAGTACGAGCGACCAGTTTTCGTCGAGCGAATCGGGCAGGTAGCCGTCGGCACCGAACAGGCCGCCGGTGGCCGAGCCCAGTGCGCGGCTCTGCACGACGGACACGCGGCACAGTTCCACCAGGCCCATCGTGAGCAGCGCGTAGTAGAAGCCTTCCAGCCGCATCGCCGGTATCGCGATGACGACGCCGAACACCAGCCCCACCACCGCGCCCACGCCCACCATGCCCCACCAGGGCAGGCCGTATTCGATCGAGAGCCAGGCGCCGCTGTAGGCCGCCGCGCCCACGATGGCCAGCGTGGCGAGGCTGAAGATGCCGGCGGTGCCGATGACCAGCATCCACACCAGGTTGATCGCCGCGTAGAGCGCGAACACCGAGGCCGCGGCCAGCAGCGTGCTGCTCTCCAAGCCGATGCCGGCCAGCGGCGGCAGCACGAACAGCGCCGCCAGCCCGGCGGCCCAGTACAGCGGCCGCTTGTCGACGATCTTGCGTTCGGCCGCCAGGTCCTTGGCGTTGTACTGGCCGCGCACCAGGAGCAGCGTGCGGCGCGTGAAGGGCCAGCGCCAGCGCTGCCAGGTCTGCGCGCCGTGGGCCAGAAGGCGCGGCAGCCAGCGCTTGCGGCCGACCAGGTACATGCGGGGCGTGGCCGTCATGCGCGTCACTCCCGCGTGTGGTCGAGCAGGCCGCCGATGCCGCGCGGGCGGATCAGCAGCACGAGGATGATGAATCCGAACTGCGTCATCAGCACGTACTGGCCGCCGATGAGTGCGCCGGTGAGCGCTTCCACCAGGCCTACCAGCGCGGCCGCCATCAGCGCGCCGGGCACCGAGCCCAGCCCGCCGCAGAGCGCGACGATGAGCCCTTTCACCAGCGGCGTGGTGCCGGCGAACGGGCTGACGAAGTAGGTCTGCGAGAGCAGCACCGCCGCCAGCCCGGCGAGAGCGCCGGTGACCGCCATCACCGCCATCGCGGTGCCGCGCACGCCGATGCCCACCAGCGCCGCGCCTTCGGGGTTCTGCATCATGGCGCGGATGGCGAGGCCGGCGCGGCTCTTCGTCATCCACATGAGCGTCGCCAGCATCAGCGCGAGCGAACAGGCGATGGCGCCCAGCTTGTCCGGCGGCAGCGAGAGCCCGGCCCACTCGATGTTCGCCTGGCCGAAGAAGGCCGGCAGGCTCTTCGCGTTCGGCCCGAACAGCCACAGCAGCCCTTGGGACCCGAGCAGGCCCATCGCCAGCGTGGCGATCAGGCTGCGGACGATGAAGTTGGGCTTGTCGTGCAGCGGGATGAAGGCGATGGCGCCGATCAGCAACCCGCTGGCGGCGCCGGCGATCACGCCGCAGGGAATCACGATCCAGGCCGCGGGGCCGACGTTCTGGGCGGCCAGCCAGGCGCCGTATCCCGCGAGCGCGAAGCTCAGGCCGTGGGCCATGTTGATCATGCCCAGGCTGGAGAAGACGATGGAGACGCCCAGCGCCAGCAGGCCGTAGATGCAGGCCAGGGTGAGGGCGGAGATGGCGACGAAGGGCCAGTCCATTTCAGTGGCTTGGGGCTTGGTTGAAGCGTGCTGCCAGCGGCGCGAGCAAAGGCCCGCCCGGGCAGGCCGCAGCGCGAGATCCCGGCGGTCGGTGCCTGCGGCACCGACTTCCCTGCGCTTCTCGCAGTCGCGGCCCGTCGCCTAACTCGCTTCGTTCGCTTCGCTCACTGCGCTCGGACAGACGCGACGAGCATGAAGACGAAGCGCGCGGGTACGCGCGCGGCCGCGCCTGCTGCGATGCTCGGCGCCTCCCAATCGCGCTGCATCCTGCCCGGACGGTCCTTTGCCGAGGCAGCGGAGGAGCGCTGGCCGAATACAGCGGGCGGCTCTCGTCGTGGCAGGCGGCGCCCGCCCGGGGCGAATTGAGAGGCGGCGAGAAGCGCAGTGGAGGGGTCGGCGCGCGCGCAGCGCGCGCTTCGTGATCTGACTTGCGGCGTCTGTCTGAACGCAGCGAGCGAAGCGAGCGGAGTGAGTTAGGCCGCACGACCCCGGAGCGAGCATCGCAGCGGAGTCGGCGCGCAGCGCCGACCGCCGAACCCTTCGCCACGGGCGGGTGCCGCCTGGCGCGACGCGCGCGGGACTTCCGAGTCACGCCGAGAGCCCGCATTGCCACCATCAGGCGTCCCCCTTCAGCTGCCCCGCATGCATCCCCAGCGTCCGCTGGCAATGCCCCGACAGCAGCGCCAGGTTCTGCTCCGCGATCACCATCGCGCCGCCGCGGATGTCGATGCGCAAGAGCGCGTCCACCACCGCACGGCTGACGATGGGGGCCAGGCCGAGCGAAGGTTCATCGACGAGGTAGAGCTTCGCGTCGGCCATCAAGCCCCGCGCCAGCGAGACCATGCGCCGTTCGCCGCCGGAGAGCGTGCCCACCGGCGACTTCAGCAGCTTCTTCAGCGGCTCGAAGATGGCCAGCATTTCTTCCTTGCGCTGGTGGCGCCGCTTCCACGCCGCCTTCGTGTAGGCGCCGCAGTCCAGGTGCTGCGCCACCGTCAGGCCGGGGAAGATGGCGTCGCCCTGCGGCATGTGCGCCAGCCCCAGGCGCACGATCCGGTGCGTGTAGCGGCCGGGGCCGGTGGTGCGCGTGCCGCCGATCTCTTGGTCGAGCAACCTGATCGACCCGCGCTGCCAGCCGGTGAGCCCGCTGATGGCGCGCAGCAGCGTGCTCTTGCCATGGCCGTTGAGGCCCACGATGGCCACGCGCTCGCCGGCGTCGACGTGGAAGTCCAGGTCGTGCAGCACCGTCAGCGGCCCGTAGCCGGCCGACAGGCCCTTCACCGACAGGATGGTCGCACCGCTCACGCCGGCGCCCCTTCGCCTTCGAAGTAGGCGGCGCGCACCAGCGGGTCGTCGAACACCGTCTCCGGCGAGCCCTGCGCGATGAGTTGCCCCGCGTCCAGCACCACCACGCGGTGGGCGATGGCGGCCAGCAGTTCGAGCCGGTGTTCCACCACCAGCACCGCCACGTTCAGTTCTCTTGCCATGTAGCGCAGGATGGCGTCGATCTCGTCGACCTCGGCGTTGATGAGGCCGGCCGCGGGCTCGTCCATCAGCAGCACGCGCGGCTTGCGCATCAGCAGGCAAGCCAGCAGCAGACGCCGCCGGTCCAGCGTGCCCAGGCCGCCCGCGGGCATGCTCGGCGCCGCCTTCAGGCCCACCTGGTGCGCGGCCCATTCGGCGTGGTGCGCGGTGAGGTAGGGCACGTAGGCCTGGCGCGCGGCCTTCAGCACTTCGCCCACCGTCAGCGCTTCGGGCACCACCGGGCTCTGGTAGGTGCGCGCCAGCCCCAGCCGCGCGCGCTGGTGCAGCGGCAGCGCGGTGACGTCGCGGCCGTCCATGAACACGCGGCCCTTCGTGGGGACCAGGCGGCCGGAGAGGATCTCGAACAGCGTGGTCTTGCCCGCGCCGTTCGGCCCCACCACGCCCAGCACGTCGCCCGCGTTCGCCTCCAGCGACACGCCTTCCAGCACCGGCCGGCCCCCGAAGGCCATGCCGATGTCCTGGCAGGCGAACAGCGGTGCCTGCGTCGGCTTCGTCACTTCATCCAGGGGGTGGGCTTAAACGCGACTTCCTTCAGCACGTCGGGCGAGATGATCCTGTGCGCTCCGCCCTGCACCTGGAAGAACAGGTGCGCGATGCCCTCTTCGAGCTTGGGCGTTTCCAGCGGGTAGTGCAGCGGCGCCTGGTACGGGTTGTCGAAGCGGTAGAAGCCGTTCACGCCGCGGTAGGTCATCTTGCGGATCGTGTTGTTCACGTCGTCGAACTTGTCGGGGTCGGCGGTGCTCCAGGCCTTGGCCAGCAGCTGGATGGTGTCGTAGCCGCCGCCGGTGTAGACCATGCCCATGGTCTGGCCGGGCTTCACGTATTCGGCCTGGTAGGCGCTGCGGAAGGCCTGGCCCTGCTTGTCGGCATAGGCGCCGTACACCGTGCCCCAGATGAAGCCTTCGGCCGCCGGGCCGGCCAGGCCCAGGTATTCGGGTTGCGATGGGCCGTACTGCAGGTACACCAGCGCGCCCGGCAGCGGGTTGGCGGCGAAGGCCTTGCTGAAGGCGGCCAGCTCGGCGGCCACCCAGTGATTGATCATCAGCACGCCGGCGCCGGTCTTCTTGATCTCCTGCAGCACCGGGCCCCAGTCCTGCACCGGGAACTGGATCTGCGTCACCTTGGCCACCTCGAACTTGCCGCGCTTCTTGAAGTTCTCCTCGGCGCTCTTGGTGATGGTCTGCGTGTAGGCCAGCTGCTCGGTGACGATGTGCACCTTGTTGTTCACCGGCTTCCAGGCGCCGCTGGCCTGCAACTGCTCCAGGAAGATCGGGAAGCCCGCGCCGTAGAAGGTCTCCGCCGGGTCGAGGTGGAAGATGTGGGCGAACTTCTTGTCGTTCTTCTTGCGGTGCTCCATGCCGGCGATGGAGGTGTTGCCGTTGAAGTACGGCGCCTTGTAGTTGGCCACCGCTTCCATGGCCGGGATCGGGATGATGCAGAAGGGCGACGCGATGGCCTGCACCTTGGCGTCGACCATCTTGCGGAAGGCGGCCTGCGTGCCTTCGGGCGTCATGATGTCGATGTCGAACACCTTCAGCTCGATTGGACGACCCTTCACGCCGCCGGCGGCGTTGATCTGCTTGGCCGCGAGCCTGGCGCCGTTCAGGTAGTCGGCATGGTCGGCCACGCCGGCCGGGCCGCTCTGCGCGATGGGCAGGCCCACGACGATCGGCTTGGCCTGCGCCAGGGCCAGCGCCGGCAGCAGGCTGGCGCCGGCGGCAGCGCCCAGGGACTTCAGCGCCGTGCGGCGGTTCGCTTCGAAACGGTCAGTCATGCTCGCTCCTCCAAAGGGTCTGGGCAGTCTAGGCAGGACTCGATCGCCGGCAACCCTGCAAACGCACCACGCCCGCAGGCCGCGGTGGTTCATTTGGACGAGGGGGAAACCCGTGCCTCCAGGCGGAAGGCGAAGACGTCTTCGTCGCACTGGTCGATGCAGCGCCCGCAGCGCAGGCAGTCCATGTCGACGATGGTGCGGCGCGCCGCCTGCGGGTGCAGCACCGGCGCGATCACCTGTACCTCGGGGCACACCACGTAGCAGTCGCCGCAGTTCGTGCAGGCCTCGGGCTTCACCGCCTTCACGTGCAGGCGCCCGAAGCGGCCGAGCCAGCCGTAGAACGCGCCCACCGGGCAGACATGGCCGCACCAGCCGTGGCGCAGCACCAGCAGGTCGAACAGGAATACGCCGCCGAAGGCGACGAGGCCACCGCCCCAGAGGCCGAAGGCGAGCGCGCGCATCGTCCAGGTGATCGGGTTCACCGCCTCCCAAGCCACCGTGCCGGTGACGGCGCTCGCGCCCAGCGCCAGCAGCAGCACCCCGTGGCGCAGCCGGCGGTCGGCGCGCAGCAGGCCGCGGTTGCCCAGGCCGAGCGCGCGCCGCGCGCCTTCGGCGGCGTCGGCGGCCAGGTTGACGGGGCAGACCCAGGCGCAGAACAGGCGGCCGGCGGTGAGCAGATAGAAGAGGGCGACGATCGCCGTGCCGATCAGCGCCGGCCGCGCCAACGGGGCACCGGCCAGCCAGGACTGCAGCGCCACCATCGGGTCGGTGAGCGGCACGGTGCCGAACCACAGGCTGGAGGCGAGCGTGCCGCGCGCCAGCCACGAACCCCACCAGGGCGCGGCGGCGAAGGCGGCCAGCAGCACTGCCTGAACGATGCGCCGCGCGATCAGCCAGCGCTGGCGGCGCCAGAACCTTCGTCGGTCAGCCACCGCCGCGCCGGCCGTCGCGGAACGCGCTGACGGTGATCACCGCCTCGGGCGCGATGCAGGCCTTCTCGCACTTGCCGCAACCGGTGCAGGTGGCGGGGTCCACCGTGGGCGTGAAGCGGCCGCCCAGGCGCGTGCGGCCGGGCTTCATGACGATGGCCTTCTCGCCCAGCGGGCAGGCGCGCGCGCAGCTGTTGCAGCGCGCGGCGCCGGTGAAGCTGTAGCAGCCTTCGGGCTGGCTGAGCGAAGCGACGCCGATGCGCGCGTCTTCGATGCGCTTCAGCGCCGGCTGCAGCGCGCCGGTGGGGCACACCGGCACGCAGGGCACGGTCTCGCACATCTCGCATGGCACTTCGCGCGCGCGGAAGAAGGGCGTGCCGGGCGCGAACGGGCCTTCGGGCCCGGCCAGGCGCAGCGTGCCGTAGGGGCAGGCCTGCACGCACAGCCCGCAGCGCACGCAGGCGGCGAGGAAGTCGCGCTCGGCCACCGCGCCCGGCGGGCGCAGCGCGCGGCCGTCGGTCACCGGGCGGTGCTCGGCGCGCTGGCGGCCGGCGGCCAGCGCCGAGAGCCCGGCCAGGCCGAACACGCTGCCGATGAGCTTGCGGCGGCCGATGCGGCGGACGCCGGTGGTGCGTTCGGGGTTCATGCTGGTGCCGCCACGCTCGCAGGTTGTGCGCCGGCCACAAGATGGGTTTTCCCGCGCGCGACCTTGCCAATTCTTGATAGTCGGTGCGCGTCGAGCTTCGCAGAATCGCCGCGTCGAGGTCAAGGTGGACCTCCAGGAGCGCGAGCATGCAGAAGATCAACGCCGACACGCGGCGCAGCGGAGCCGGCTTCGTGGCCGCCCTGCTGGTCGCGGCCGCGGCGCAGGCCGCCACCAACCCGCCGCCCGAACTGCCCGCGGAGACGCTGACCACCGCGCCCAGCCTGGCCGGCAGGGTGAACGAGCGCGTCTACGTGGCCGACGTTGCCATCGCCCACATCGCCGACGGCCGGCTGCGCGTGTTCGACGCCCGCGCCGGCAAGCTGGTGGGCATGATCAACACCGGCTTCGCGGGCAACTTCGCGCTGAGCAACAAGGGCGACGAGATCTACATCGCCACCACCTACTTCAGCCGCGGCGGCCGCGGCGACCGTGCCGACGTGCTGGAGGTGTGGGACGCGAACACGCTCGCCTTCAAGCACGAGGTGCTGCTGCCGCTCAAGCGCGCGCAGACGCTCAACTACCGCGGCATGGTCCGCACCACCGCCAATGGCCGTTTCGCGATGGTGCAGAACGCGACGCCGGCCACGTCCATCACCGTGGTCGACCTGGAGCAGAAGAAGGTCGCCGGCGAGATCCAGACCCCCGGCTGCTGGGGCACGCTGCCCGCTTCGAGCCACCCCACGCGCTTCGCCATGCTGTGCGGCGACGGCAAGATCGCCACCGTCACGCTGGACGACAACGGCCAGGTGGCCGACCGCCAGCTGAGCGAGAAGGTCTTCGACGCCGACAAGGACCCCTGGTACCACACCGCCGACCAGGTGGGCGACCGCTACTGGTTCGCGTCGTTCCAGGGCACGCTGACCGAGGTCGACGTCTCCGGCCCGGCGGCGGTGGTGAAGTCCAGCAAAGCCATCGTCGGCGGCGCCGACGCGAAGCAGGGCTGGCGCCCCGGCGGCTACCAGCCGCTGGCCGTGCACCCCAGCGGCCGCTGGGCCGTGGTGGCCATGCACGACAAGGGCCGCGAAGGCTCGCACAAGAACCCGGCCAAGGCGCTGTGGGTGATCGACACCGCCAGCGGCAAGAAGGTGGCCACGGCGCCCGGGCTGGGCACCGTCTCGCTCACCTTCAGCAAGAGCGGCAAGCGGCTGCAGGCGCTGGACGGCGTGAGCGGCGCGCTGCGCGTGTGGGACTGGGCCGACGGCGGCAAGCTCAAGCTGGTGTCGACCGTGAAACCCGCGGGCGAAGCGGCGGTGCAGCTGGAAAGCCACGACTGAGATGGCCGCGTTCGACCCGCTGCTGGTGTGGATCGCGGTGGCCTGCCTGGCCACGCTGTTCGCCCATGCCGCCGTCACCAAGGCCGCCGATGCGCTGCTGGTGGAGCAGCACCTGGCCGCCTACGGCGTGCCGGGCGCGCTGCTGACGCCGGCGGCGCGGCTGCTGCCGGCCGCCGAAGGGGCGGCCGCGCTGCTGCTGCTGACGCCCTGGCGCGCCGCCGGGGCCGCGCTGGCCGCGCGGCTGCTGCTGGCCTACGCCGCCGCGATGGGCTG
>CAYVXO010000170.1:0-13372 GCA_964454485.1 uncultured Rubrivivax sp.
CGATGTAGATCTCCTGCGCCTTGTTCTCGCGGATCGGCATCGCGAAGCCGCCGCAGACCACGTCGCCCAGCACGTCGTAGCTGACGTAGTCCACGCCGTCGTAGGCGCCGTTCTCTTCGAGGAAGTTGATCGAGGTGATGACGCCGCGGCCGGCGCAGCCGACGCCCGGCTCCGGGCCGCCCGACTCCACGCAGCGGATGTCGCGGTAGCCGATCTTCATCAC
The DNA here is from genome assembly GCA_964454485.1 of uncultured Rubrivivax sp. Classification (GTDB taxonomy): domain Bacteria; phylum Pseudomonadota; class Gammaproteobacteria; order Burkholderiales; family Burkholderiaceae_C; genus Rubrivivax. The sequence goes on from CAYVXO010000170.1 coordinate 224, forward strand.
GTCTTCCAGTTCCAGGTCCTCCACGCTGCCGGCCTCGGCCGCGAGCGAGAGGATGGTGTCCTGCGCCTTGGCGTGCAGGATCAGGCGCGTGGAGTCGGCCTTGGGGTCGCAGCCGACGATGAGGATCTTCTGGCCCATCTCGGCCAGGGCCGCGAGGGTGTTCTGGCTGGTGGTGGACTTGCCGATGCCACCCTTGCCGTAGAAGGCGATCTGCCGAAGTTTGGACATGTGATTGCTCCTGTCGAAGTTCGAGAAGTTGACGAAACGGTTGTGTGTGAACGAACGGTCGTCGCGATCTCTATGCAGCCTTCGGTGCCTGTGGTCTTCTTTGTCTGAAGGTCCCTCGGGGCCTGTCATGGGGTCCGCGCCAACGGTCCATCGCAACCGCCGTGCCAGCGCCTCGCGGCCCCGCTTCGGGCACCCTTCTTCATAGGTGAGGCGGGGGTCGCAGGCGGGCTGCGGCCAGCCGGCGGGCGAATGTGCGAAACCCGACAAAGGCCGACTTGCGACAGTGCCGCAGCGACCACCGTGTCCCGGGCACGGTGCGTGGTACGGGGCTTGCTGTCCGGCCCTTCATGACGCGCACGCCGCTGCCCATTGCCGTGACGGCCAACCCGCACTTCGCCCGCTTCGGCGGCGAAGCGGCGTTCGCAAAGTTCGCCGGCCACATCCGCAGCACCGAACCCCACGCCCTCCATTCCCACCCACCGCGAGGTACCCCCATGAGCACCCCCGTCCTGGAAGCCCCGGCCTTCGCCGGCAGCGCCTTCGAACGCCTGCAGGCCGAAGGCCGCCTGCTGAACCCGGTCCACAAGGGCCCGACGAAGAAGGCCGGGCGCTTCGGCTTCCGCGGCGAACTGGCCTTGCGCTTCGCGCCGAAGATGGCCGACGAGGCGCGCCCGCCTGAGTTGACTTGCGACCAGGTCATCGCCGCCGCCGAAGTGGGCAACGCGAAGCTGCCGTTCTTCGCCGGCTACCTGCTCAGCTTCGAGCACCTGAAAGACGTGGCCGAGGTGCTGGGCGACACGCTCAGCGCCGGCGGCAAGTACTTCGTCTTCTGCAACAACATCGACCTGAGCAAGAAGTACCAGGTGGCGCTGAAGGGCGCGCTCTTCTACGTGCTGCCCATCGACGAGGCCACGCTCTACAACGAGCTGCTCGACCTGCTGTACCTGGAGCGCACCGAGCTGAAGAAGCTGGACACGGCGTCCAAGATCGACCGCATCGCCGACACGGCCGCGAAGTTCGACGTCACCTTCGACACCATCACCTACGAGGAAGGCCTCAAGCTGATGGGGCCCGTCCGCAACCCCAACGAGAACCGCCCCGTGTGAACGACCTGGGCGACGCGCAGGACCCGCGGCGGTGGTACAGCACCAACCTGGTCGGCGTGCCGACAGGCGTGCTGGCCAGCACGGCCTTCAACGCGCACCCGCAGCCGCTGCACGTGGCCGGCGCGCGCGAGGGCAACACGGGCCTGTTCGCGCTGCTCGAACGCACGCGCGAAGCGGCGGAGGCGCGCGCGGTGTTCGCCCACTACATGGCGCTGGCCTTCGGCCTGGACCAGGCCGAGCCGCGGCGCTGGCAGGCCTGCTACCTGAAGCTGCTGCAGGGCTGGGCGCTCGACGCCAACGGCCGTGCCGGCGCCGTGCTCAAGGGCTGGGTGGAAAGCCGCTTCGGCCTGGTGCCGGCCTTCCACAAGGCGCCGCTGGCGCGCTTCCCCTCGCCGGCCTGGGTGGGCTACCTGGAAGACAAGAGCGCCAGCCGCTGGAACAACAACAACGTCCACCAGCAGCTGGACCTGCTGTTCGAGTTCTGCCAGTGGATGCTGGCCCGCCACCGGCTGATGGGCGATGCGCCCGCGGTGCGCCTGTGGCGCGGCAGCGGCGACTGCGAACAGCAGCTGGTGGCCGGTTCGCTGCGCGCGCGCCGCTGCACGCTGCGGCTGAACAACGTGGTCTCGTTCACGCGCGACCGCGACCGTGCCGCCTGCTTCGGCGACTGGATCTTCGAAGCGCAAGTGCCGCAGTGCAAGCTGCTGCTGGTGCCCGGCCTGCTGGACACGCGTTCGCTCGACGGCGAAGGCGAGGTCATCGCGATCGGCGGCGACTACGAGGTGGCGGCGTCGTATGAATGCTGATCGCGCCTCGCCACTGGCCGGCCTGCTGGACCGCGCGCTCGGCGCCTACCTGGGCTTGGCGCTGGGCGACGCGCTGGGCGCCACGGTCGAATTCATGACGCCGCGCGAGATCGCCCACCGCTACGCGGCGCAGGGCGGCGTGCACGACCGCATCGAAGGCGGCGGCTGGCTGCGGCTGGCGCCCGGCCAGGTGACCGACGACACCACCATGAGCCTGGCACTGGGCGAAGCGCTGCTGGAAGGCGCGCGCCAGGGCAAGCCGGGCGACGCGCGCCTCATCGCCGAAGCCTTCGCGCGCTGGTGGCGCGGCAAGCCGGTGGACTGCGGCCACACCTGCCTGCGCGGCATCCAGCGCTACCTGCGCCAGGGCACGCTGGAAGGGCCCGAGAACGAAGGCGACGGCGGCAACGGCGCGCTCATGCGCAGCCTGCCGGCGGTGCTGGCCACGCTGGGCGACGACGCCGCCTTCGAACGCGTGGCGCTGGCGCAGGCGCGCGTGACACACCACCAGCGCGAGAGTGACGCCGCCGTGCTGGGCGTGGGCCGCCTGCTGCGCGTGCAGCTGCAAGGTGGCGACGCCGCCGCCGCCGCACTTGCCTGGGCCACTGAACACCCGCGCTTCCGCTTCGACCCCTACCCGGGCCGCGCCAGCGCGTACGTGGTGGACACGGTGCAGACCGTGCTGCACGCCTTCACCCGCCATGCGGACTTCGAAGCCGCCGTCACCTTCGCCGTCAACCGCGGCGAGGACGCCGACACCACCGGCGCGCTCACCGGCATGCTGGCCGGCGCGCGCTGCGGTGCACGCGCGCTGCCGCAGCGCTGGCTCTCGCGCCTTTCGCCCGGCGTGCGCCGCGCCATCACCGACCAGACGAGCGCGCTGCTCGCACTGGCCCTTCACTGAAGAGAGAACCCGCCATGCCGATGTACGACTTCCGCTGCTGCGCATGTGGCCACGGCTTCGAGACCCTGGTGCGCAGCGGCCTGGCGCCGAACTGCCCGCAGTGCGCCAGCGCCGACCTCGAACGCCTGCTCTCGCCCATCGCGCCCGCCGGCAAGACCGCCGGAATCCTGGCCGGCGCGCGCCGGCAGGCGGCGCGCGAAGGGCACTTCAGCCACTACAGCAAGGCCGAGCGGGCGAAGCTGCGCAAGTAGCCTGGCGACCTTCAGCCCGACAGGGCGCCGAGAAGCTCCACGCTCACCGGCTCGCTGCCCAGTGTCACCTGGCAGGCCAGGCGCGACTTGCTGCCCACGCCGACCAGGGTGTCGAGCTTGGCGTTCTCCGCCGGCGTGAGCCGGCTCACGGTCTTGCGGCCTTCGGTGACGAACACGTGGCAGGCGCCGCAGCTGGCGTTGCCGCCGCACTTGGTGAGGATCTGCGCGCCGGCGGCCAGCAGCACCTGCAGCAAGTTGGCGCCGGGGGCGAACTCAACCTGCGTGCCCGCAGGCTGGAGGGTCAGGATAGCCATCGGGTGGACTCCTTGTTCGGGGGGTGGATCAGGCGGTGGCGCTGGCCAGCGCCCCGGCGGCTTCGGCCAGCGGCAGCGCGATGCGGGTGATGCCCTGCTCTTCGAGGAAGCGCGCTTCCATGCGCGTGGGCTCATCCGGCAGTACGGCCCAGTGCGGGCCGACGCTGCGCTTCAAGATCTGGCGCGCGAAGGCGCGCGGCAGCTGGTCGTTGAAGCGGCAGCCCAGGAAGACGAAGCCGAGCGTGGCGCGGCGCTGCTGCACGAGGGCGGGGATCGGGGTCTGGATGTCGATCTCGGTCAGCACTTCCACGTGGTCGGAGTCCGAGACCAGGTAGTTCGACGCCGGCGCGTGACCGCCCCAGGGCTTGTAGAGCACGGTGCGCGCTTCGACCGGGTCGGGGCGCGGACTGCCGTCGGCGCCGTACCAGCCGCACCAGGTGCCGAAGTGCTCGCTCTGCGACAAGCCCTGCACCTCGGCCCAGTCGTTGCGCGCAGCGAGCGCGCAGCGCAGCGTGTCGTCGTACCACAGGTCCACCAGCAGCGGTGCCGGCAGCGCGGCCAGCCAACGGTGCAAGGGGGAAGGCTCGGCGGCGGCGGCGAAGGCGCCGTCCATCAGCGACACCAGGGTCTTGCGGTGCTTGAAGTTCTCGACGAACTGGGCCACCGCAGTGAGCCGGTGGCGGATCTTGCCGGGAACGCTCGTTTTCGCCGCCAGCACCGCCGCCAGCGCCGGCGCGTCGGCAGGCGGCGTGGGGCCTTCGCACAGCGCCAGCAGGCCGGGGCCGCAGAAGGGCGCCAGCCGGCCGGCGGCCAGGCCTTCGGCGACTTCTTCGGGCAGGTGGTCCAGGGTGGTGAAGCTCATGGAACTCCTCAGTAGATGGCCGCACCCGCACCGACGTTGACCGACGAGTCCTTCAGCGTCTTGACGATGAACTTCACGTGGTCGGCGTCCAGCCCGCCATGGAAGGGGAGCGCGATGGCGCGGTCGGCGATGCGTTCGGCGAGCGGGAAGCGGCCGCGCGACCAGCCCTGCTGCTGGTAGGCGAACTGCTGGTGCAGCGGCTGGCAGAAGACGGCGGCCTCGATGCCTTCTTCGGCCAGGTCCTCGACGATCTGGTCGCAGGCGCTGGCGGTGAAGCGCTTGCCCAGGTGCACCACGTAGAGCATCCAGTTCACCTGGTCCACGTCCGGCCCGCGGTAGGGCGGCTTGATGCCTTCGAAGCTGCGCATCTCTTCCGCGTACGCGGCTTCGACTTCGGCGCGGCGTTCGCAGATCTCCGGCAGGCGCGCCAGCTGCGCCATGCCCAGCGCGGCGGTGAGCTCGCCCATGCCGGCCTGCAGCGGCACGCGCGCACCGACGCTGACCGAACGGCGGTCGGCCAGCGCGCGCCGGCGCAGGTAGCGCAGTTCGCGGGCCAGCGCCTCGTCGTCGGTGACGACCATGCCGCCTTCGCCGCAGCACAAGAGCGAAGGCTGCGAGAAGTCGAACACGCTGGCGTCGCCGAAGGCGCCCACGGGGCGGCCGGCGTAGCGCGAGCCGACCGCTTCGGTGCTGTCCTCGAGGAGCTTCAAGCCGTGCTCGCGCGCCAGCGCCTCGAAGCCCTTCCACGCCGCCGGGTGGCCGTTCACGTTGCCGGCGATGACGGCGCGCGTGGCCGGCGTCAGCACGGTGGCGGCGCGCGCCGGGTCCAGGCAGCCGGACCAGTAGTCGATCTCGGCGAACACCAGCCTCGCGCCCGCCAGCGTGACCGCGTGGCCCACCTGGTGCCAGCCGTAGGGCGAGGCCACCACCTCTTGGCCGGGGCCGATCCCCAGGGCGCGCAGCAGCAGCCAGGTGCCGATCGTGCCGCTGGTCACCGCCACCGCGTGGCGGCGGCCCACGCTTTCGGCGAAGCGGGACTCGAAGGCTTCGGCCAGCGGGCCGGCCGAGAGCCGGGGCTGCTGCAGCGCGGCCACCACCACCGCGGTCTCGACGTCGCCGACGTCGGGCTCGCACAGCCGCAGTTCGTGTTCTGGGGCCAGCACAGGCGGCAGGGCTTCGGGCGCGTTCATGGCGTCACTCGCCCGAGAGCCGGCGCGCTTCCACCGTGATGGGCAGGTTCGTGCCTTCGGCCATCTCGGGCAAGGCCAGGGTCCAGCCGTTGGCCAGCGTGACGGTGCCGCCCCACAGGCCGGGCTTTTCCTGCGCGACCACCGGCTCCTCCAGGTCCTTCTTCGGCACGTAGGCCGAGAGCACGCCGGCCGCATTGCGGCGCATCATCACTTTCATGCGGGGGTCCTTTCGGGGATTCGGGTGAGCAGCGGCGCCAGCGCGCGCACGGCGGCGCCCAGGGCCTGTTCGATGTCGGCTTCGGTCGTGTCGCGGCCGAGCGAGAAGCGCACGCCGCCCTTGGCCTGCGCCGGCGTCTCGCCCATGGCCAGCAGCACGTGCGAAGGCTCGGTGCCGCCGGCGCTGCAGGCGGCACCGGAACTGGCGATCACGCCTTCGGCTTCCAGCCTGTGCAGCACCTGTTCGGCGGGCAGGTCGCCGAAGCGCAGGCAGCTGGTGTTGGGCAGGCGTTGCGCGTTGGCGCCATAGACCTGCACGGCGGGCAGCGCGAGCGCGAGCCCGGTCTCCAGCCGGTCGCGCAGGCGCGCCATGCGTTCGACGTCGGAGCTCAGCGTGCGCGCGGCGCGTTCGCAGGCGGCGCCGAAGCCGGCGATGGCGGGCAGGTTCTCGGTGCCGCCGCGGCGCTGCCGTTCCTGCCGGCCGCCGATGAGCGGCGCCAGCGGCAGCCCGCGCCGCACGACGAGCGCGCCGCAGCCCTTGGGGCCGTGCAGCTTGTGCGCCGAAAGCGTCATCAGCTGCCAGCCGCCGGCCGCGAAAGCGAGCGGTATCTTGCCGGCGAGCTGGGTCGCGTCCACGTGCAGCCAGGCGCCGGCGGCCTGCGCCAGCGCGGTGGCCTCGGCGGTGGCCTGCAGCACGCCGGTCTCGTTGTTGGCGCCCATCAGGCTGACCAGGGCGACGTCGGGGCCGAGCGCGGCGCGCAGTTGCGCCAGGTCGAGCCGGCCCGCGCGGTCGACGCCGATGCGCTGCACCGGCACGCCTTCGGCCGCCAGCCGCGCGGCCAGTGCCATCAGGCCCGGGTGTTCCACCGCGCTCAGCAGCCAGCGCGTGCGGCCTTCGGCGCGGCGCGCGGCCAGCGTGCCGAGCACGGCGTGGTGGTTGGCTTCGGTGGCGCCGCTGCCGAACACCAGTTCGGCCGGGCTGCAGCCCACGAAGGCCGCCACCTGGGTGCGCGCGGCGGCGAGCACGCGCTTCGCCTCCTGGCCCGGGCCGTGGGTGGAAGAAGGGTTGGCCCAGGCCTGCTGCAGCGTTTGCAACAGCGCCTGCACGGCCTGCGGCGAAGGCGCCGTGGTGGCGTTGTGGTCCAGGTAAACGCTCACGGCCAGAACTCGCGCGAAGGGTCGGCTGCCAGCAGCGCCAGCGCCTGCGGCAGCGGCATCGCGCTGCCTTTCTGCACCCAGATGCCCAGCACGTGGTCACGCGCGTAGAGCTTCCACTGGGTGCCTTCGGGCAGCAGGCGCGCGATGTCGATCTCGCGCCCGTCGGCGTGCACGCTGCGCGAGCAGTTGGGGCTGGCCACCTTCCAGCCGCGGCCTTCGCGTTCCAGCCGCGGCTGCACGTACTTGTAGCGCTCGCGCCGCGCCAGCGCCTGCAGGATGCGGCGCTCGTCGAGGTCGACCACGGCGCCGGTCGCCTGGGGCTCGACGGCGCGGCGCGCGTTCACCGAACCACCTCGATCTCTTCTTCGGTGACGCCGAGCACGACGAGCCCGAAGTCCACCAGGTACAGCGGCGTGTCGGTCTCTTCGTGGTGGCCGATGTTGACGATCTCGCCCGGCCCGCCGGCGGCGATGAGCAGGCGGTCTTCGTCGATGTCGGGCAGGCTGCCGTCGTTGTACAGGTCGACGCGGGCGCGCACTTCCTCGCCCCAGCGGTACTTGGCTTCGCGCGGGATCCTCATGCCAGCTCCTTCAGCAGCGCCGCCTTCTCGCCCAGCTGGGCCAGCACCTCGGGCGGCAGGTGGTCCAGGGTGCAGAGTTCCTTCGCCCGCATGCCCACGCGGTGGCCGGTGGCCGGGAAGTCGACGGCGTAGATGTAGAACTGCTGCAGGAAGGTGCCGATCGACTGCACGTAGCCGAAGTCGCCCTTGCTCACGAGAACGTCGCCGATGTCCTTGCCGGTGTAGGTGCCGTCGTTGCGGATGACCGTGCGGCTGGCCACCCGCTCGCCGATGGCGAAGCGCGGCGGCTGCGCGATCTCGATCACGTCGTCGTCGCGCACGATGTCAGCCATGGCCGGCCTCCAGCGATTCGAGTTCTTCCTCGTCGCGGCCTGCGCGCACGCGCACGGTCTCCAGCAGCGCGCCGCCCACGTGGTCGGCCGGGTCCAGCGCGCGCAGCAGCGCCAGCGCCTCGCGCGCCTCGGGCTCGTCGCCCAGGCGCAGGCTGAGATACGCGTAGCCCTTGAGCGTGAAGAGGTAGAAGCGGGTGCGCGCGTCGCTGAAGGTGCCGGCCAGCGGCGCCTTCGGCACTTCGCGCCACACCCGCGGCAGACCCAGCGCCTGCGCGCCCACCACCAGCGCACGCCGCGCCACGTCGCGCGCGGCGGCCAGGCGGTGGCCGTAGAAGTGGTGGCGGTAGAAGGCGATGAGCAGCGCCGGGTGCTCGGGCGCCAGGGCGCTGGCGCGCATCAGCGCGGCCATCGCGCCCGCGGGGTCCGTGCCGCGCAGGCGGCCGGCTTCGGCGAGCGCGGCTTCGGCCGCCGGCGGCAGGCCGGCGCCGAGCACCGCGTCGTCGAAGCCGTCTTCCGCCACGGGGCGCCTTCAGCTGCGCACCACGCGCTTGATCGAGCCCACGCTCACGGCGGCCTGCGCCGGCTTGGCTTCGCCGGTGCTGCAGCCGCAGGCGGCCTGGTTCGGGTTCACGAAGGTCAGGCCGCTTTGCAGCGGGGTGTCGGCGAAGTCGACCGTCACGCCGTCCAGCAGCAGCCGGCTTTCGGCGGGCAGGAACAGGCGCAGGCCGTTCACGCTGAGTTCGGCGTCGCCTTCCTTCAGCGCACCCTCTACCGTGAAGCTGCTGCTGTAGCCCGAGCAGCCGCCCGGCGAAACGCTGAGGCGGAAGCCGCCGGCCGGGTGTTCGGAGAAGCGCACCATGCGGCGCATGAACTTCTCGGCCGCGGGGGTGACGGTCACGTGGGGCTGCAGCACGTCAGACCTTCTTGATGCAGCCGTCGACCGGGCACACGGCGATGCACTGCGGCGCGTCGAAGTGGCCTTCGCATTCGGTGCACTTGGCGGGGTCGATGATGAAGGTGCCGCCCTTTTCGCGGATGGCGACGTTGGGGCACTCGGGTTCGCAGGCGCTGCAGCCGGTGCACTGGCTGGCGATGATCTTCAGGGCCATGGTGGGGTCTCCTTACAGGGAAAGGTCAGGCGGCGGCCGTGTAGGCGCCCTGGCGGATGCTGGCGTCGCCACGCGGCTGGTGTTCGATCTCGCCGCGCGCCACGCGCGCGCGGTAGTCGGCGAACCACGAGAGCGCCGCCTTCTCGATGAACTCGTGCGCGTAGCGCTCCACCGGCTCGATGCCGGCGGCCGTGAGTTCGTCGCGCGGGCAGGCGCCGATCTTGGACACCAGCACCGCGTGGCAGTCGTTGATGGCGTTCACGATCGAAGGCAACTGCTCGTCTTCGCCGTAGCCGCCCTGGCAGTACAGGTCCACGCGGCGGTGGCCGACGAACAAGGCCTCGCTCTTGCTCACCTCGAAGATCTGGAACTCGGTGGCGTGGCCGAAGTGCTGGTTGACCTTGCCGCCGCCTTCGGTGGCCACGGCCACCAGCACCTTCATCGCGGCGTCGACGCCATCGTCAGCCGCCGCCGCGGCCAGCGCCGCTTCCTTCGCCGCGTGCTGAGCCTGGCGTTCGGCTTCCACGGTGGCCTGGTACTCGCGGCGCTTGTCCAGGTCGTAGACGACTTCCATTGCCTCGATCTTGTCGAGCGTGAACTCCTCGCTGCGGTCTTCGCCCAGCAGGCCCACGGCGTCGGCGCGGCACTGGCGGCAGTGGCGCATGAGGTTGGCGCCACCGGCGCAGGCGTCTTGCACCGCCTTCAGTTCCTGCGCGGTGGGGCCGCGCTGGCCGGTCAGGCCGAAGTGGGTGCCGTGCTCCGCTTCGCTGATGAGCGGCATGATGTTGTGCAGGAAGGCGCCGCGCTTCTTCACCTCGCGGTTCACCTCGATCAGGTGCTCGTCGTTGATGCCGGGGATCAGCACCGAGTTGATCTTGGTGAGCACGCCGCGCGCGTTGAGCATCTCCAGGCCGAGCATCTGGCGCTCGTGCAGGATCTTCGCCGCCTCGTACCCGGTCACGCGGCGGTGGTCCCAGAAGATCCAGGGGTAGATCTTCTCGCCCACCGCGGGGTCCACCATGTTGATGGTGATGGTGACGTGGTCGATGTTGTACTTGACGATCTCGTCCACCTGGTCCGGCAGCGCCAGGCCGTTGGTGGACAGGCACAGCTTGATGTCGGGCGCCTGCTCGTGCAGCGCACGCATGGTGTCGAAGGTCTTCTTCGGGTTCGCCAGCGAATCGCCGGGGCCGGCGATGCCCAGCACCGTCATCTGCGGAATCTCGCTGGCCACCGCCAGCACCTTCTTCACCGCCTGTTCGGGCGTGAGCTTCTGGCTCACCACCCCGGGCCGGCTTTCGTTGCTGCAGTCGTACTTGCGGTTGCAGTAGTGGCACTGGATGTTGCAGGCCGGCGCCACCGCCACGTGCATGCGGGCGTAGTGGTGATGGGCCTCTTCCGAATAGCAGGGGTGGTTCTTCACCTTCTCCCAGATCTCGGCCGGCATGTCGGCCGGGCCGTCGGAAGAGCCGCAGCTGGACTTGCCGGCTCCGCCGCTGGTGCTGCAGCCGCCGGCCGCGGCGGTCTCGAGGATCTTGCTCACGGCTTGGCGGCCGCGGCCCAGATCGGCGATCGACACGAAGGCGGTGTTGCTCATGCGCAGGCCTCGCAGGCGGCTGTGGATTCAGCCCCTCCTTTGCGAGACCCGTGCCAAGGGCGCAGGCCTTACGAATCAGGCACTTGGCGCTGCCGGGGCTGTGTGCGGTTCTCGACAAAGCCCACAGCGGGCGGGCGCTGGCTGGCCTTTGACCTGGGGCAAGCCTGCCACGGCGTGGGCCGGGTTCCGACACCGGTTTGAGCCAGAGCAGGGCGCGCGTGGCGGAGCCGATCTGGAATGCGTCCAGGCTCTGGATCGAGTCCAGGGTCCCCGGGGCAGGGGCCAGACGTCCGGGCCTGCTCCGCCGAACTGCCGGACGATGCTTGTCACAGGAGTCTTCATGTTCACGCGTCTGATGCCGCTGGCCGCCGTTGCCGCCGCATCCCTGGTCTCCTTCGCCCCCGCATTCGCCCAGAGCGGCGAACCCATCCAGCCGATCACGCCGCCCAAGCAGGTGAACCTGGGCATGGTCGAGCTCGGCAAAAAGCTGTACTTCGACCCCCGCCTGTCCAAGTCGGGCTTCATCTCGTGCAACTCGTGCCACAACCTTTCGATGGGCGGCACCGACAACCTGCCCACCTCCATCGGCGACCGCTGGCAGCAGGGCCCGATCAACGCGCCCACGGTGCTGAATTCCAGCCTGAACGTGGCGCAGTTCTGGGACGGCCGCGCGGCCGACCTCAAGGCGCAGGCCGGCGGCCCGATCGCCAACCCGGGCGAGATGGCTTTCAGCCACACGCTGGCGATCGGCGTGCTCGAGTCGATCCCGGCCTACCAGCGTGAATTCAAGCAGGTGTTCGGCAAGGACCGCGTCGACATCGAACAGGTCACGTTGGCCATCGCCGAGTTCGAGAAGACCCTGGTGACGCCGAACTCGCGCTTCGACCAGTGGCTGCTGGGCAAGAAGGACGCGCTCAGTGCCGAGGAACAGGCCGGCTACCAGCTCTTCAAGACCAGCGGCTGCGTCGCCTGCCACAACGGCCCGGCCGTCGGCGGCAACTCGTTCCAGAAGATGGGCGTGGTGCAGGCCTACAAGGCCACCAGCCCGGCCGAAGGGCGCAGCGCGGTCACCGGCAAGGAGATCGACCGCTTCAACTTCAAGGTGCCGACGCTTCGCAACGTGGAGATGACCTACCCGTACTTCCACGACGGCGCCGTCAACACGCTGCCCGAAGCGGTGGACGTGATGGGCCGGCTGCAGCTGGGCAAGACGTTCACGAAGGACGAGAACGGCAAGATCGTCGCCTTCCTGAAGACGCTGACCGGCGACCAGCCGAATTTCACGATGCCGGTGCTGCCGCCTTCGAGCGACACGACACCGCGCCCCAGCCCCTTCAAGTGAGCACGCGATGACGACACCGGCCCACCACCAGGCGATCCAGCAGCGCCTGCGTGAAGCAGGCGTGCAACCCACGCTGCAGCGCCTGGCGGTGGCCGGCGTCATGATGGAAAGGCCCTGTCACCTGACGGCCGAGCAGGTGCTGGCGGCGGCCCGGGCGCGCCTGCCCGGGCTTTCGCGCGCCACGGTCTACGCGACGCTGCAGCTCTTCGTGCAGCACCACCTGCTGCGTGAACTGGTGATCAGCGGCGCGGCCGCGGTCTACGACAGCACGCTGGCGCCGCACCACCACGTGTACGACGTCGACACCGGCGAAGTGCGCGACCTGCCTGCGGCCTGCGTGCAGGTGATGGGGCTGCCGGCCTTCGAGGAAGGCACCGAGGTGGCCGAGGTCGACGTGGTCGTGCGCGTGCGCCGGCGCCGCAGCGCCTGAATTCAATTGGCGGGCGCGGCGGCCTCGTCGTCCACCGCCTTCTGCACCGCGCGGTGGAACTCGTCGCGCGCCTTGCCGGCTTCACGGTTGCTGGCGGTGGGCCAGCTGGCGTTGCTGGCGATGACGAGCTGGCGCTTCGGGTCGATGAAGATCGCCTGGCCGAAGATGCCGCGCGCCGAGAAGCTGCCGTCGGCATAGGTCCACCACTGGTAGCCGTAGCCCCGGCCGGGCTGGTCGATGGGCGTGCGTTCGGTGGTGGCCTGTTCCAGCCAGCCTTCGGGCACGATGCTCTGGCCGTTCACCTTCGCGCCGTTCAGGATGAACTGGCCGAAGCGCGCGAAGTCGCGCGTGGCGGCCTGGATGCAGCAGCCGCTGATCTCGCGCCCGGTGCGGCTCAGGATCCAGGTGGCGGGCTGCTCCATGCCGGCGGGCACCCAGATCTTTTCGGAGAGGTACTGCGCCAGCGGCTTGCCGGTGGCCTGGGCCACCAGCACGCCCACCAGGTTGGTTTCGCCGGTGCTGTAGTGCCAGCGCGTGCCGGCGGGCACTTCGCGCGGCAGTTGGCGCAGGTAGCTCACCAGCGCGTCCACGCCTTCTTCGGGCTTGTGCTTGTTGAACAGCGCCACGTCGGACTTCGGGTCGGCGTAGTCCTCGTTCCAGCGCACGCCGGAGGTCATGGTCAGCAGCTGGCGGATGCTCACGTCGTCGTAGGCCGAGCCTTTCA
>CAYVXO010000171.1:0-13160 GCA_964454485.1 uncultured Rubrivivax sp.
CGCAACGACGATGCAGCCGCTTGCCTGCAGCGCGCGCTGGCGCTCGCGCGCGCCGCGGGCGACCGGCGGGCCGAGGCGCAGGCGCTCGGCGACCTGGGTTCGATCTACGCCGGCCAGGGCCGCGACGAGGAGCTCGCCTTCTGCGAGCAGGCCCTGGCGATGCACCGCGAAGCGGGCGACCGCGTCGCCGAAGGCGTTGAGCTCGGCCACCTGGGCAACATGTACTGCGACCGCGGCCGCATCGAAGACGCCGAGCGCTGCTACCAGGCGGCGCTGGCGATCCACCGCGAGACGGGCAACCGGCGCTCGGAGTGCCTGGCCCTGCTCAACCTGGGCACGCTGTGCAGCGACATCGGCCGCAATGCCGAGGCACACCGCCACTACCCTGAGGCGCTGGCGATCGCGCGCGAGCTCGGCGACCGGCGCGCCGAAGGCGCCGCGCTCGACAACCTGGGCACGCTGCTGTCCGTCGACGGACGCGCCGAGGAAGCGCTGCAGTGCACCGAGGGCGCGCTCGCCATCGCGCGCGAGATCGGCGACCGCCGCTCCGAAGGCATCTCGGTGGGCAACCGCGGCGACATGCTGCACGCGATGGGCCGCCTGGTCGAGGCACGCGCCGACCTCGAGGCCGGCCTCGCGATCGCGCGCGAAGTGGGGCACCGCCGCCACGAAGGCGCGATGCTCGGCAGCCTGGCGCGCGTGCTCGCCGACCTGGGTGAAACGGCGCCGGCCGAAGCAGCCCTGCGCGAAGCCGAAGCGCTGCTGCGCGCCATCGGCGACCCCTACGGCGTGGCCGGCGTGCTGTGCGTGCGCGGCATGGCCGAACTCGCGGCCGGGCGCCACGATGCCGCGCGCGCCACCCTGCAGGAAGCCGAACGGCTGGCGCGGGAACTGGGGCTCGAGGGCGATTCGGGGCTGGGGCAGGACCTCGCGCAGCTGCGCAGCCGGCTGGGCGCCGGCTAGAACCCGACGCGCAGCGTCAGGCGCAGGGTGCGCGGCTCGGCCGGGTGCACGTGCTTGTCGGCGACGGGCGCGGCTTCGCCGGGCAGCTGCGATTCGTAGTAGTACTCGATGTCGTTGACCTTGCGGTCGAACAGGTTGAACGCGTCCAGCGTCAACTCGGTCTTCGGTGCCAGCCTGCGGCCGATGCGCAGGTTGGTGGTGAGCGAGGACGCGGAACGCTGGCTGTTGTCCTCGATCAGTGCGCCCGAGCCCAGGTAGCGCCACTGCAGGCTGGCGAACCAGGGGCCGAGGTCGCGCGCGGTGACCGCGATCGAGGCCACCTTGTCGACCGCGTTCGGGATCCGGTTGCCGACGGGGTCCGCGTCCGAGAAGCGCGCGTGCGTCCAGGCCAGGTCGGCGTCGACGAGCAGCCAGGGCAGCGGGACGTAGCGGTTGTTCCACTCGACGCCGCGGCGCGTGCTGGGGCGGTTCGCTTCGGTGGCGCCGGCGTCGCCCACGTAGACCAGCTCGGAGTCGAAGTCCAGCTTCCAAAGCGCGAGCGAACTCTGCAGGCCGGGCAGCCATTCGGTGCGCGCGCCCAGCTCCAGGCCGCGCGCGGTCACCAGGCCGGGCACCTTCTCGACCGGATCGTTGGTCTTCGGGTCGACCGTGACGGTGGTGCCGCGGGCGTCGTTGCTGTGGAAACCGCGGCCGGCGTTGAAGAAGAACTCGGTCTTCGCCCAGGGCCCCAGCACGAGCGAGAGCTTGGGCGACAGCAGGTGGCCCGAAGCGGAGCCCGAATTGGCGTCGTTGGACAGGCTCGTGACCTTGAAGCGCGCCTGGTCGGCGCGCAGGCCGACGACGCTGCGCAGCCAGGGCGTCCATTCGACCGAGGTCTGGCCGTACAGGGCCAGCATCGTCTCCTGCACGTCGTCGTCGCGCGTGGTGCCGACGATCTGCCGCGCCTGGGTGTCGAACAGGCCGACGCGGATGCGGTCGTCGCGCAGCTGGAGCCCGAATTCGCTGCGCGCCGGCAGGCCGGCCAGCATGTGCTCGAACGCGTGGCGGGCGCTGCCGCCGGCCACGGTGCGCCGGTCCTGCTGCGAGAACTGGTCGCCGGTGACCGGCCGCTCCAGTGCGTAGGTGAAGTTGGAGAACAGCTTGAGCCGGTAGTCGATGAGGTAGGCCGCGACCTGGGTCGCGCCGCCGTCGTCGTTGCGGTGCCACTCGCCCGAGAGGCTGCTGCGGCGCGTGCTGCCGCCATCGGTGGGGTCCAGCGTATCGAAGCGGCCGAAGGGCTGGCCGTTGTAGAGGCCGGCGTCGATCAGCCGTTGCGGGATCTGGTCGGTGGCGGTCCAGCGCGCGTCGTAGGCCATGAGGCTGGCGCTCCAGCCTTCGGCACGCGAACCGCCGCCCAGCGTGAGCAGGGCGTTGGCCTTGCGCAGGTGCTCGGGCACGGCCCACGGACCGTCGTTGTGCATCAGCTCGAGGGCGCCGGTGAGCTTCAGGCCAGGGCCCGCCTCGGCCGTGGCGCCACCCACCAGGCGCTGGTACTGGCGCTGACCCAGCGTGAGCGCCGCGAAGTCCTCGTCGAGCGTGGTGCGGTAGATGATGTCGGCCGAGCCGGCGGCCGAGAAGTCGCCGTTCCTCGCGAAGTAGGGGCCCTTGCGGTACTCGATGCGGTCGACGAGCTCCGGGATCAGGAAGTTCAGGTCCGAATAGCCCTGGCCATGCGCGTGCGTGGGCATGTTGACCGGCACGCCGTTGACGCTGGTGGCGAAGTCGGTGCCGTGGTCGAGGTTGAAGCCGCGCAGGAAGTACTGGTTGGCCTTGCCGTCGCCCGAGTGCTGGGTGACGATGACCCCGGGCACGAACTCCAGCACCTCGCCCGGGCGCAGCGCGGGGCGGCTCTTCAGCAGCTCTGCGCGGATCGTGCCCTGCGACGCGGCGTCGGAAGTGCCGACGGCGTTGTCGTAGTGGCGGCCGGTGACTTCGACGCGGTCGCTCCCCGGGCTGGCGGCCGCGACGGTGGCCGCGGCCGGGTCCGCGTCGGCCGCCTGCCCGCAGGCGGCGTGGCACAAAAGCAGGCCCGCCGCGGCCCAGGCGATCGGGCGGTGCCGAAGGCGAACGTGGATGGGCATGAGATGCATGTTGCTTGCCTCCCCTGGCGACGGTATGAACACGGGCTGGTTCCTCTTACGCGGCGGCGCCGGCGCCGGATGCAGCCTCTTCAGGACCGCGCGCCCGAGGCCGGCGGCGGCGGGGCGGCCCGGCAGGCGACGAGATAGCCGAAGCCCACGAACGCGGCGACGCCCAGTCCGATCGCCAGTTCCCGGCCGGCCAGCAGGCCGTCGATCCAGCCCGAGGCCATGCGCCCCAGGGCCAGCGCCGCCACCGCCAGGCTGGCGCAGGCCACGGCCAGCGTCATGGTGCGCGACGCCAGGGCCGCCCGCCGGTCGCTGCGGGCGATCAGGCGCGAGACCCACCAGCCGTTGGCGCCGTCGCAGAGCAGCATGCCCAGCACGAAGAGCAGGCCCAGCGCGAGCGCATGGCCGACGCCGCCGAAGCGCGTGGCCATCACCGCGAAGAGCGCCGACTGGCCCAGGGTGTCGAAGGACAGCGCGAACAGCGCGCCCACGCCCGCCACCGCCAGCGGGCCGGAGGCCCGGCCGCCGCCCCCGAGCAGCCGGCCGACCCAGCGTCCGCGCACGCCGACCAGCGGCACCGGCGCGCCGGCGGGCGCCCGCAGCGCGGCGCGCAGGTTGACCGTGCCGATGAGCAGCAGGAAGCCGATCGACAGCCCGCCGCCGAGCGCTTCGAACCAGCCCGGCGGCGCCCAGCCGGCGCCGAGCACGCCGGCGAACCCGGCGATCGCGAGCACCACCACGCCATGGCCGAGCGAGAACAGGGCCCCGCAGGCGCGGGCGTGCCATTGGCGGCGGCGCGCGGCCAGGCGGGTCAGGCCGTCGATCGCGGCCAGGTGGTCGGCGTCGAGGCCGTGGCGCATGCCCAGCAGGAACACCAGGGCGCAGAGGGCGCCCCAGTCGGCAGGCAGGTCGTGCATGGGCGGGTCCGGCAGTTCGTATGAACGGATGCCGAAGTGTCATACAAGAAGCGTGCCGCGGCCCCGGGGCCTTTCTGGGTGGCGGGGGCGGCCCTGCGAACGCGGTCGGGGCGACTGCCAACGCGCTGGCCGGGCGGGCCGCCGGATCGGCAGCCCGCTGGCCGGCCGGCGCCGGCCTCAGGCGCGCGGTGGCCGGGAGCGCCGCCCGCGTTCGGCCGGGTGCGCGGTGGCCGGCTCCAGGTGGGCGTGGCCGTGCGAGTGGCGCACCGCCATCGGCACCAGGTGCAGGTTGCCGTGGCTGACGCCGGGTTGGGCGATCACGGACTCGGCGAAGGCGCGCACCTGGTCCGTGCGGCCGCGCAGGATCGCCGTCTCGATGCAGTGGTCGTGGTCCAGGTGGGCGTGCGTGGTCGACACGGTCAGCTCGTGGTGGTCGTGCTGCAGGTCGGTCAGGCGCAGCGCGAGCTGGCGCTGGTGGTGGTTGTAGACGTAGCTGAGCGTGGCGACGCAGGGCGCTTCGGGGCGGTCGCGCAGGCGCACGTTGCCCAGGTCCTGGCGCAGCAGGTCGCGGAAGGCCTCCGACCGGTTCTCGTAGCCGCGCGCGCGCACGAGCGATTCGAAGGCGTCGGCGAGTTCGTCGTCGAGCGAGATGGTGAGGCGCTTCATGAAGGGGCTTCCCGCGTTGGCTGGCGCGGCGATTCTGGCAGCCGCCGTCAGCGCCGCCCGCCGCGGAGCCATCGCCAGCCGTAGGGCACGAGGGCGACGGCCATCAGGACCGAAGCCGAGAGATTGACCACCTCGACGCCGTCGGGCGTGCCGACGAGCAGCACGCCCAGCAGGAAGAGCCCGCCCTGCCAGCGTGCGAGGACGCCGCTCTTCAGCAACGCAACGGCCTGGAGGCCGAAGCCGAGCGGCAGCAGCAGGATGCCCCAGAGCAGGACCATCCAGCCCTGCTTCGAGAACATGGCGAGCAGGCCGGGCATCATGGCCGCGAACTCGGCGTCGGTGAGGCCGTCGAGCGCGCTCATCGTGAGGCACAGGGCACCCTTGTCGGCCGCCAGCGCCAGCGCCCCCGGCACCGCCAGCACCGCGCCGACGAAGCCTGCCCAGGCCCAGGCACTGAGGTCCAGCAGCTTCATGAAGTGCAGCGCCACGACGACGAGCAATGCCGTGTCCAGCAGCACCAGCGCATGCGCGAACTGCAGCAGGCGGTCGCCGCGCGCCCGCAGCACCAGTTCGGCCGGACCCAGCAGGCGGGGGTGCAGCAGTCCCGGGTGCACGGCGAAGGCGAACACGAACACGAGCGGGAAGACGACGAAGGCGAGGCCGGTGCCGACGCGGCGGGCCGATGCGAGGCGCGGGTCTTCGTTCATGCGGGGCTCCTGATCGCTGCGGCCCGGCAGGGTCTTGTGAAGGCCGCGAGCCGGCAGCGGGCGATCTCCGCATACTCCGCCCGGCCGTCGCGCGCGGATTGAGACCGCTCAACGGATCCCGCGATGGCCGCCGACGATGAAGTCCCGAGCCTCTCCTTCGTTCAAGGGCCACAAGCAGTCGCTGCCCAGCAAGCCCTGCGTGGCCTGCGGCCGGCCGATGAGCTGGCGCAAGCGCTGGGCGCGCAGCTGGGACGAGGTGAAGTACTGCTCCGACGCCTGCCGCAAGGCGGGCCCGCGGGCTGCCGGCCGGTGAGCGGCCTGCGCACGCTGGTGGTCGTGCTGGGCGACCAGCTCGACCTGGACGCCGCCGCCTTCGACGGCTTCGACCCCGCGCAGGACGCGGTCTGGATGGCCGAGGTGGCCGAGGAGTCCACCCACGTCTGGTCTTCGAAGCCGCGCATCGCGTTGTTCCTCTCGGCGATGCGCCACTTCGCGCAGGCGCTGCGCGAAGCCGGCCGGCCGCTGCACTACCGCCGGCTCGACGACCCCGCCAACCGCGGCAGCCTGGCCGAGGAACTGCGCACCGCGCTGACCACGCTGCAGCCGCGGCGCGTGGTGATGACGGCGCCCGGCGACTGGCGCGTGTGGCAGGCGCTGAAGGCGGCCGCCGAAGCCGGCGGCCGCGCGCTGGAAGTCTGCGAGGACCGCCACTTCTTCGCCACCGTGCGCGAGTTCGCCGCCCACGCGAAGGGCCGGCGCTCGCTGCGGCTGGAGTTCTTCTACCGCGAACTGCGCCAGCGCCACGGCGTGCTGATGGACGACGGCCAGCCCGCCGGCGGGCGCTGGAACTTCGATGCCGACAACCGCGAAGCCTTCGGCCCCGAAGGACCGGGCCGGCTGCCGGCGCGCGCCGCCTTCGAGCCCGACGCGACCACGCGCGAGGTGATCGCGCTCGTCGACTCGCGCTTCGCGCGCCACCCGGGGTCGCTCGCCGCCTTCGACTGGCCGGTGACGCGCGCGCAGGCGCTGCAGTCGCTGCAGCGCTTCGTCGACGAACGGCTGCCGCTCTTCGGCCGCTACGAAGACGCGATCTGGCCCGGCGAGCCGTGGCTGTACCACTCGCAGCTCTCGGCGGCGCTCAACCTGAAGCTGCTGGGCGCGCGCGAAGTGGTGCAGGCCGCGGAAGCCGCGTACCGCGCCGGCCGTGTGCCGCTGCCCAGCGCCGAAGGCTTCGTGCGCCAGGTGCTGGGCTGGCGCGAGTACGTGCGCGGCATCTACTGGACGCGCATGCCCGGCTACGCCGGGCTCAACGCGCTCGACGCGCAGGCCGACCTGCCGGCCTGGTACTGGAGCGGCGAGACCGACATGGCCTGCCTGCGCGACGCCCTCGGCCAGACGCTGCGGCATGGCTACGCGCACCACATCCAGCGCCTGATGGTGACCGGCCTCTTCGCGCTGCTGCTCGGCGTGCGGCCGCAGGCGGTGCACGCCTGGTACCTGGCGGTCTACGTCGACGCGGTCGAATGGGTGGAACTGCCGAACACGCTGGGCATGAGCCAGTACGCCGACGGCGGCCTGATGGCCAGCAAGCCCTACGCGGCCACCGGGCGCTACATCCAGCGCATGGGCGGCCCCTGTGCCGGCTGCCGCTACGACCCGGGGCAGCGCGAAGGCGAACGCGCCTGTCCCTACACCACGCTGTACTGGGACTTCCTGATGCGCCACGAGCCGATGCTGGCGCGCAACCCGCGCATGGCGCTGCAGGTGAAGAACCTGGCGCGGCTGTCGGAAGGCGAACGGCGCGCCGTGCTGCAGCGGGCCGAGGCGGTGCGGCGCGAGGCCGCGGCCGGCTGAATTGCTCAGCCGGGGTTGCGCATGCGTTCGGCCAGCTCGTCGTGGCCGCGCGCGGCCAGCGTGTCGGCGGCGCCCAGGCGGTCGCGCGCTTCCTTGTTCTGGCTGAGCTTGGACTTGCCGACGAGCGAGGTGACCGCGATCTCGATGCCGACGATGTTGCGCAGCATCGCGTCGATGTACTCGGGCGCCGAGTCCGACATCTTCCACGGCTTCGGTTCGGCCGCCTCGTGGTGGCGCGTCAGGCGTGCCACCAGGCCGCGCAGGAAGCGTTCGTCGTCGTGCACGGCGAGCGTGCCGTGCGCGTGCACGACCTCGTAGTTCCAGGTCGGCACCTGGCGGTGCGTCTCGTGCTTGCTGGGGTACCAGCTGGGCGAGACGAAGGCTTCGGCGCCGCGGAACACCACCATCACCGGCGTGCCGTCGGGGCAGCGCTGCCAGAGCTCGTTGGCGCGCGCCACGTGCGCCTTCAGCGTGCCCAGCGGGCCGGCGGCGGGGTCGTATTCGAAGGGCACGTGGTCGGCGTCGAGGCCCTGCTCGCCGTGCCGCACGAGCATGCCCAGCGGGTGCTCGCGGATGATGCGGTGCAGCTGCGCCGGGTCGGTGACGGCGAAGTGGGGCGGGACGTACATGGTGGCGGGTGAGGGTTCTAGGCCGTGGCCGCGGCCGGCGCCGGTGCTTCGGAAGGCAGCAGCAGCACCGTCGCCGCGGTGCACAGCGAGACGCCGGCCAGCACCATCAGCAGGCGGTCGAAGCCCATGTCCTTGACCAGCGGGCCCAGCGCCCAGACCGCCAGCGAGCTGATGCCCAGCGACACCGCCAGCCGCATGCCGGCCACGCGCGAGCGCATGCGGTCGTCGACGTAGCGCGCGATCATCGCGTCGGTGAAGGGGATGGCGCCGAAGATGAAGACCATCGTCGCCACCAGCCCCGCGTAGAGCCACCAGCCCTGCGCCTGCGAAGCGAACAGCAGCACCGGCACCTGCAGCAGCGCCACGCCCAGGTACAGCGGCTTGAGCGAGAAGCGGTCGATCAGCCGCCCCACCACCACCTGCGCCAGCGAGGCCACCGCGTAGACGCCGGCCAGCAGCAGGCCCAGCGTGGCCGGGTCCTGCAGCACGCCGCGGAAGCGCTCGGCCAGCAACTGCGCGTTGCCGTTGGTGGTGAGGTTGAAGAGGATGCCGCCGGTGGCGGAAGCCACCGTCATCACCGCCATCGCGCGCGCCACATCAGCGCGCGACAGGCGCACCTGGGCGCCGCCCTTGCGCCGCGAAGGCGACTCGGCTTCCGGCGGCACCACGCGCATGAAGACGAGCCCCAGCGCCAGGCAGGCCAGGCCCGGCACCGCGAAGGCCGCGCGCCAGCCGAACCACTTCATCAGCAGGCCGGTGGACGCCGCCGCCACCGCGATGCCCAGGTTGCCCGCCAGCCCGTTGAAGCCGATCACCGCACCCGGCCGCGTCGCGCCCTGCAGCAGCATGGGAATGCCTACCGGGTGGTAGATGGAAGCGAAAGTGCCCACCAGCGTGAGCGCCGCCGCCAGCTGCCATGGCCCCCGCGCCAGCGACGCGAGCAGCGAAGCGGCGCCGATGCCGAAGAAGAACACGATCATCATCGCGCGCCGGCCCCACAGGTCGCCCAGCCGGCCCGAAGGCAGCGAGCCGAGGCCGAACATCAGGAAGGCGCCGGCGCCGAAGGGCATCAGGTCTTCCCAGCGCGCGAAGCCGAAGTCGGCCGCGATGCCCGCCACCGCGGTGGCGAAGACGAGCAGGAACATGTGGTCCACCGCGTGGGCCAGGTTGAGCAGGAGGGTTGCGCTGCGCCGGTGCATCGGGAGAGTGTGCACCATTCGAGCGAGAAGGGCGGCGCGCGCGCCCGCGGCCCTCAAGCGGCGGCCGCGGCGGCCGAAGACGTCGGGGTCGACAAGTGCCGCCCGCGGCTGCCCCGCCATGTCGTCTTCCCCGCCTCCCCGCAAGCTCCTGCGCACGCGCCCGAAGCGCGAACGGCGCGCGCCGGCCGGCGCACCCGGCAGCCTGCGCTGGCTGCAGGGCCTGCTCGGCCGCCCGGTGGGGCTGGAACGGCGCGACGGCCAGTGGCACGTGGTGCTGGTGGAGCGCCGCCGCCGGCCCGGCGGCAGCCATGCCGTCGAGGCGCTGCGCGACGAACTTCGCGTGCGCCTGCTCGCCTGCGCCGGCGACGACCCGATGCGGGCGATGCCGGCGCTGGCGCAGGTCCACCACGCGCTCGGCCACGGCGGCTGGCGCGCCGTGGAGGCGATGGCCGCCGACCGGCTCGCCATCGCCCAGGCCGAAGCCGAGCGGCTGCTGCGCGAAGCGCCGTCGGACGCGTTCGGTCAGGTCGTCGACCGCCTGCGCGTGCTGCGCGTCGGCGCCCAGTTGCGCGAGCAGCGGCTGCGCGTCGGTGCGGCCGCGGCCCGCGACTCGGTGCAGGTCAGCGATTCGACGCCCGAGGAGTTCGAGTCGGCCGAAAGGCTGTGGGCCGACACCGTCTCGCCGCCCGAGACCTAGTCGATGCTCACCTTCGCGTCCTTCACCAGGCGCGCGGACCTGCCGGAACCCGAGGCATCTCTGGGCGCAGGTTGAAGTCGACCCCGGAGGCCCGTTGGCCCGGCGCGTGATGCCCGCCGACACGGAGTTCTTCGCCGTGCTGGCGCGTGCCTTCGTGGACTTCCCGGCAGCGGCTTGCGCGCGCCGCAAGGGCTGATCAGCCCGCGGCCACTGTCCCGGTGCCGGTGCGCACCTGCCGGTGCACACGCACCGGCGCCATCGCGGCGGCGTTGTCCTCCTGCAGTTCAGGGCTCAGCTGGGGCTGCAGGCCGACCGGCTGGCGCGGGTGGCGCTTGAAGTCCAGCGCGGCGGCGGCGCGCTGCTGGCGGCCCTTGTTGAAGCTGCGTGCCGCGGCCAGCGCGTGCGGCAGGTGCTTGAGCACGTGCCACAGGCTCCAGCGGTGCTGCCAGAGCCGGCGTGCGAAGCGGTGGTGGTACGCGCGCCCGTTGTAGAAGCGCATGATGTGCCAGTTGTAGAGCGCGTCCATCTCGTCGCGGCTGGCGAAGGCCTTGGGCCGGAAGACGAAGTTGACGCAGTTCATCAGCCGCCAGTCCTCGTTGAAGTCGCCTTCCGCGCCGCTCAGGCATTCGTCCCAGATCGGCGCGCCGTGCAGCGGGGCGAACTTGGTGACGTTCATCTCGTCCAGGCCCAGCTCGAGGATGAAGTCGCTCGTGCGGCGGAAGGTCTCGGGCGTCTCGCCCGGCATGCCGAAGATGAACAGGCCCTTGGCGCGCAGCCCGGCGGCATGGATGTCGTGCACCGTGCGCCGCACCTCGTCGAGCGTGACACCGGCCTTGTGGCGCTCCATCATCTCCGGGTCGGCCGACTCGATGCCCAGCGAGACCTGCAGCGCACCGGCGCGCTGGAGCAGCTTCAACATCTCCAGCGAGGTGTGGCCGGCGCGGATGGCGCAGTTGAACTGCATGCCCAGCGGGCGCGAGATCAGCACCTCGCACAGCTGGAGCACGCGTTCCTTCTTGGCCGTGAACAGGTCGTCGTAGAAGTTGATGTGGTGCACGCCGTGGCGGTCGCGCAGCAGCTTCATGTGCGCGTGCACGTACTCGGCCGACTGCGTCTTGTAGAGGCGCTCGAACACCGTGCGGTCGCAGAAGCTGCAGGTGTAGGGGCAGCCGCGCGAGGTGATCATCGTCGCGCCGTAGCGCTTCACGTAGGTGAACAGCGGCAGGTGGTAGTCGCGCGGGAAGCCGGGCAGCTTGTCGTAGGCCGGGAAGGGCAGCTCGTCGAGGTCGAGGATGCGCGTGCGCCGCGGGTTGGCGTGCGAGCGGCCGGCGCCGTCGCGCCAGCACAGGTTGGGGATCTGCGCCGGCGCGCGCCCCTCGGCCAGGTCGAGCAGGGCGCCTTCGCCTTCGCCGATGACGAGGAAGTCGATCTCGGGGAAGTGGTCCAGCACCGGCGTGCCGAGCGAGGACACGTGCACGTTGCCCACCACCACCTGCACGTGCGGCGCGCGTTCCTTGATGTAGGCCGCCATCTCCACCGCGTCCATGAAGGCCGAGGTGGTGGCCGAGAAGCCCACCATCTCGGGCTTCGTCGCCAGCACGATCTCGGCGTTGGCTTCGATGCCCGCCGGCGCGTGCGGACCCAGGCAGTCGTGCACCGCGGTCGGGTGGCCGTGCTTTTCCAGCCAGCTGGCCAGCTGCAGGATGCCGATCGGCGCCATCCGGTTGGCCAGCATCGCGTAGTCGGGCTGGCCTGGGACGAAGTTGAAGCCTGCGGGGTGGACCAGGGTGACGCGCATGCGGCCTCCGGCGAGGATCCTTCGAAGCGCCGGCAGTGTCGCACGGCAGGCGCCGCCGGCCGGCGTATCCTCGCCGGCCTGCCCAGGACCCCCACCCCGAGGACTGCCTTCATGGACCTGTCGCGCTTCCCGCGCCGCCGCTACACGCCTTACGCCACGCCGGTCGAGCCCTTGCCGAACTTCAGCGCCGCGCTGGCGGCTTCATGCCCCGGCGGCCGCGGGCCCGAGGTGTGGATCAAGCGCGACGACCAGCTGGGCCTCTTCCCCGGCGGCAACAAGACGCGCAAGCTCGAGTTCCTGGTCGCCGACGCGCTGGCGCAGGGCGCCGACACGCTGGTCACCTGCGGCGCGCCGCAGAGCAACCACTGCCGCATCACGCTGGCGGCGGCGGTGCGCGAAGGGCTCAAGTGCCGCTTCGTGATCGAGGAGCGCGTGCCGCAGAGCTACCGCGAAGACGCCAGCGGCAACCACTTCCTGTTCCGCCTGATGGGCGTGGAGGCGATCACCGTGGTGCCGGCCGGCACCGACATGGCGGCGGCGATGCAGCGCGTCGTCGAATCGCTCGCCGCCGTGGGCCGCAAGGGCTACATCATTCCCGGCGGCGGCTCGAACGCGATCGGCGGCCTGGGCTACGTGGCCTGCGCACAGGAACTGCAGCAGCAATGCTTCGAAGCCGGCCTGCGCTTCGACCGCGTCGTCGTGGGCTCGGGCAGTTCGGGCACCCACGGCGGGCTGCTCGCCGGCTTCCTGGGCAACCGGATCGACATCCCGATCACCGGCATCGGCGTCAGCCGCGACCCGGCCGACCAGGCGCCGCTGGTGCTGAAGGAAGCGCAGGCCGTGGTCGACCTGCTGGGCGCCGGCTTCAAGGTGCCGGCCGAAGCCGTGCAATGCGTGGGCGGCTACTGGCAGCCGAAGTATTCGCTGCCCAACGCGGCCATGGTCGAGGCGGTGCAGTGGCTCGCGCGCACCGAGGCCGTGCTGCTGGACCCGGTCTACACCGGCAAGGTGATGGCCGGGCTGATCGGCATGGCGAGGAAGGGCGAGATCGGCGCCGGCGAGCGCGTGCTCTTCCTGCACACCGGCGGCCTGCCGGCGCTGCACGCCTACGAACGCGTGCTGCTGGGCTGACGGTTGAGGCGCGCCACGCGCGCGGCTTCCGCAGCCACCGCGCGGCGCAGCGCGGCGGGCGCGATCACCTCGCATTCGGCGCCCAGCCGCAGCAACTGGCGCGCCGAGTAGGCGACGCTCTCGATCGGCAACTCGGCTTCGACCCAGCCGCGGCGCGCGCAGCGGCGCTGCGTGGCCTGCACGCGCTCGGCGGCCAGCGGGCGTTCGGCGCGCAGGATGCGCAGCCCTTCCTCGGACAGCCGCACGGTGGCCGACTCGGCGAGCAGTCGGCGCTCGAAGTCGGCCACCCAGCGCGGCCACCAGGCCGCGAGGTCGAAGTCCGGCGGCCGCCGGAAGCGGCCTTCCAGGACCTCGAGCCGGCGGATGTTGGCGACGCGGTAGGTGCGTGGCCGGCTGCCGGCCAGGGCCACCAGGTACCAGAGCCCGCCCTTGAGCACCAGGCCGAGCGGCGAGAGCTGGCGCCGCACGCCGCC
>CAYVXO010000172.1:0-13127 GCA_964454485.1 uncultured Rubrivivax sp.
CACGCTGGCCGCGGCCGCGGCGCCGCTGGCGGCCTGCGGCGGCAGCGGCGGCACGCCTGCGCCATCGCCTTCGCCCAGCCCGGCGGCCACGCGCAGCTGGCGCATGGGCTTCTCGCCGAACCCGCCGCGGCCCACCGTGGACGCGATGCTGAAGGACGTCGACACCTTCAGCAGCCGGTCCGAGCTGTGCATCATCCACGAAGAGCCGCCTTGGACCGAGCTGCTGGCCGGCGCCACGCCCGACGCCTACCTGGACGCCGAGCGCGTCGCGCTGGTCGACTACATGCGCGGCAAGGGCCTGCGCTTCATGTTCATGGGCGACCTGAACGACGGCCTGGACCGTTCGAAGGACTCGCCCAAGCTGGTGGCCGCCGGCCGCAGCATCACCGAGCCGGCCATCCAGGCCCTCTACCGCGACTACATGCTGGCGGTGGACCGCAAGCTCAAGCCCGACGTGATGGGCCTGGTGGCCGAGAGCAACCTCATCCGCGTGGCGGCGCCGGCGCTGTACCCGGCCATCCGCAAGACCGCCAACGACACCGCGGCAGCGCTGCGGGCCGCCGGCAGCAGCGTGCAGCTGATGGCCAGCGTGCAGGTGGAAGTGGCCTGGGGCCACATCACCGGCGTGCCTGCGGGCTACGTGGGCGTGGAGACCGACTTCGCCGACTTTCCGTTCGTGCAGGTGCTGGGCCTGTCGTCGTACCCGTACTTCGGCTGGAACGAACCCGAAGACCTGCCGCTGGACTACTACACGCGGCCGCTGGCCGGCCGCACGCTGCCGGTGATGGTGGTGGAAGGCGGCTGGGCCAGCGCGGCCGCGGGCAGCGTGACCTCGACGCCGGAGAAGCAGGCGCGCTTCTTCGCGCGCCAAGCCCAGCTGCTGGACGCGGCCGGCGCCAAGGCCTGGCTGCAGCTGGTCTTCGCCGACATCGACATTTCCTCCGTGCCGCCGCCGGTCCCGGCGAACCTGCCGCTGTTCGTGAGCATCGGCCTCACCGACAGCGACTTCAATCCCAAACCGGCGCTGGCCGCGTGGGACACGCTCTTCGCGCGGCACTGGACAGGCTGACGCCTACAATCCGCCGGATCGGGGTGTAGCGCAGCCTGGTAGCGCAACTGCTTTGGGAGCAGTGGGTCGAAGGTTCGAATCCTTTCACCCCGACCATTCGACGACGTGGGCTGGCCGTTCCCGGGCCGCCCGGTCAATGCGCCATCAGCACCGGCACCGTCATCGACGCCAGCACGGTGCGGGTGGCGCCGCCGAGCACCAGTTCGCGCGCCCGGCTGTGGCCGTAGCAGCCCATCACCACGAGGTCGGCCTCCAGGTCCGCGGCCATCGAGAGCAGCAGATCGCCCAGCGCTTCGGGCGCGTCGGTGAAGCGGTGCATCTCGGCCTTCACGCCGTGCGCTTCCAGGTGGCGGCCGATGTCCAGCGGCGCGGCGGCCGCTTCGGCGCCCCAGGCGACGACGTGCACCTTCTGCGCGCGTTCCAGCATCGGCATCGCGCCGGCGAGCGCGTGCACGGCCTGCGGCGTTTCCTTCCAGGCCACGAGCACGGTGCCGCCCACCGCGGGCGGCACGCCCACGTGCGGCAGCACCAGCGCCGGCCGGCCGCTGCCCAGCACCACCGATTCGACGAAGTCGGCCGGCACGCCGCTGGAATGCGGCACCGGCTCGCGCTGGCCGAGCAGCAGCAGGTCGGCGTAGCAGGCCTGCTGCACGAAGTCGTAGACGGGCGCGCTGCCTTGCGCTTCGGCCCACTCGATCTTCGGCGTGCCGCGGCGCATCGGCTCGACGAGCGCCATCGCACGCTGGCGCCGTTCGTCGTCGAGCTCCTTCAGCGCCTGCAGCGCCGGTCCGGCGGCTTCGAGCGCGAAGGGCACCTCGATGAACGACGGCATCACCGCGTACATCGCGGTGACTGCGGCGCCGTGGCGCTGCGCCAGTTCGCGCGCCACCGCCAGCCGGGCCGCGTTGTGCGGGCCACCGTCCAGGTGGACCAGGATGTTCCCGTAGCCAGCCATCGCGATCTCCAGTGTGTTACCGATCTGATTTCACTGTAGGCCTCGGCGCCGGGCGGCGCTTGACCTGCGTCACCGTGTCACGGCAGGCCCAGGGACTTCATGAAGGCCTCGACCTGCTCGGTGTAGGCGCCGGGCAGGCCGAGCTGGCCGTTGATCTGGCCGTGATTCAGGTCCACCGGCAGCACCGACACCTTGGCGCCGGTGGCGGCCACCCGGGCGGCGAAGCGCTGCGCCTGCGGGCAGGAGTCGTCACGCCGCGTGGAGCACACCAGCAGCATCGGCCGCGGCGTGCCGCTCAGGCGGTGATAGGGCGAGCTCTCGGTCCAGCGCTGGCGGTCGGGGCCGAACACGCGGTCGTAGAAGCGGAAGTGGCGCCGCTCCATGATGGTGACGAGGTCGTAGGCCGCGCTGTCCAGCGGCACCGTGCCGAGCCAGGGCTTCGCGCCCTGGCGTTCGGCGATGCGCGGGTCGGCGGCGAGCAGCGCCACCAGGTGGGCACCGGCCGAGTGGCCCATCAGCAGCACGCGCGCCGGGTCGGCGCCCCAGGCCGGCGCCTGCTGCTGCACGAAGGCGAGCGCACGGGCCACGTCGTCGGCCTGTTGCAGCGGGTCGGGGCGGGCGCGGTCCATGCGGTAGTTCGCGCTGGCGACGACGTAGCCGCGCGGCAGCCAGCGTGCCACCTTGTTCGGCGCCACGCCGCGGTTGCCCTTGTCGCCGATCATCCAGGCGCCGCCGTGCAGCATGAGAACGACCGGCGCGTTGTGGGCGTTGGCGGGGATGTAGACGTCCAGCCGCTGCTGCGGGTCGGCGCCGTAGGCCAGGTCGCGTTCGGCGCGGGCACCCGGCGGCAGCGCCACTTCGGCGCGGCCACGGGCCGGCGGGGCTTCGCTCTCGTCGAGCTGGCCTTCGTCTTCGCGGCCGCCGAACCAGGCTGCCTGCGCGGGCAGGCCGGCGGCGGCGAGCATCAGCGCCACGCTGCCGCGCCGGCGCAGGACGAGGGGTTTCATGAGCGAGATTGTTGCCGAGCCTCCGCGCCCGCCCGGCCGCTTTACCCCCGCTTTACGGCCCGTTCACCGCCAGGCTTCACGGAGCGCGCTGCCCAGCGCCGGCATCGCGCCGCCCAGGTCCAGCGGCGTTGCGCCGCCGGCCGGCTGCGGGTCCACCGCCTCGAACAGCGGCGCCAGTGCGGGCGGGATGAAGCGGCTGCGCGTGGCGTAGAGGTGGCGGTCGCCCCAGGTGCGCTGCTGCGTCACGTGGAAGCGCTGCGGCACCAGCAGGTCGAGATGGTCGCGCGCGCGGGTCATCGCCACGTAGAGCAGGCGGCGTTCTTCCTCGATCTCGGCTTCGCTGCCGGTGGCCAGGTCGGCCGGCATGCAGCCGTCAACCACGTTGAGGATGCTGACCGCGTTCCACTCCTGGCCCTTGGCCGAGTGGATGGTCGACAGGATCAGGTAGTCCTCGTCGCGCAGCGGGTCGGCCGACTCGTCGCTGCTGGCCGCCGGCGGGTCGAGCGCCAGCTCGGTCAGGAAGCGTTCGCGGCTGGGCTGCGCGGCGGCCACGCGCGCCAGCACGTCCAGGTCGGCGCGGCGCACCGCCGCGTCTTCGTGCAGGCGCTCCAGGTGCGGCTGGTACCAGTCGATCGCGCGCTGCAGGTCGGCCGGCCAGTCGCTCAGCGCATGCAGCGCCTGCCAGGCCGCGGCGAGCGCGCGCCAGGCCGCGCCGCCGGCCGGCGGCGGCTTGAAGGCGGCCAGCGCCTGCGCGGGGCTGTCCGACTGCTCCATCGCGTCGAGCAGCCGCGCCGCCGCCGCCGGCCCGAAGCCGGGCAGCAGGCGCGCGGCGCGGAAGCCGGCCAGCCGGCAGCGCGGGTTCTGCGCCCAGCGCAGCAAAGAGAGCACGTCCTTGACGTGCTTCGACTCGAAGAAGCGCAGCCCGCCGTACTTGACGAAGGGGATGCGCCGGCGCGCCAGCTCCAGCTCGAGCGCGGCGCTGTGCTGCGCGGTGCGGAACAGCACCGCCTGGCGCTTGAGGATCAAGCCTTCCTCGCGCCGCTGCAGCACCTGGCCGGCGACCCAAGCGGCCTGGTCGGCCTCGTCGCGCACGGTCACCAGGCGCGGCTTCGCCGACGATTCGCGTGCGCTCCACAGCCGCTTGCCGAAGCCTTCGGCGGCCTGCTCGATCACCGCGTTGGCCGCCGCCAGCAGCGGCGGGGTCGAGCGGTAGTTGCGCTCCAGCTTCAGCACCGCTGCCTGCGGGTCGAAGGCGGCCGGGAACTCGAGGATGTTGCGCACCTCGGCGGCGCGGAAGGCGTAGATGGCCTGCGCGTCGTCGCCCACCACCGTGAGGCCGCGCCCGCCGGGTGCCAGCGCGAGCAGGATCTCGCCCTGCAGCCGGTTGGTGTCCTGGTACTCGTCGACCAGCACGTGGTCGAAGCGCGAAGCCAGCGCGGCCGCGGCGCGCGGGTCCTGCATCAGCAGCCACCAGCCGAGCAGCAGGTCGTCGTAGTCCAGCACCTGCTGGCGCTGCTTGGCGGCCGCGTAGGCCTCGAACAGGCGCTGCAGGTCGGCCTGGCAGGGCAGGGCCCAGGGGTAGTGGTCGGCCAGCAGCTCGGCCAGAGGCCGGCGGCTGTTCACGGCGCGCGAGTGGATCGCCAGGCAGGTGCCCGGCATCGGGAAGCGCTCGTGGGTGCGCGTGAGGCCGAGCGCGTGGCGCTCCATCGCCATCAGCTCCTCGGCGTCGGCGCGGTCGAGGATGACGAAGGCGGGCGACAGGCCGACCTGCGGCGCCAGTTCGCGCAGCAGCCGCGCGGCGATGCCGTGGAAGGTGCCGCACCAGGGCAGGGTGGGCGCGGCGGTGGTGGCGGGCAGGCGCAGCGCCTCATGCAGCAGGCGGCCGACACGGCGCTCCATCTCGGCCGCGGCGCGGCGCGAGAAGGTCACCAGCAGCAGCCGCTGAGGGTCGGCGCCGTCCAGCACCAGGCGCGCCACGCGGGCGGCGAGCGTCAGCGTCTTGCCGGTGCCGGCGCCGGCGACCACCAGCAGTGGCCCGTTGCCGTGGTCGACGGCGGCCTGCTGCTGGGGGTTGAGGGCGGTGGTGGCGGACATCGCGGACGGATACTGTACAGATGTCCAGAGACCGGCACGCCGAGCCCGGTCTCACGCCCATGATCCCCGACAAGGCCGGCGCGCGCTGCCGCGCTAGGCTGGCGTCTCGGCCGCGCAGGGCCCGCGGAGGGTTGGGCGCGGCCGCCGAACATGCGATTGATCAGCCAACGTGCGGCGTGCGTCCTCCAAGCGCCGGGCGACTTCGTCCTGCGGACGCTCAGGGGCTTCCGCGCCAACCAGGGTTTCCTGCTCGCCGGGGCGGTGGCGTACTACGCGCTGCTGTCCATCGTGCCGATGCTCATCCTCACCGCGATCGCACTCGTGCAGGTGGTCGACGAGCGGCAGCTGCTCGCCACCGCGGGCCGCTACCTCGAGTGGCTGGCGCCGGGGCAGTCCGCCAGCCTCGTGGCCGAGCTCGGGCGCTTCCTGCAGCACCGCGACGTGCTCGGCTGGTTCCTCGCCGCGACGATGCTGTTCTTCAGCTCGCTCGCCTTCACCGTGCTGGAGAACGCGATGTCGGTGATCTTCCACCACCGGGTCGCGATCCGACGGCGCCACTTCCTGGTCTCGGCGGCGATCCCGTACCTCTACATCCTGTGCCTCGGGCTGGGCCTGTTGCTGGTGACTCTGGTGGCCGGCGGCCTGCAGGCGATGGGGCAGGAGCAGCTCACGTTCCTGGGCCGGCGCTGGCCGCTGGGGGGCCTGTCGGGGCTGCTGATGTACCTGCTGGGCGTGTTCGGCGAAGTGCTGGTGCTGACCTCGATCTACCTGGTGATGCCGGTGGGTCGCCTGTCGCCGCTGCATGCCCTGATCGGCGGGGCGACGGCGGCGCTGCTGTGGGAGGCGTCGCGCCGACTGCTGGTCTGGTACTTCGCGACGCTGTCGCAGATCGGCACCGTCTACGGTTCGCTGACGACGGCGATCGCCGTGCTGCTGAGCCTGGAGGTGGCGGCGACGCTGCTGCTGCTGGGCGCGCAGGTGATCGCAGAGTACGAGCGCCTGGGTCGCGGCGACCGCGAAGCACCGCCCTTCGTCACCGCGTGAGCACGGTGGCGCGACTGGCCTGCCCGGAGGGACTCGAACCCCCGACCTGCTGCTTAGAAGGCAGCTGCTCTATCCAGTTGAGCTACGGGCAGCTCAGGCGGGCGATGTTATCGCTGCCGGTACTGCATGCTGCCGAACAGCACGTCGCGCGACTTGTCGTCGTTGAGCGGCTTGCGCAGATGCGCCAGCACCTCCACGCCGCGCTGCACCGCCGGGCGGGCGGCGATCTCGTCGAACCAGCCCTTCAGGTGCGGGTAGTCGTTCCAGTCGATGCCCTGGTTCTTCCAGCTGCGCAGCCAGGGGAAGATGGCGATGTCGGCGATCGTGTACTCGGCGCCGGCGATGTACTTGGAATGCGCCAGCTGGCGGTTCATGACGCCGTACAGGCGCTTCGCCTCGTTGGTGTAGCGGTCGATGGCGTAGGGGATCTTCTCAGGCGCGTAGATGCGGAAGTGGTGCGCCTGGCCGAGCATGGGACCGACGCCGCCCATCTGGAACATGAGCCACTCCAGCACCTGGTAGCGCCCGCGCGTGTCGGCCGGCAGGAAGCGGCCGGTCTTGGAGGCCAGGTAGAGCAGGATCGCGCCCGACTCGAACAGCGCGATCGGCTGCCCGTCGGGCCCCTCCGGGTCGACGATGGCCGGGATCTTGTTGTTCGGGCTGATGGCCAGGAATTCCGGCCGGAACTGGTCGCCGGCGCCGATGTCCACCGCATTCACGTGGTACGGCAGTCCGCACTCCTCGAGCATGATGTGGACCTTGTGGCCATTCGGCGTGGCCCACGAATACACTTCGATCATCACTCGCCCCGTTTCACGTACCGGCGTCCGGCGGACTCTAAACCATGCTCGAAGGCCTCAAGCGCTTGTTCTCCGGCGGCGACGCGGCGCCGCCGCAAGGCTGGGAGGACCTCGCCGGCTGGGCGCAGTCCCGGCAGCTCAGCTTCCGCGCCGTGCACGACACCGAAGGCTTCATCGTCGAGGCCAAGGAAGGCGCGCAGCCCTGGCGGCTGGAATGGGGCCCTTCGCAGCGCGCCTACATCCAGGGCCACGAGCTTCGGCTGCGGGCCGAACTGGGCCTGGCTTCCGACCTGCAGGTGGTGCTGATGAACCGCCAGCTGCAGGAGTCGATGGAAAAGCAGGTCTTCGAGCAGTACGTCGAAGGCGTGCAGACGCGCATCGACAACGAGACCCCGCCCGAGATGCGCTGGCTGGTCATGTTTCCCAAGCTGCCGTCCTCGGAGATGGGCGCGCTGCGCGAGCACTGGGTGGCGCTGGGCAGCGTCAAGCCCTGGCTGCACCACTGGGTGGCCGGCGCGCTGGCGCCGGCGCTGGCGGCGCTGCGGCTGCCGCCTTCGGTGCCGATGGTGATGATGATCTCGCGCGGCCGCCTCACGCTGCGCACGCCGGCGCCCGAGCCGGCGCCGCGCGACCTGGAGCGCTGGATCCGCTGCTTCGAGACCGCCACCGCCGAGGCGCGGCGCGTCGCCGGGCTGCCGCCGGACACCGGTGCGCCCAGCACCCAGGCCAGCGCCTGGCCGCAGTCCACCCAGCAGCCCGGCGGCGAACGCCGCTGAAGGCGGCCCGCCCGCCGGGGCCCGGCCTCAGCCGCGCGGCAGCGTGCCGTGCTTGCCCAGTTCGAGCTTGGCGATCGCGTTGCGGTGCACTTCGTCCGGGCCGTCGGCGAAGCGCAGCGTGCGCACGTGTGTGAAGTAGAACGCGAGCGGCGTGTCCTGGCTCATGCCGGCGCCGCCGTGCACCTGCATCGCCCAGTCGATGACCTGCTGCGCCATGTTCGGCGCCACCACCTTGATCATCGCGATCTCGGCCTTTGCGCTCTTGTTGCCGGCCACGTCCATCATCCAGGCCGCCTTCAGCGTGAGCAGGCGCGCCTGCTCGATGCGGATGCGCGCCTCGGCGATGCGCTCCTGCGTCACCGTCTGCTGGGCGATCGTCTTGCCGAAGGCGGTGCGCGAGATCGCGCGCCGGCACATCAGCGCCAGCGAGCGCTCGGCCAGGCCGATGGTGCGCATGCAGTGGTGAATGCGCCCCGGCCCCAGCCGGCCCTGCGCGATCTCGAAGCCGCGCCCTTCGCCCAGCAGCATGTTCGACGCCGGCACGCGCACGTCCTTGAACTCGACTTCCATGTGGCCATGCGGCGCGTCGTCGTAGCCGAAGACGGTGAGCGGACGCAGGATGGTGATGCCCGGCGTCTCGCGCGGCACCAGGATCATCGACTGCTGCGAGTGCCGGGGCGCCGCGGGGTCGGTCTTGCCCATGAAGATGAAGATCTGGCAGCGCGGGTCGCCGGCGCCGCTGGTCCACCACTTGCGGCCATTGATGACGTACTCGTCACCCTTGCGCTCGATGCGCGCCTCGATGTTGGTGGCGTCCGAGGAGGCCACCGCGGGCTCGGTCATCGCGAAGGCGCTGCGGATCTTGCCTTCCAGCAGCGGCTCCAGCCAGCGCTTCTTCTGCTCGGGCGTGCCGTAGCGCACCAGCACTTCCATGTTGCCGGTGTCGGGGGCCGAGCAGTTGAAGACCTCGCTCGCCCAGGGCACCGCGCCCATGATCTCCGCCAGCGGCGCGTACTCCTGGTTCGTGAGGCCGGCGCCGTATTCGCTTTCGGGCAGGAACAGGTTCCACAGGCCGGCGGCGCGCGCCTTGGGCTTCAACTCCTCGATCACCGGCACCGGCGTCCAGCGCTTGCCGGCTTCGGTGTTGGCCTGGATCTCCTGGATGTAGCGCGCCTCGGCCGGGTACACGTGCTCGGCCATGAAGTCGGAAAGGCGCTGGCGCAGCTCTTCGGTGCGGGCGGAATAGGCGAAGTCCATTGCGGGGTGTCTCCTGCGGTGATCAGCGGTAGGCCTGGGCGAACTGCCAGGCCATCTGCGCCAGCGGCCGCGTCGAGGCGCCGGTGGCCTTGGCCTGCGCGCTGCTGGCGATGCCGTCGACCACGCGCTTGGCGATGCCCTGCGTGATCGACGCCAGCCTGAACAGGTTGTAGGCGAGGTAGAAGTTCCAGTCGGCCATCAGCGCCGACGGGTCGGCGCGGCCGGTGCGTTCGCAGTAGCGGCGCACGTAGTCCATCTCGGAAGGGATGCCCAGCGCGTCGAGGTCCAGCCCGCCGATGCCGCGGAAGGTGCCGGGCGGGATGTGCCAGGCCATGCAGTGGTAGCTGAAGTCGGCCAGCGGGTGGCCCAGCGTCGAGAGCTCCCA
This sequence comes from uncultured Rubrivivax sp., assembly GCA_964454485.1. Lineage (GTDB taxonomy): Bacteria > Pseudomonadota > Gammaproteobacteria > Burkholderiales > Burkholderiaceae_C > Rubrivivax. The sequence goes on from CAYVXO010000172.1 coordinate 9,388, forward strand.
GTCCAGCACCGCCAGCACGCGCGGTTGTGCCGGGTGGAAGATCATGTTGTCGAGCCGGTAGTCGCCGTGCACCACCGAGACCTTCGAGTCGTCCTTCGCGCTCGCCGGCAGCCGTGCCGGCAGCCATTCGATGAGGCGGTCCATCTCGGGGATCTCTTCGGTCACCGAGGCCAGGTACTGCTTGCTCCAGCGCCCGATCTGGCGCTCGAAGTAGTTGCCCGGCTTGCCGTAGTCGGCCAGCCCCGCGGCCTGCACGTCCACGTTGTGCAGGGCGGCGATGACGCGGTTCATCTCGTCGTAGATCTCGCCGCGCTGCGGGCGCGCCAGGTCGGGCAGCGACTGGTCCCAGAACACGCGGCCCTCGACGAACTCCATCACGAAGAAGGCGCGGCCGATCACCGACTCGTCCTCGCACAGCACGTGCATCTGCGCCACCGGCACGCCGGTGCCGGCGAGCGCCTTCATGACGCGGAATTCGCGCTCGATGGCGTGGGCGGAGGGCAGCAGCTTCGCCACCGGGCCTGGCTTGCTGCGCATCGCGTAGCGGCGGTTCGGCGTGATCAGCTTGTAGGTGGGGTTGGACTGCCCGCCCTTGAACTGCTCCACCGTGAGCGGGCCCTCGAAGCCGGGCAGTCCGCGTTGCAGGTAGGCCTCAAGCGCGGCCACGTCGAAGGCGTGGCTGGCGGCGACGGGGCGGGTGCCGGTGAACTGTTCCATGCAGGTCTTCCTAGCGCTCAGCGATGGCCATGAGCTTGCCGCGCGAGAGCACCACCAGCCGCGTGGGCTCCACGCGCACCGCGCCTTCGCGTTCGAAGCCCTTCAGTTCCTGGTTGACGCGCTGGCGCGAGGCCCCCAGCAGCTGCGCCAGGTCTTCCTGCGCCAGCGCCAGGCCGATGCGGATCTCCTCGCCCTGCGCGATGCCGTAGCTCTTGGCCAGCAGCAGCAGCTGGCGCGCCAGCCGCGCCTGCAGCGGCCGCGTGTTGAGGTCCTCGAACTGGTTGAACATGAGCCGCAGGCGGCGGCAGTTGAGGCGCAGCAGCGCGTCGTAGAGCTCCACGTGCTGCGCCAGCAGTTCGCGGAAGTCGGGCTTGCGAACCGCCAGCAGCGTGGTCTCGCCATGGGTGTCGGCGTCGTGCGTGCGCGGCAGGCCGTCGAAGAGGGCGATGTCGCCGAACCAGGTGCCCGGCTCCACGTACGTGAGCGTGACCTGCTTGCCCGATAGGCTGACCGAGCTGACGCGCACCGCGCCGCGCGCCACGCCGATCCATTCCTCGGCCGCGCTGCCGCGCGAGGCGAGCGCCTGCCCGTCGCCGTATCGGCGTACCACCGCCCGCGCCAGGATCGCGTGGCGCAGCGTCTGCGAGAGCTTGGAGAACCACGGGCCCGAGTCGATGTTTTGACGCTCGTCGATTGTAAGAACGGGGGTATTCATGGCTTGTCCCGGGCGCGACAGGCGCGCCACGATGCGATGGTAGACCCGACCCGCGAAAGGCCCGCCCATGCCCGCACTCAACATCAGGAGCCGCCGCCACGACGTGAGCGAGGAGGAATGGCGCCTGCGCGTCGACCTCGCCGCCGCCTACCGCCTGGTGGCGCTGTTCAAGTGGGACGACCTCGTCTTCACCCACATCAGCGCTCGCCTGCCCGGCGCCAGCGACGCCTTCCTCATCAACCCCTACGGGCTGATGTTCGAGGAGATCACCGCCTCCAGCCTGATCCGGGTCGACGCCGCCGGCAACAAGCTGGACGACTCGCCGTATCCGGTCAATCCGGCCGGCTTCACGATCCACAGCGCGGTGCACGCGGCGCGCCACGACGTGGGCTGCGTGCTGCACGCCCACACGCTCAACGGGATCGCCGTCTCGGCGCAGCAGGGTGGCGTGCTGCCGCTTTCGCAGCAGTCGATCTTCGTGCTTTCCAGCCTGGGCTACCACGACTACGAAGGCGTGGCGCTGCGCGACGACGAGAAGCCGCGACTCGTGCGTGACCTGGGCACCAACAGCTTCCTGATGCTGCGCAACCACGGCCTGCTGACCGTGGGCGCGACGGTCGCCGACGCCTTCCTCTCGATGTACGTCTTCGAGAGCGTCTGCACGATCCAGGTCCGCGCGCAGGCCGGCGGCGGCGCGCTGGTGCCGGTGAACCCGCAGATCATCGCCGGCGCGCAGCAGCAGGCGTCGCAGGTCACCAAGGGCCTGGGCGCCGGGCTCGTGTGGCCCGGCCTGCTGCGCCGGCTGGACCGCGCGCTGCCCGGCTACGACGAATAGAACTTCGGCGAGCGCTTGTCGACGAAGGCCTGCAGGCCTTCGCCGCCGTTGCGGTGGAACAGGTTGCGCACGAAGTGGTCGCGCTCGGCGTCGAGCTGCTCGCGCAGGCCGCGGCGCGGTGCGTTCTCGATCAGCTCCTTGGCGCTGGCGACGGCGTTGGGCGACATCGTGGCCAGCCGTTCGGCCAGCGCGAGCGCCTGCGACAGCGCCTGGCCGCTGGCGCACACCGCCTGCACCAGGCCATGGGCCTGCCAGTCGCGCGCGCTCATCGGCTCGGGCAGCCAGGCCATCTGCAGCGCCAGGCCGCGCGGCAGCAGGCGGCCCAGGTGCCAGGTGCTGCCGCCGTCGGGCGAGAGGCCGATCTTCCCGTAGGAGAAGACGAAGCGCGCGTCCTCGGCGGCGACGACAAGGTCGCAGGCCAGCGCCAGCGCGGCGCCGCCGCCGGCGGCCCAGCCTTCGACGGCCGCGATGACCGGCTTCGGGCTTGTGCGCAGGGCCTCGACGAAGCCGTGGAAGTTCTCCATCGACTTCGCCTGTTCCCCGGGTTCGCGCTGGCGCACGCCCAGCAGCCGCTGCACGTTGCCGCCGGCACAAAAGTGGGCGCCGTCGCCGCGCAGCACGATGGCGCGGATCTCGGGGTCGGACTCGGCGCCGACCACGGCCTCGATGCCGGCGGCGCACAGCTGGGGCGACAGCGCATTGCGCGTCGCCGGGTCCGACAGCGTGAGCACGAGCGCGGCGCCGCGGCGCTCGCTCTGCAGTTCAGTGGCCATTTCGTTGCATCCTCGCGCGAAGCCGCGTGACTTTCTTGGGACTTCGCGGCGGCCATTGTGTCACCGGGCGTTGCATGCGAACGGCGCACGCCTCGTGTGTAACGCTGCGTGATAGAGTGCCCCGCGACTCGCAGAACACCCTTCCTTTCGCCCCACGCTGCATGCTGACGAAGCGGCCTTTGCCGTCGATCCTGTTCGGTCTGGCCGGAATGGCCATGACCACCGGCGCGTCGGCCCTGGGCTGGGAGCGCATGGCCCAGACCGCGGTGCTGGGCGCGCCGCTGGACTTCTCGGTCTCGCTGCGGCTGGACCCGGGTGATACCCCGATCGAAGCCAAGTGCGTCACCGCCGAGGCCTTCGCCGGCGAGACGCGCCTCACGACCGCCCGTGTCGGCGTCGACACCTCCAGCAACGAAGCCGTGGCCGTGCGCGTGATCACGCCGGCCGGCGTCAACGAACCGGTGGTGACGATCTCGGTGGCGGTGGGCTGCCCGGTGCGCCTGTCGCGCCGCTTCACGCTCCTGCTCGACCCGCCGGCAGTGGCCGCCCCCGCGGTGCTGGCTGAAGTGCCGGCCGAACCGGCCCGAAGCCCAGCCCCGGCACCCGCGGCGCCCGCGGTGGCCGAAGTGGCGCCGCCGCCGGCGCGCGCGCCGCAGGTGACACGTGCGCCCAGCGAGCATCCGGCCCGCACCCCGGCCCC
>CAYVXO010000173.1:0-13118 GCA_964454485.1 uncultured Rubrivivax sp.
GCTCGCGGCCGCGGCGTCGGCGGCCGGCGCGCTGGGCGTCGCCCAGCCCGACCCGCTGACCGACGCGCTGACTTCGCTGCAGGTGGAACTGCTCGCCGCGCCCTCGCTCGCCACCTGCCGGCTGCAGTTCCTGCCCCGTGCCGACTTCCCCGCGCTCGCCCCCGGCGACCCGATCACCGTGAAGCTGAGCGACGGCGCCGCGCCGGTGCCGGTGTTCGCCGGCACGGTGGCGCGCATCAGCGGCAGCCGCGGCGCGCTGGAGGTGCTGCTGGTCTCGGCGGCGTCGAAGCTGGCGCGCATCCGCCGCAACGCCGGCTACGAGAGCCAGGGCTTCGGCGACCTGTTGAAGACCTGGGCCGGCGAGGCCGCGCTGACGCCGGGCCACATCACCAGCGGCCCCGACTACGCCTTCCTCGCCGTAGACGACCGGCTTTCGCTGTGGGACTGGGTGGCGCGGCTGGCGCTGCACGCCGACGTGCCGGCCTGGACCGACGCCGCCGGCGCGCTCCACGCCACGAAGCCGGCGGGCCAGCCGGTGGCCACGTTCAAGTTCGGCCAGACGCTGCTGGCGCTCGACGCCCATGCGCGCGACCCCGTCATCACCGGCGCCCACATCGTCGGCGAAGGCAGCGCGGGGCGACAGGGCAGCGATGCCTGGTCGTGGCTGGCGAAGGACCCGCAAGGCGTCAGCGCCAGCGGCGGCACCGGCGGCGCGCTGGGGCAGGAAGGCGGCCTGCGCGACCTGGCCTCGGTGGCCGCGGCCGCGGCCGGCGCGGTGGCCGGCCAGGGGCGCATCGCCGACCTCGTGGAAGTGCGCGTGCCGGGCACACCGGCGCTGGACATCGCCGCCGTCTTCAAGCTCGAAGGCTGCCCGCAGGGCGTGGGCGACGGCCAGTGGAGCGCGCTCGAGGTGCGCCACCGCTTCGACGCGCGCAGCGGTTTCGTCACCGAAGTGGTGGGGGCGAAGTTCCCGTGAACGACCTCTACGAGACGCTGCAGAAGCTAGTGCGCCACGAGCTGCGCATGCGCCGCTTCGCCGAGATGGGCCAGGTGCAGAAGGTCTACCCCACCGACCCCGGCAACTACGACGCCGACGTGGTGCTGCACGCCAGCGACCTGGTGCTGCGCCACGTGCCCGTGCTGACCCCGCGCAAGGGCTACGCCAGCCTGCCCGAGGTGGGCGACCTGGTGCTGCTGCAGTTCATGGGCGGCGACGTGAACCGGCCGGTGATCGTGGGCACGCTCTACAACGGCGACGACCGCCCGCCCGAGAACGCCGAGAACGGCTGGGTGCTGCAGCTGCCTTCCGGCCCCGACGCGAAGACCGACGGCCTGCGCGTCGAGGTGAACCCTGCCGACCCGGCCGGCTTCACGGTCAGCCTGAAGGGCGACAAGTTCCAGCTGAAGGTGCAGGACGACGACCCGGTGGCGCAGCTGAAGGTGGCCGGGACCGAGCTCACGATCGACGGCAACGGCAACGTCAAGCTCAAGGGCAACGCCGACGTGCAGGTGGAAGCCGGCGGCGACCTGAAGCTCAAGGCCGCGCAGGCCGTCAGCATCGAGGCCGGCTCCACGATGGCGCTCAAGGCCAGCAAGATCGACCTCAACTGACGGGGAACCACAGCATGGGCATGCCGGCAGCCAAGCAGGGAGACCAGGTGGTCGCCACCGACATCCACATCCAGATGATCCCCAGCCCGGGCGGCCCGATCCCGACCCCGCTGCCCAGCCCGTTCACCGGCACGCTGGACGGCTCGCTCGCCACCAGCGTCAACATCGGCGGCCTGCCGGCGGCCACCGTGGGCTCCACCGCCACCAACACGCCGCCGCACCTGCCCACCGCCGGCCCGTTCCAGAAGCCGCCCGCCAACCGCGCCACCGTGCTGCAGGGCTCGGCCACGGTCTTCATCGGCGGCCAGCCGGCGGCGCGCCTGGGCGACCCGGCCACCACCTGCAACGACCCGGCCGACCTGCCCGCGGGGCAGGTGGTGGCCTCGGGCACCGTCTTCATCGGGGGCTGAACTTCCATGCCCAGCTTCCAGCCCGCACCCACCGGCCACCTGCTGCGCGACATCGCGATCGTCGCCGCGCACCGCGAGCTGCGCCCGGTCTACCGCCTGAGCGAGACCGCGCAGGCGCCGCGCCGTGCCTGGGACTTCGTGCCGCGCGAAGGGCTGGAGAACCTGGCGCAGGCGGTCATCCTGCGCGTGCTCACGCCGCGCGGCGAGCTGGCGGCGCTGGGCCACCCGGAATACGGCTCGCGCGTGCACGAGCTGATCGGCCGCGAGAACACCAAGACGCAGCGCAACCTGCTCAAGCTCTTCATCCTGGACGCGCTCAAGCTGGAGCCGCGCATCGAGAAGGTGGCCGAGCTCACGGTGGCGCCTTCGCCGGGCACGAAGTCGACCGTCGACGTGCTGCTGCGCGTGAAGCCGGTGGGCGCGACCGAGGTCGTGACGATCGGCCCGTTCGCGATCGAGCTCGCGGTCTGAAGGCCCGAGGAGACGCCATGTCGTTCCGCCGCAAGACCTACCCCGAAGTCGCCGAGAGCCTGCTCAACCGCCTGCTCGGCGGCGTGAGCGCCGAGGCCCACCCGTACCCGCCGCCCAATGCCGGCCGCGAACCCTTCACACACGCGCTGGAACGCGCGCCGGTGGCGCAGATCACCGCCGTCTGGGGCGAACGCAACGGCGGCAGCTTCCGCTTCGAGCGCGACGCCGACTACAAGCTCTCGGCCGACGCCGCCCAGCTGGAATGGCTGAAGGACGGCGCCCGCCCCGACGAGGGCACCGCCTTCGAGGTGCACTACCTGCCGAAGCAGCGCGAAGTCGGCGTCAACGACCTCTACCCGGGCTCGGTGGTGCGCACGCTGCTGGAAGCGGTGGCGCTGGAGACCGCGGGCCTGTACGCGCAGATGGACGCGGTCTACAAGGCCGGCTTCGTCGACACCGCGGCGGGCGGCGCGCTCGACCACGTGGTGGCGCTGCTGGGCATCACGCGCGTTCCGGCGGGGCGCAACAGCGCCGAGCTGCGCTTCACGCGCGCGCGCAATGCGCGCGGCGCGATCACGCTGCCCGCGGGCACGCGCGTGGCCAGCGCCGACGGCGCGATCGAGTACGAGACGCTGGACGACGCCACCCTGGCCGACGGCCAGGCCAGCGCCAAGGTGCCGGCACGCGACACCGTGGCCAGCAACGACCCCGTGGCCGCCGAGACGCTGACCCTGCTGACGCGGCCGGTGGCCGGCATCGAGTCGGTCACCAACCCGGCCGCCAGCACGCGGCTGGACCACGACGAGACCGACGACGAACTGCGCACGCGCGCGCGCCGCTTCCTCGTCGGCTCCGAACGCGGCACGCGCTCGGCGCTGGAATACGCGATCGCTGCCGAGGGCGTGCGCTGCGAGATCACGGAGCCCGCGCCCGGCCGGGTCGACATCGTGCTGCAGGCCGGCGCGCTGGACCCCACGCAGCGCGCCCGGCTGGACGGCGCCATCCTGCGCGTGCGGCCGGCCGGCGTGGTGGTCAACGTGGTCGACGGCGGGCCGCCGGCCAAGGTCGACCTCGACCTTCGGCTCACCAGCGCCGCCGGCCGGACGCCGGCCGAACTGCGCGCGCTGCAGGAGCAGGTGCGCAAGCGCTTCGCCGACTACTTCGCCGCCCTGCCGACGAAGAGCGACGGCAGCGCGAGCAAGCTGGTCGGGCTGGCGATGGGCGTCGACGGCGTCGAGGACGCGCGCCTTGTCGCCGCCCGCGTGGGCAGCGTCGACAAGCTGGACGCGGCACGCGGCGTCATCGCGCTCGCCGCCACCGCCACCGAACTGGGCCAGGTGCTCATCAGCGACCCTGCGCTCGCGACCGGCCTCACGCTGGCGGTGCGCTACTTCCGTGCCCAGCCCATCCCCGACCAGGCGGCGCTGCAGGCGGCGGTGGAAGCGGCCGTGGGCAGCCTCAACCTGCTGGCCGAGAAGGACGACCCCGCGCACGACGCCGAGCGCGTGCTCGGCTGGGGCCGGCTGACGCGCCTGCTGCCGCTGCCCGGCCTGGCGCCGGCCACGATCGAGCAGCAATGGGCGGGCGCCGCGCCGGCGGCCGACGGCGACGTGGGCGACTACACCGTGCAGTGGGTCTTCACGCGGCCCACGGGGGCCAGCCAGCTCGTCGATTCGAGCGCCGCGCCGGCCTTCGCGCTCGCCACGCCCGAGCGGCTGACGGTGGCGCGCGTGAGCGTCGAAGTGAAGCCCAAGCCGGTGGCCTGAGATGTCGTCCTTCGAGCACCTGGTCGACCGGCTGCCCACGCTCTGGCGGCCGCAGCCCGGCGACGCCACGCTGCTGGTGCAGTGGCTGCAGGCGGTGGGCGCCGGCTTCGACGGCGCGGCGGCCGACATCCAGCACGTGCTGCGCGCGCACTGGTTCGACACCGCCGACGCGGCCGCCTGGTCGCAGCACTTCGCCGCCGACCGGCGCGAACGCGGCCTGGGCGCGCTGCGCTTGGGCAACGCCGCCGACCGGCGCGAGGCGCTGCGCTACCCCTGGGTGCGCGACCTGCCGCGCCTGGGCGCGCTGCTCGACCTGCCGCCCTGGCGCGACCCGGCGAGCCTGCGCGAAGGCGTCGAGGAATACCGCCAGCGCGTGGGCGACGTGCTGGAGGCCTACCGCGACGGCCTGGTCACCGTGGCCGGGCTGCGCAAGCTGGTCGACGCCGCCTTGCCGGAACGGGTCGATCAATCGCTCGCCTCGCAACGCGGGCGCTACGCGATCGAGGAACCGGTGGCGCTGCGCTTCGCGACCACGCCGCTCGTGGCGACGCCTTCGGTCGACGAAGGCGATCGCGTGGGCGCGCTCGCGCGCTGGGCGCTCGACGACACCGGCACGCCCGCCTTCGTGCTGCAGGGCGTGGCAGCGGATGCGATCGGCAGCGCCACCGAAAATCCGATGGTCGAACGCTACACGCCCGGAGCCGCGGTCAAGGGCATCGGCGTCGCCTACGCGGGCACGCTGGCCGCGGGGCAGGCCTTGCGGCTCGCGCCGGGCCGCCGGCACTGGCTGCTGCGCGGCGCCGCGCTCTTGGCCAGTGCACCGGAGACCGCGGCCAACGCGGCCGCCGATCCTTCGGCCAACGGCCCCTACGCGGCCGCCGCCACCCTGAGCGCCGGCAGCGCGGAGGCGCTGGCCGGCGCGCCCGACGGCGCGCTGTGGCTGATCCAGCGCACGCAGGCCACCCAGCGCGTGCAGCGATTCGACGGCAGCACGCTGCGCGCGGTCGAGACCGACGCACCCGCCGGCCCCTTCAACGCCATCGCCTGCAGCGGCGACTCGGCCTGGCTGGGCACCGGCGACGGCCTCTTCCGCTGCCGGCTGTGGCCCGAAGACGGCGTGCTGCGCTGGGCACCGGTGGCCGGCGTCACGGGTGCGGTGCGCGTCGTCGCTGCCGGTCCCGACGAAGGCCTGTTCGCCGCCGGATCGCAGGGCGTGTGGCAGCTCGACCGCGAAGGCGCCGTGCTGCAGCAGCGCTTCGCCACGCTCGACCTCGTGGGCTACCTCCACGACGGCGCGCGCGAACTGCTGGCGACCGCGAACGCGCTCTTCCTCGCGCGCCAGGGCCGCGTCTGGCGCTACGACGCCGCGGCCGTTTCGGAAGACCGGCCCGACTGGGTCGAGGCGACCGCGCCCGACAACACCCAGACCAGCCCGCTGCCGGTGCTGAACGCCTTCGCCGTCACGCCCGACGGCAGCCTTTGGCTGGCCGGCCCTTCGGGCCTGGCGCGCTGGTTCGCAGCCGAGGACGGCACCACGCAGCTGGCCGCGTTCCCCGACGTCTTCGCGGGCGCGGTGCGCGCGCTCGAAGTCGACGACCGCGGCATGCTGTGGATCGCCGGCGACGACGGCCTCTTCCTCTTCGACGGCCGCGACCTCGCGCAATACGACTTCGCGAACACGGCCTGGGCCACGCTCGGCGACGCCGCGCTCGTGTTCCCCGAGCCGCTGCGCAGCGAGGCGCGTGGCTTCTGGCGCTTCGACCGCACGGCCGCGGCCTGGCAGCGCTTCGACACCGGCGCGCGCCGCTTCGAGGACCCTTCGCTTCCGGCGCGCGCTGCACCTTCCGAAGCCGTGGCCGGGCTCGCGATGCGGCCGGCGTTGCGCGCCGAGCTTGGCAGCTTCGACGGCAGCACGTTCACCGCGAACGCCGACGCCGACCCGGCCGACCTGCGGCTGCGCCTGAAGCCCGAGGAGACGCGCTGCGTCGACGGCGCCTTGCCCTACCTGCCGCCCGCCGCGGCCGGCGCGACCTGGCGCTACCTGCAGATGGACCCCGCGCCGGTGCCGCCTTCGGCGCTGCGCCCCTGGTGGTCGACCGAAGGGCAGCTCTTCGTGCCGCCCGACCGCAGTGCCCCGGTGCCCGGCCACCGGCGCGACGATGCCGGCTTCCTGTTCGACGCGGAACATGAAGGCCAGTTCGACCAGTCGGTGTTCGCCTACCCGCCTTCGGCGCGGCTCGCGGTCACGCAGGCGCTGGCACCGGCCGCCGGCATCCGCGTGCGGCTGTTCGGGGCCGACCCCACGAAACCGCTCGACCCCGCGCTCGCCGACCGCGTGTGGCAACTGATCGCGCGTGCACGCCCGGCCGGCGTGCCGCTGCAGCTGATGGCCGAAGGCCGCGTCCTCAAGGAGAGCTGGACATGACCCTGAACGAAGCGCTCGCCCTGGCGCAGACGCTGGCACCCAAGTCGCCCGGCAACCTGATCACCGCCGCCGACTGGAACGCCCTCGTATCCGTCGTCGTCGAATACGGCAACGGCCTCGTCGGCCTGCCCGAAAGAGTGAGTGCCGCCGAAGCGGCGATCGACGCGCTCGGCGCGCGCGTCGACGCGCTCGAATCGCTGCCCGAGCGCGTGCAGGCGCTGGAGGACCAGACCGCGCCGCTGCGCGCCAACTACCGGCTCACCGTGAACACCGCGGCCGAGAACGTGCTCGTCGGCGAGGTGGCCGAGATCGTCTTCAAGGCCACGGCGCTGGACGGCAGCCCGCTGGCCGCGCCGATGCCCTGGCTGGACGTGGTCGCCACCTGGGGCCGGCTGCGTGCCTCGCCCGGCTTCAACGCGCTCGACAACGCGGAGGAGAACGCGCTGTCGATCCAGTTCAACGCCGCCGGGGAAGCGCGCGTGCAGCTGCGTTCGCAGTTCACCAAGGGCTTCTCGCCCGCCACCGAAAGCACCTTCAGCGGCGCGATGCAGGTGCAGGTGGCCACCGCCGCCGGCACGAAGACGGCACGCCAGATCCTGGCCGCCTCGGCTTCGCCGCAGGACCCGGACACCAAGCTCGCGTTCAAGGCCATGCACCTGAGCTACGACGCCAACAAGTCGGTGCGCGGCTACGCGGATTCCTATGTCGGCCAGCTCACCGGCAACGCCTTCGTGCCCGCCAAGCTGGGCGGCCTCTTCAACTTCGGCGAATGGCAGAACTACCGCGCCACGGTGATGGCCTTCGCCAAGCCCGACGCCAGCCCGACCACGCCCGACCCGACGCGCGGCGTGGCCACGGTGCAGGTGAACTTCCGCGAGTGGATCGCGATCTGGTCGCTTGACTACGTGAACACGCTCGAGCCGGTGCTGCCGCAGTGGAGCACCCTGCTGGGCACCAACCTCGCGCGGCCCGACGTGCTGCCCTTCGCGGTGGCCGAGCTCGACAAGCGCGCCGCCACCGACGGCGCGCTCGGCCACGTGCGCAACCTGGTCGCCTTCGACAAGGCCGCTTCGGTGATCAACCCGGGCAACGACAGCGCGCTGGCGCAGAGCAAGGCGCTGCTGCAGGGCGCGGTGCAGATGCAGCTGGCCACCGGCGGCAGCGACGCCCAGGCCGCGAAGAGCTTCGCGCTCGGCGGCCAGGCCACGCAGCAGACCGGCCAGACCGCGCGCGCCGCGCAGGCCACCGCCGCCGACGCCGCCGGTGCCAAGCAGGCGGTGCTGCAGCTGGAAGGCCGCGTCAAGGCCACCGAGCAGGCGGGCAAGGAGATCACGGCCAGCCTGAAGACCATCGGCGACGGCGTCAACAAGATCAACGTGGCCGAGGTGGCCGACCTGGGCGGCCGGCTCAACACGATCGGCCTCAACATCGCCAGCCTGGCGCGCAAGATCCCGGGCGGCTGAACGAGGCGCGCAGTGCCCGACGTCTACCTGCAGCCCAGCGACCTGACGCCCGCGCAGGCGCAGCAGGTGCTGGACTTCCTGAACCGCGCCACGAGCGCGGAGCAGCTGAACCGCGACATCGAATTCCCGGGCGAGCCCGACATCGGCATCAGGCTCGGCCAGCGCCTGCTGGACGCGCGCGCCGCGCTCGGCGGCGCGTACACGGCGCTGCAGCAGGTGCGTTCGGTGCGGCTGATCGGGCCCGAGCGCTTCACCGAGATCTGCGTCGCCGCGCTCGGGCTGGACCCGGCGCGCTGGGTCGACCTCTTCTTCGGCGCCTCGCCGCTGGGCGTGCCCAGCGAGACCGGGCTCGCGGTGACGCTGGACGTGCGGCCGCAGCCGGCCTGGCTGGGGCAGCGGCTGGCGCTCACGGTGCGCGTGGCCGACCTGGGCGGCACGCCGCGCGCGGGCGTTGCGGTGACGGTGCACACCGGCGCCGGCAAGCTGCTGTGGATGTACGGCTACCAGCGCATCGAAGGCGCCGCCGTCACGGTGCAGACCGGTGCCGACGGCAGCGCCGAGCTGGAACTCTCGCGCGACCCTTCGGAGCCGCTGTCCGACGTGCAGCAGGCCGCGCTGGAGAACGCGCTGGCGCCGCTGGACGCGCGCGCCAACGACCCGCTCAAGCTGGAAGGCCAGTTCCACACCATGGCCGCGCTCTACCTCAACGAACGCAGCTACAACCTGCGGCGCGCGGTCGACATCCACGTGCGCGACCAGCGCGAGTCGACCATCGGCGCCATCAACAGCGGCACCTGGCGCCTGACATGGCCGGTCGACAGCGTGCTGCTGCAGGCCGACGTGCTGGCCGCGGGCGGCGGCGGCAGCGCGGTGGCGCGCGCCGTGACCACGGTGCTGTGGAAGAACTGGGTCGGCGCGTGGATCGAGTTCTTCGGCGACGTGCTCGCCAAAGGTGCCGACCTCGACAGCCAGTTCGGCAGCACGGTGGCCGGCGCGAAGGGCGGCGAGGTGGTGGGCGACCTGCTGGCCAAGGCGCAGCAGTTCGTCGCCGGCCAGAGCGGCCGCACCGCACTCTGGCTGGGCCAGCAGAAGGTGCAGGCCGCGGTGGGCAAGGTGCTCAACGGTGATCTCAGCCAGATCGGCGAAGACGCGCGCGCCGCGGTGCTCACGCAGCTGGAGCCGGCGGCCCGGGACGTGGGCCGCACCGCGCTGGGCAGCTTCACGCTGGTCAGCAGTGCCAGCCAGGCGCTGGACGGCAGGATCACGAAGATCGGCACCGTCAGCCAGCAGGCCGTGGCCCATGTGGACGCGCAGACCGCGCACGTGGACCAGGTGGCGCTGCAGGTCAACCAGCAGAGCAGCCTGGTCAGCACCAGCGTGGCGGCCTTCAACACGAATTACGCGCAGTTCAACGTCGACTACGCCAAGTTCAACAACGTGGTGCTCACGCTGCCGCCGGGGGTGATCGGCATCCAGGGTGCCAACCTCGCCGTCGGCGGCCGTGCGGTGAAGCCGGCCGCGGCCAAGAAGGCAGCGCAGAAGCCAACGAAGAAGGCCGCCGCCAAGCGCAAGCGGGGGCCGGCATGACGGCACCGGCGTTCGGCCTCTACCGCACGGCAGCGCTGACCGCGGCGCAGAGGCTGCAGGCCGGCGACATGCTCACGCTCGACCTGCCGCTGTCGGAGGGCGGCGTGGTGCTGTTTCGCGCTTCGTGCTGGCTGCCGCTGCCGGATCTGGCGGCTGGCACGCAGTCGCTGAAGCCCGCGGCCGATGCGCTGCTGACCCTGCGCTTCGCACCGCTGCGCTTCGAAGCCGGTCTGGACGACCACCGCTGGTTCACCGAGGTCAAGCGGCTCGACGAGTCCACCCAGCGCATCAGCTTCACCTGGCCGGCCACCGTGGCGCGCGTGCGTTCGCCGGCCGGTGGCGCGCGCCGGATCGACCTGCTGCGCGCCGACGGCGACGCGGTCGCGGCCCAGCCCACGCAGAGCGGGCACACCGACGGCGACCTCTCGCCGCCCTGGGTGGGCTCGCCGCTGGTGGTGCGCCTGGGCGACCGCTTCGAGGCGCGCAAGGCCTTCGGGCCGGCGAAGAGCGGCGCGCCGCGGGCCGCGGTGACATCACCGGCGGGCACCGAACCGATCGAGGCTGGCGACCGCGTGGCAACGCGATTCTTCTCCAACGACGTGCCGGCACTGGTGCTGGCCGGCGCGCCGACGAGCCCGCGGCTGAAGCTGTTCGCCGAAGGGCCCGGGCCGGCGCCGACGCTGCTCTGGCAGAGCCTGCTCTCGGGCGAGCAGGGCACGGTCGACCTGCCTGCGAAGCCGATCGCCGAAGAGTGGGCCGATGCCTTCCAGCGCCTGCTCGGCCTGCTGAACGGCAAGCCGGAGCAGCGGCCCACCGGGCTGCGGCTGGACGTGGAGTCCGACGCGCCTTGCCGCGTCACGCTGCTGCAGCTGGCGCTGGCCTTGGAGTCGGAAGTCGAACTGCTGAAGGAGGCCTGGACGGCCAGCTTCGACGGCAGCCAGCCCGAAGACAAGGCCTTGCCGATCGCGCTGGCCGCGGGCTCGTCCGCACGTGGCCTGTCGCTGCGCGGCCGCGTCGTTGCCGACGCCGCGGCCGGCGCCGACGGCGGCAGCGGGCCGGCCGACGCGCGCCTGGGCGCCCTGCTCGCCGCCGACGAATCCGCCCTGCAGCCGCTGGACCTGGCGCAGCCCGCTTCGCTGGCCGGCTTCGGCTTGCGCTGGCAGCCGCTGTCGGACCCCGTGCGCCTGCGGCTGCGGCTGCGCGCCGACGGCGTGAACGGACCGGCTCCGCGCGTGCTGGCCGAAGCCGAGTCCAGGGTCGACACGCAAGGCCTCACCTGGCTGGCGCTGCGCTGGCCGGCGCTGGACCTGCAGGCGGAGCGCGTGTGGCTCGAAGCCACCGTGCTGGAAGGGCTGGGCCTGTGGCTGTTCTCCGACGCCGACGGCCTGCCCGGCTTCACCGAAGTCGCCGGCACGCCGGCGCAGCGCAGCCCGCTGCCGCGCACGCTGGCCTTCACGGCCGCCGCGGCGCCGGGCGCGGGCAGCGGTGCGGCACGCGCGATCGCGGTGCGCGTGGGCAGCCGCACGCTCGCTGCCGCGCTGCCGGCCGGTGCACTGGCGCTCACAGTGCCGGCGGACGCGCTCGGCCCGCTGGCGACGCAGCCGCTGGTCTTCAGCGGCGGCGTGCGCGGCAGCGTCACGGTCGACGCCGCACGGCTGGTCACGCGCATCGGCGGCTGAGGCCGCGCGACCTGCCTCCGCAGCCCGGCGCGAAATAGTGCCGGGGGTGGCGTGGCCGGGCAGCCGAAAACCCGGTCACCCACCACACTGCAGAGGGAGCACCTGCCATGGCCAGAACCTGGGAAAACGTCGAGTGCGAGTTCTTCACCGGCAACACGACCAACACGATGGGCGACTCGAAGTACCTCGTGCTGGCCGACGGCATGAACCGCACGGCGCTGATCAACTT
Organism: uncultured Rubrivivax sp.; assembly: GCA_964454485.1. Lineage (GTDB taxonomy): Bacteria > Pseudomonadota > Gammaproteobacteria > Burkholderiales > Burkholderiaceae_C > Rubrivivax. The sequence goes on from CAYVXO010000173.1 coordinate 11,642, forward strand.
CAAGCGCGCACCCAAGCAGGTGCTGGCCTCGAACCCCTCGATCGCCTACCTCGAGCCGCAGAGCCTGCTGATGAAGCTGATCATGGAGACGCCGGACGACGACGACATCTCGGTCATCTCGGCCGAGGGCGACAAGATCTTCGTCAAGGTGAAGCGCGGCCCGATGGAGCCCTTCGTCGGCGAGTGCAGCCGCATGCCTGAGAACGGGCTGGCCACCTTCGACTTCGTGAACCGCGAGGGCGTGCTGAGCCACATCCACGTCGGCCACCAGGTGAAGCTGCTGAGCGTGGGGCGGCCGCGCCGCAAGTCGATCTAGCCGGTCCCTTGTAGGATGGCGGCGCCTCGCCTGTCCATCCAACGGGGACCGCCTTGAAGCTCGCCACCTGGAACGTCAATTCGCTCGCCGTGCGGCTGCCGCAGCTGCTGGCCTGGCTGGGCGCGCACGAGCCCGACGTCGTCGTGCTGCAGGAAACCAAGCTCGTCGACGAGAAGTTCCCCGCCGCCGAGATCGAGGCCGAAGGCTGGCGCGTGCAGCGCTTCGGCCAGAAGACCTACAACGGCGTCGCGCTGCTCAGCCGCGCCGAGGCCACCGACGTGGTGAAGAACATCCCCGGATTCGCCGACGAGCAGGCGCGCGTGATCGCCGGCAGCGTGGGCGGCATCCGCACCATCGGCGCCTATTTCCCCAACGGTCAGGAACCGGGCAGCGAGAAGTTCGCCTACAAGATGCGCTGGCTCGAAGCGCTGCGCGACTGGGTGAAGGCCGAGCTGGCCGCACATCCGCAGCTGGTGCTGATGGGCGACTTCAACATCGCCCCCGAGGACCGCGACGTCTACGACCCCGTGGCCTGGGCCGGCCAGATCCACTGCACGCCGGAGGAACGCGAACATTTCCGGCAACTGGTGGCGCTGGGCCTGGCCGACGCGTTCCGCCTCTTCGAGCAGCCGCCCAAGAGCTGGAGCTGGTGGGACTACCGCAACCTGGCCTTCCGCAAGAACCAGGGCCTGCGCATCGACCACATCCTGGTGAGCGAGCTGCTGAAGGCGCGCGTGAAGGGCTGCAGCATCGACAAGGCGCCGCGCAAGAACGAGCGCCCGAGCGACCACGCGCCGGTGGTCGTGGAACTCGACTGAGCGCGATCACTCGTCGAGCTTGAGTTCCTGGATCTTGCGCGTGATGGTGTTGCGGCCGATGCCCAGCTTCTGAGCCGCCTCGATGCGGCGGCCGCGGGTCATGTCCAGGGCCGTCATGATCAGACTGGCCTCGAAGCGGCGGCAGAGCTGGTCCCAGACCTCGGGCTCGCCCGCGGCCAGCAGGCGCCGAGCCTCACGGGCCATCTCGGCCACCCAGGCGTCGGGGCCACCGCCGAAGCTCGGCAGGGCCGGGCCGCTGCTGACGAAGGACGGCGCCGCAGGCGCTGGCGCCTCACCGGCCACCGCCTGCTCGACGGGGCGCTCGGCCTGCAGCAGCTCCTGC
>CAYVXO010000174.1:0-13113 GCA_964454485.1 uncultured Rubrivivax sp.
TGGTGCCCAGCGTGCCGCCCGGCACTTCGAGCGCGCCCACCAGCGTGGCCAGCAGGGTGCGCGCCCAGCAGCATTCGTAGCCGCCCCAGCCGTTGTTGACGGTCTTGCCCAGCGTCACCGCCACCGGGCGGTACGGCATCTCGACGCCGTCGACCACCGTGGTCTGGCCGACGCAGGCGTGTGCTACGTACTCGTTGGCAATGCGGCGCATGGTGGCCGCCGGCACGTCGCAGATCTTCTCCGCCCACTCGGGGCTGTAGCCGCGCACGTGCTCGACGAGCTTGCAGAACGCGGTCTCGCCCTTCAGCAGGCCTTCGGCCAGCACCTCGCCGTCGGCGCCGATCTCGATGGCGTCGACCTCGGCTTCCACTTCCAGCGCCTCGGCGATGCCCGGCGTGTCGAAGGGGCAGGCGCGTTCGGCGATCGTGTCCCACACCAGCGGCTTGCGGCTTTCGCGCTGGCGCAGCCAGTAGCCGTGCGGGCCGACGAGGTAGGGCGAATTGGTGTGGCCGGCCAGGTGCGGCAGGTCCAGCCGTTCGCGCGGCAGCTCGAACAGCATCACGTGGATGAGCGCGAACAGGAACGCGGGGTCGGTCTTGGGCTTGATCGGCACCCATTCGGCCGAGCAGGCGCCGGTGACCGACAGGTGCGGTTCCACCTGCACCCGCTTCATGCCGCGGATGCGCGCGTCGGCGTGGCGCCAGACGCCCACCACGCCGCCCGAGGCTTCGATGTTCGACCCGCAGGAGATGAGGTACTTCGTGCTCGGCGTGTCGGCGGCGACGATGAAGGCGCGGTGCCAGAACTCGCCGTACAGGTGCTCGCTGTGGTCGCACTTGACGCCCTGGCCGGAGCCGAAGCCCATGTCCACCGGCCCCCACGCGGCCAGGAAGGCGGGGAAGGTGCCCATGTAGCTCTGCGGCGTGCCGCCGCCGCCGAAGCTGGCCGCCAGCTTGGGGTAGCCGGAGGCGTCGAGCAGGCCTTCGGCGCGGAGCTTCCGGAGCTTCTCGCCGATGATCGCGAAGGCTTCATCCCAGCCGATGGGCACGAAGTCCGGGTCCTCGTCGCGCCCCTTCTTCGGGTTGCGACGCTTCATCGGCGTGAGCACCCGGTGCGGGTTGTAGGTCTTCTGCACCAGCCCGAAGGCCTTCACGCAGACCTTGCCGCCGCCGGGGTGCACTTCGGCGGCGCAGAAGTTGGGTTCCACCTCGGTGGCAACACCGTCCTGCACCTTCACCGTGAGCAGGTCGGGGCCGGCCACGCACTGGTAGCAGTACGTGGGCACGCGGCGCACCGCGTCGGTGGCCGCCGGGGCGTTCACTTCAAGCCTGCTTTGGCCGCCTTCGCCGCCAGCCGCTGCGCGGTCTTGGCCACGTCGACCACGAAGCGCGAGTGCTCGCCGCGCACGATGGGCTCGACGCTGTCGCTGCCTTCCACCGTGAAGCGCACCGCGCGCCCTTCGACGGCGGCGATGCGTACCGTGAGCGTCACCGTCATGCCCAGCAGCGTGGCGCCGATGTGGTCGATGGCCACCCGCGTGCCGACCGAATCCTCGCCGGGGTCGGCGTGTTCCAGCAGCAGCGCGCGCGCCGTCATCTCGATGTCGCGCACCAGGAAGGGCGTCGCGTAGACGCGGCCCTCCTCGCCCATGAAGTCGATCGTGCTCTCGCGCGGCACCGTGTAGGTGACCGTCTTCGCGAGCCCCGGCTGCAATGTGCTCTTCACGGGCGTCTCCTGCGTGGGCGCCGGTGCGGGCGGTGGCGGGTTCCGGATGCGAAAACCGCTGCGCCTCTCACTAGAATCGACAAGACCGGCTGTCAAAGCCATTCTGGTACCGGAATGCCGATATCGGACTTGATCCAGTGCAAGAACCGACGATGTCCGCCCGCCACTCCCGTTCCCCCGCCCCGGCGCGCCGGCGTGCCGCGCCGGCCGCCACACCCGGCGAAGTGCTCATCAGACCCGTGAAGCGGACCGACCTCGACCAGGTGGTCGCCATCGACGCCACCGTCACCGGGCTGGAGAAGCGGCGCTACTGGGAGCGCGTGTTCCGCCGCTACGGCGCTGCCGGCCCGCGCGAGCAGCGCCACTTCCTGGTGGCGCTGGCGGGCGCGCGCGTGGTGGGATTCATCATCGGCGAGGTGCGCGACTGGGAATTCGGCTCGCCGCCCTGCGGCTGGGTGTTCGCGATCGACATCGACCCCGGCGCGCGCCAGGCCGGCGTGGGCACGAAGCTGCTGGCCGCCATCAGCGACCGCTTCCGGCGTGCCGGCGTCGACAAGCTGCGCACGCTGCTCTCGCGCGACAACACGCTCATCCTCTCGTTCTTCCGCGCCCAGGGCATGATGGCCGGGCCGCTGATCCCGCTCGAAATGGACCTCCGATGAAGCTGCAGGTGAACACGACGCTGGCGCTGTACAGCGCGATCGAGTTCGCGGCCGACCCCGAGCGCCACATCCCGGCTTCGGAAATCGCGCAGAAGTACGGCGTCTCGCCGCACCACCTGGCCAAGGTGCTGGCCGAGCTCACGCGCGCGGGCATCGTCGAATCGGTGCGCGGCGTGGGCGGCGGCTACCGCTTCGCGGCCAGCGCGCGCCGGCTCACGCTGATGGACGTGATCCAGCTCTTCGAGGACTTCTCGCCCACCGTGGCCGAGACCGCGGCCGAAGACACGCCGGTGGTGCGCGCGCTGGAGCAGGTGCTTTCCGAGATCGACGAGACCGCGAAGGCCACCTTCCGCTCCATCACGCTGGCGACCATGCTGCGCCTGGTGCAGCGGCAGACCGACGCCGAAGGCACCGCGCCCGCGCCCAGCCCGGTGCCCGGTTGATGCTGAAGGTCGCCGGCCTGCACGCTTACTACGGCGACAGCCACGTGCTGCGTGGCGTGGGCCTGCAGCTGGCGGCGGGCTGCGCGCTCGGCCTGCTGGGGCGCAACGGCATGGGCAAGACCACGCTCATCCGCACCCTCATGGGCTACGTGCGGGCCGCAGAAGGCAGCGTGACCTGGGACCGCGACGCCAGCGGCGTGCAGCAGGTGGTGACCGGCTGGCCGCCCGAACGCATGGCGCGGCTGGGCATCGGCTACGTGCCCGAAGGTCGTGGCATCTTCCCCAACCTCTCGGTGCGCGAGAACCTGGTGATGGCCGAACGCGCCGGCCCCGACGGTCGCCGCGACTGGACGGTCGAACGCGTGCTCGCCACCTTCCCGCGCCTGGCCGAGCGGCTGGCCAGCGGCGGCCAGCAGCTTTCGGGCGGCGAACAGCAGATGCTGGCCATCGGCCGCGCGCTGCTGACCAACCCGCGCCTGCTGATCCTGGACGAGGCCACCGAAGGCCTGGCGCCGAAGATCGTGGCCGAGATCTGGCGCGTCATCGCGGCGGTGCGCGCCACCGGCATCAGCACCCTCGTGGTCGACCGCAACTACCGCGCGGTGCTCACCCACACCGACCGAGCGGTGGTGCTCGAGAAAGGGCAGGTGGTGCTGGAAGGCGAATCGGCCGCGCTGGCCGCCGACCACGAGACGCTGGGAAGGCTGCTCGGCGTCTGAGGGCGCTTGTCGGGATCCTGTCCCGAGGCCGCCTGGGTGAAACCCTCGGCCCCGGTGCCGAACCAACCGTCGACGTCCCGCTGCCCCTGCGCCGCGCGCTGGGCCGGGTCGCGCCGACCGAAGTGGTTTCCCGTGCCTGCGACCGACACCGACCTGAAACGCCGCCAGCTCCTGCTGACGGCCACGGGTGCGACCGGCGGCGCCGGGATGGCTGCGACGGCCTGGCCTTTCATCGCCAGCCTGGAACCTTCGGAACGCGCGAAGGCGCTGGGCGGCCCGGTGGAGGTCGAGGTCGGCGACCTGGCACCGGGCCAGTTGCGCACCGTCGCCTGGCGCGGCCGGCCGATCTGGCTGCTGCGGCGCACGCCGGCCATGGTGCAGGCGCTCGAGCGCGACGACCGCGAACTCGCCGACCCGCTGTCGCGCCGCTCGCAGCAGCCGGCGGCGTGCGCGAACGCGACGCGGTCGCTGCGGCCCGAACTCTTCGTCGCCGTCGGGGTCTGCACGCACCTGGGCTGCTCGCCGACGCTGCGGCTGGACGACGCCGCGCTGGCGGCGCGGTTGAACGCGCCCGGCGGCTTTCTCTGCCCCTGCCACGGCTCGGTGTTCGACCTTGCGGGCCGGGTGGTGAAGAACGTGCCCGCGCCGCTCAACCTGGAGGTGCCGGAACACCGCTACACGGGCCCTTCGTCGCTGCGCATCGGCTGAGGCGCGCCGCGAAGCCTTCATGCCAAGGAACCGACCGATGGAAGACGAATTCGAGGAGCTGGCCCTGCACGCGCCGCCGCCCGCGCTGCCGGCGCCGCCGCGCAGGGCGACACCCATGCACCGCCTGGTGGCGCGCCTGTTCGCCGCCGCCGACCTGCCGCTGCGCGCCCGCCTGCTGGCGCCATTGCTGCGTCCCCTGGGCCCGCTCGGGCTGATGGCGGTGGCGGCGGGTGCTTTCGGCAGCTTCCTCACCCGGCGCGCGGAAGGCGCGATCCCGCTCGACGAGGTGGCGCGCCTGAGCAGCGCGCAGGTGGCCGAGCTCGCGCGCTTCGTCGAGCAGGTGAGCCCCGAGGCGCTGCAGCAGCTGGCCGCGCTCGTGGCCGACAACCCGATCGGCCTGACCGGCTTCGGCGCCGCGGTGGCGATGCTGATGGTGCGGGCGTTGCAGTCGGGCCGCGCGGCGCGCCGCTCGCGGCGCTGAAGCCTGCGGCCCGCTCTTCATCCTCGATTCATCGTCGGCTCATCGCCGCCTCAAGCGGCCGGCCTAGCCTCTTCATCACGGCCGCGACACCGGCCGCTCGAACCGACCGACATTCGAAAGGAGTTCCGTCATGAAGTCAGCCTCCGTCGCCACCTTCGCCGCCATCGCACTCGCCGCCCTGGCCGGTGTCTCGACCTCGGCCCGGGCCGCGGCCGGCGCCGCGCGCGAGGACCGCCTGCACCTGGAAGTGGCGCTCGCGCGCAGCGCCGAGCAGCAGCACCTCATCGCGCAAGGCCTGCGCGCCGGCCGCATCGACCCGGCCCGCGCCGAGGCGATGGAACGCGACCAGGCCCGCATCGACGCCCAGATCGCGCGCTTCGCGAAGCGCGGCCCGATCAGCGTCGACCAGGCGCTGGCGCTGCAGCACCAGCAGGACATCCAGGACTGGGCGATCCACAGCGCGCGTGTCGGTGCGACACACCGCTCCTGAGGGCCGTCCGCCAACTCGGCCCTCCGCAGCGCGGCCTCAGTCTCCCGCGCCGCCGGCCGCCAGCCAGCGTTCCACCAGCGCCAGGTCGGCCGCGCCGCGGATCAGCTTCGTGCGGCCGCCGGGCGCGATGAGCAGCGTCATCGGCATCTCGCCCTGCCAGGCCGGGTCGATGCTGGCGCGCAGGAACTCGTCGGGCTCGGCGGTGGCGTACCAGCTTTCGACCTGCGCCAGGCCGGCGCCGGCCAGGGTCTGCTGGCGCGCGCGCGGCGGTGCCTGGTCGGCCTGCACCAGCACCAGCGCCGCTTCGGGGTGGCGGCGGCGGAACTGGCCCCAGCGCGGCAGTTCGGTCAGGCAGGGGCCGCAGGTCATGCCCCACAGGTGCACGATGAGCGGCCGCCCCTCGTGCGCGGCCCGCACCTGGGCCAGCGTCTGGCGCGTGAGCGGGCGTTCCGGCATCGCGGCTGCCGCCAGCGCGGGGCCTGCCAGGACCGCGGTGGCGAGGAGCACTTGTCTTCGGGTGACGCGGGTCATCGGTCCTCCAGCGGCAGCAGCCGATAGCCTTCGGCGCGCGTCATCCACGACAGGACCACCCCCTTCGGACCGCGCAGCAGCACGGGGTGGTCGGCGGCGTCCGCGGTCTCGGCCACCAGGCGCGGGGCCGACCAGCTGAGGCCGTCGTCGTGCGAGACCTGCTGGCGCACCGAGATGTGCCTGCCGTCGAACTCCTTCCACGCCAGCCACAGCGTGCCGCCGTCGGCCAGCAGCCAGGGCCGGCCGGGCTGCGCCGCGGGGTTGCCCACGGGCTGCGGCGGGCCGAAGCGGGCGCCGCCGTCGGTGGAACGGGCGACGAAGGTGCCCTGGCCCGCCGAGCCCTGCGTGAACCACGCGGCATGCACCGTGCCGGCGGCCGAGACCGCGAGGCTGGGCCCGTGGTGCGGGCATCCTTCGATCGCCCAATGGTCCTCGGCCACGCGGGTGGACCGGGGCGGCGCACCCTCTTCGCCCAGCGCCACCAGCGCATGGTCGCGCTCGCCGCCTTCGTACAGCGCGCGCAGCAGCACCAGCGTATGCCCCCGGGCATCGAAGGCGAGGCCGAGGCGGCAGCATTCGCAGGTGCCGTCGAGCGCGATGCGTTCGCCGGCGAAGCTGGCGCCGCCGTCGCGCGAGCGCGCGACCGCCAGCGCGGCGCCGGGCCGCGGCGTGCCACCCTGGCGCGCGGCGGCCACCGTGCGCTTGTCCAGCCAGGCCGCGACGAGCTCGCCTTGGGGATCGAGCGCCAGCGCCGGGAAGCGCTGGCTGGCCGGGTGATCGGAGATCGGGCGCGGGCGCGAGAAGGTGGCGCCGTCGTCGGTGGACACGCTGACCAGCACCTGCGCGTTCCAGGCCTTGTCCTTGAACACGCCCCAGGCGACGACGACGCGGCCGCGCGCGTCGACCACGATCTGCGGCCGCGCGTCGGCGCCGCCGTCGAGCAGCGCGCCGTAGCGGCCCAGCACCACCGGTTCACCGAAGCGGGCGCCGCCGTCGTCGGAGCGCGCCACCGAGAGCGCGCCACCGGCGGTCCAGGCCAGCCAGAGGCGGCCGCGGTGGTCGAAGGTGGCGCCCACCGCGGCGGCACAGGCCAGCGCCGGCGTGGTGCAGGCGGCGTTGCCGCCGCCGTGCGAGGCATGGCGCGGCGCGGCCGTCTGTGCGAAGGCACCGGCGCACAGCGCGCCGGCCAGCAGCACGAGGCGTGTGCCCTGCAGCAGAAGGGATGGCATCGCGGCGCCCCGCCTCAGAACCCGACGTCGAAGGACACGCGCGCGGTGCGCGGCGCCGCCAGGCTCACGCCCTGCGGGTTGCTCGCGCTGCCGTCGGTATAGCGCTTGCCGCCGAGGTTGCCGACCCCGAGCGCGACTTCCAGGTGTTCGTCCACGCGCCAGCGCGTGGCGGCGCTGGCCACCGTGTAGCCGCCCTGCCGAAGGCCCGGAGAAAGGGTCAGGCTGCTCAGCGTCATCGGGCTGTTGTAGCGCAGGTCGAAAGACGTCGTCCAGCGCTCGCTCGCCTGCCAGGCCAGGCTCACGCCGGCCACGCCCTTGGGGACCAACGACAGCTGCACGCCCGTGGGGTCGCCGGTGGCGCTGCGCGTGTAGGTGGCGTGGGTGAGCGTGGCATAGCCGGCCAGCGTGAGGCCGGCGCCGGGCGTCCAGTGGGCGTCGACCTCGACCCCGCGCGAACGCTGGTCCTGCCCGTTGGTGTAGAAGCTCACGGTCCCGGGGCAGGCCGCGTTGGGCGTGCCCGTGTAGGTGTCGCCGCAGATGTTCTTCACCGCGTCGGGAATCGGCGTCGCGGCGGTGATGGCGTAGGTGGCGACGACGTCGCGCACGCGGGCGTCGAACAGCGTCACGCCGGCGCCCGCGCTGGCGCTGCGCCAGTCCAGCCCCAGTTCCTTGCCCACCAGCGTCTCGGGACCGAGCAGCGGGTTGGCGATGGTGATGGAACTGCTGCCGAAGCTGCGGTACAGGTTGTTCAGGCCCGGCGCGCGGAAGGCCTTGTAGGCGGCCGCGCGCAGGTCCAGCGACTCGGCCAGCTCGTAGCGAAGCTGCAGGCTGGGGTCGAACGCGGTCTTCGTGAGGCCCGGCACCGGGCCGCCGGTGGTGGCGCCGGCCACCGGCGCGGCCACGTTGCTGTAATTGGTCTGCAGCGCGCGGCCGTCGGCATTGCGGAAGCGGTCCACGCGCGCCGAGGCGGTGAGCTCCAGCCCTTCCAGCGGGCGCAGCTTGAGCTGCGTGAACAGGCCTTCGAAGGTCTGCCGTCCGGCCCCTTCGTTAGTGCGCTGCACGCGCAGCACCGCGGGCAAGGCCGCGGTGGGCGCACGGTAGGTCTGCTGCGCGTCCTCGCCGGAGATCGCGCGGTAGTCGGCCCCCAGCTGCAGCTCGCGCAGCAGCGGGGATTCCAGGCGCTGCGACCACACCAGCGAGCCGCCGCGCTCGCGGTAGGTGTTGAGGTCGTACGAGCTGGCGTACTGCAGCACCGGCGCGACCTGCTGGGTGGCGCTGGCGCCGGCGCCCGAGACCGACGCGCCGCAGGCGTAGGTGGCGGCGGCGTAGCAGGCGGCGCCGTTGTACTTGTCGAAGCGCACGTGCTGCGCGAAGGCCGAGAAGTCGAGCCGGCCGTCCGCGCCCAGGCGGCGCGTGGCGCCGAGCTGTGCGTCGGTGGCGCGCTGCAGGTTGCTGCCGTAGGCGTAGCCGCCGATGTCCTCGTTCTGCCGGTGCTGCCCCAGGCGCAGGAAGCCGCCGAAGTCGGCGCTGGGCTGCCAGCGCAGCGTCATGCGCACGTTGCCGCTCGTGGCCGACGAAGTGTCGCGTCCCGGCCAGTAGGCCGCGCGCAGCTCGGGCGGAGTGTTGTTGTAGCCGTCGGCGGTGAAGCCGTCGGCGGCCACCGAGAGGCTGAAGGCTTCGGAGACGGCGAAGTCGCGCGCCAGCGCCGCGGTCCAGGTGCCCAGGCTGCCCACGCTCCATTGCGCTTCGCCGGCGTCGGCCTTCGGGCGCCGGGTGACGACGTTGATGACGCCGCCCACCGCCAGGTTGCCCCACAGGCTGGAGCCGCCGCCGCGCACCACCTCCACGCGTTCGACCGCGCTGAGCGGCAGCTTGAACCACTGCACGGTGGTGTAGAAGGGGTCGAGCACCGGCACGCCGTCGACCAGCACGAGCACCTTCTTGTCCATGCCCCGGAACTTGATGTTCTGGCCCGTGGGGTCGGTGGTGTAGGCGGGCGCGCCGGAGATCAGCAGGCCCGGAACGTTGCGCAGCAGCTGGTCCAGGGTGCCGGCGGGCGAACGCTGGATCTCTTCGCGCGTGACCACGGTGGTGTGCAGCGGCATGTCCTGCAGCCGCGTCTCGGCGCGCGAAGCGGTGACGATGACGTCTTCGCTGGGGGCGGCGCGAAGGGTGAGGGGGAGGCAGGCGAGCGCGGCGGCGCAGGCCAGCGGCGCGCCGGCGGCGCGCCGGCGGCGCCCGGCTGGGTGATGGGTTGGCATGGAATGCAGTCCTGGTCGAAAGGGAGCCCGGACCACGGCCCTTGCAGGCCGCCGCGCGCGGGCGATGCGGTGAAGCCGAGTCGCCGCCGCCCCGGAGCACGGAGCAGTGGGCCGGCGAGGACCTTCAGGACTGCAGGGGAGGGGCGCGCGAAAGCGGCCGGGTCCACGCCACCCGCGAGGCGGGCGCCGGTGTCGCCAGCGCGGGCGCTTCGAAGCGCAGCGCGGGCGCGAAGTCGAACGCAGCCGGTGCCGGCAGCAGCGGCAAGGCGCCATGCAGCGAGCACAGCGGGCAATGCCCGGCCGTATGGGCCGGAAGCGGCGTGCCTTTGGAAGACGCGTCGGTCGACAGGGCCGCCGTGTCGAAGGGCGCGGTGGTGCAGACGATCTCCAGCGCGGCGGCGGCAGGGTCCTGCCACACGCGCGCCAGGGCCGGCAGCAGTGCAGCGGCCAGCCAGAGGCCCGCCATCAGCGATGCCGTCCAGCGCCTGCCCCGGTTCCACCTGGTCATGGCGCGATGATAGACAGCCTCCGGCGGCGCCTGTCGTGCCTGCGGTCCCCCGATTCGGGTTGGGGAATCACCCGCCCCGGCGCGGCAGCACCGCGGTGGCCTCCAGTTCGATCTTGCCCGGGCTGTCCAGCAGGTCGGCAACGAAGATCATGCTCATCGCCGGGTAATGCTGGCCCATCAGGCGCCGCCACACCGCGCCCAGTTCGCGCCGCGCCTTCAGGTAGGCCGGCTTGTCGCAGCAGAACGCGGTGATGCGGCACACATGCTGCGGCCCGCCGCCGGCGCGCGCCAGCACCGCGAGCACGTTCTTCAGCGCCTGCTCGAACTGCGGCACGAGCTCTTCGCTCTCGAACACCTGGTCGGCGTTCCAGCCTACCTGGCCGGCCAGGAAGACGATGCGGCCAGCCTCGACCTCGATGCCGTTGGCGTAGCCGATCGGCGGTGCCCAGCCTTCGGGCAGCAGGACGTTCATGGCGGGCCCCTCCTCAGTCGACATGGCGCGGCGGGTCGGGGTCCTCGGACCAGTCGCCTTCGGGGTGCGGCACCCTGGCCATCCAGGCCTTCACCAGCTCGACGTGCTCGGCCTCCTCGGCTTTCATCTCGAGCGCGGCGCGGCGCACGTCGTCGGTCCCGGCGCGGCGCGCCAGCTCGTCGAAGAAGGCCTCGGCGCGCTGCTCGGCCGCCAGCGCCAGCTGCAGCGCGTGCCAGGGCTGCATCAGGTAGTGCACCTCGTCGATGGGCGGCGCCTCCGGCGCGTCGAAGCCGGGCCACACGAGCTGCTGGCGCGACAGGCGCGGCGCCTCGGTCCAGCCCATCTGCTCCATGATGCGCGCGGCGTGCTTGGCCTCGTAGCCGGCCATGGTGCGGAACATCGCCGCCACGTCGGGGTTGTTGTGCGTCTCCAGCGTGTCGGCGAACTCGGTGTAGCGGGCCACCGCCTCGTTCTCCATCTGCAGCGCGACGGCCATGAATTCGGGCAGGGTGCGTGGCGTGTTCATGCTTCGAACTCCACTTCCAGGTCGGCCACCGACTTCCTCGCCGTCGGGGCCGCGGGCACGTAGGGCTTGCGGTGGCCGGCGTAGAGCACGCCGACGTTGAAGCCGTCGTCGCTCATCACGCGGTGGGCGGCGCGCACCGGGTCGTCGGTGGGCTCCACCGGGGCCGGGCGCACCAGGGACTTCCACTCGCGCTGCTCGGGCCGGAAGGTCACGCAGGGCGAGAGGATCTCGACGAAGCTGAAGCCCGGGTGGCGCACCGCGCGGGCGATGATCTCGGCGGTGCCGTTCTGGTCGCCCGAGAAGGCGCGCGCGACGAAGTTGGCGCCCGCCGCGAGGCCGATGACCAGCGGGTGGAAGCTGCGGATGCCGGTGCCGCCGGGGCTGAGCTTGTTGTCCCAGTCGGGTTCGGTGGTCGGCGAGGCCTGGCCCTTGGTCATGCCGTACACGTGGTTGTCCATCACGATGTAGGTCAGGTCCACGTTGCGCCGGCAGGCGTGCATGAAGTGGTTGCCGCCGATCGAGTAGCCGTCGCCGTCGCCACTGGCCACCAGCACCGTGAGGTCGGGGCGCGCCACCTTCAGCCCGGTGGCGGCGGCGAGCGAGCGGCCGTGCACGCCGTGGAAGCCGTAGCTGGACAGGTAGGCCGGGATGCGCGAGCTGCAGCCGATGCCCGAAACCACCGCCACCTGGTGCGGCGGCAGGTCCAGCATGGCCAGCGCCTTGGTCATCGCGGCCAGCACGGTGTAGTCGCCGCAGCCCGGGCACCAGATCGGCTTGTAGCCCGACTTGTAGACCGACGCCGCGGCGGCGCTGGGCAGGGTGAGGTCGTTCATGTCACGGCTTCCTCGAGTTCGGATTCGGCGGCCCAGGCGACCACGGCGTCGCACACCTCGCCCGGCCGCAACGGCAGCGGCCCGGCATGGTGGTAGCTGGCCGGCCGGCCCGGCAGGTCGAGCGCGCCGCGCAGGTAGCGCAGCAGCTGCGCGCCGTGGTTCTGCTCGATGACCATCACGCGTTCGACGCCCGCCAGCGCCTTCGCGACCACCGCCGGCTGCAGCGGCGCCAGCAGGCGCAGCACCACGAGGCGCACCTTCACGCCCTGCGCGGCGGCGCGCCGCAGGCCTTCGCGCACCGGCCCGCTGGCCGAGCCGAAGGTGACGACGGCCGGCGGCCCTTCGCCTTCCAGGTCGGCCCAGCGCGGACCGTAGTCGTGCTGCAGCAGCTTGCGTTCGCGCTTGGCCAGCTGCAGGCGGTGGTCCTTGCTCTGGCTGCTGGGGATGGCGCCCTCGTTGTGCTCCAGCCCGTCGGCGGTGTAAGTGACGCCCGGCGTGCCGGGGATCGCCATCGGCGAGACGCCGCTCGGCGTGTCGCGGTAGCGCTTGTACTCTGGCGTGTGCTCGGTGGCGGTGAGGCGTTCGGTGGTGCAGGGGTGGTCGGCCGGCCGCTCGACGATGGCGCGCGACTGGCCCATGAACTGGTCCGACAGCACGATCGCCGGCGCCTGCAGCGCCTCGGCCAGTTCCACCGCCCATTGCGTGGTGGCGGCGCAGTCGGCAATGGAGCTGGGCGCCAGCACCAGCCGCGGCGCGTCGCCGTGCAGGCCGGCGACCGCGAACGAGAGGTCGCTCTGCTCGCTCTTGGCCGGAATGCCGGTGGAAGGCCCGCCGCGCATGACATCGACGACGACGATGGGCACCTCGGCCGCCACCGCCAGGCCGATGCCTTCGGCCATGAGCGAAAGCCCCGGCCCCGCGGTCGCGGTGAGCGAGGGCACGCCGCCGAAGCTGGCACCGATGATCATGTTGACCGAGGCGAGTTCGTCCTCGGCCTGGAGCAGCGAACCGCCGACCTGGGTGAGCGCCGGAGCCAGCCACTCCAGCATCTCGGTGGCCGGCGTGATGGGATAGGCGGCGACGAAGCGCACGCCGCCCTTGAGCGCGCCGAAGCCGGCGGCTTCGTTGCCGCTGAGCAGCCAGCGCCGGCCGCCCGGGCGGGCCGGGGCCAGCGTCGGGATCGCCGGCGCCTCGCGCGCGGCGGCGACGCCGGCGTGCAGCGCCTTCAGGTTGGCGGCCAGCGCCTCTTCGCCGCGTTTCCAGTCGCGGCGCACCGCGCCTTCCAGCGCCTCGGCCGGCAGGCCGGCCAGCGCGCCGGCCAGGCCCAGCGCCAGCATGTTGATCCAGCTGCCGGGGATGGCCTTGGCCATCTTCTTGAGCGGCAGCGCGTGCGCCTTCGCGCCGCCGGCCAGGAACACGGGCGGCATCTCGCCGCCTTCGCTGTCGCCCACGGCCAGGCTGCCGGCGACGAGCGGGATCTCGTCGGCGAAGCGGTTCACGTTCTGCCAGTCGATGGCCAGCAGCA
>CAYVXO010000175.1:0-12994 GCA_964454485.1 uncultured Rubrivivax sp.
TGCCTTCGACGACGTCGAGCTCGTTGTTCAGGCTCTTGCCGTCCTCGACCGTGATCACGCCTTCCTTGCCGACCTTGTCCATCGCGTCGGCGATGATCTTGCCGATCGACTCGTCGCTGTTGGCGGAGATGGCGCCGACCTGGGCGATCTCCTTGCTGGTCGTGGTGGGCTTGCTGGCCTTCTTCAGGCCTTCCACCAGCGACGCCACGGCCTTGTCGATGCCGCGCTTGAGGTCCATCGGGTTCATGCCCGCGGCCACGTACTTCATGCCTTCGCGCACGATGCTCTGCGCCAGCACGGTGGCGGTGGTGGTGCCGTCGCCGGCGGCGTCGCTGGTCTTGGAAGCGACTTCCTTGACCATCTGCGCGCCCATGTTCTGCAGCTTGTCCTTGAGCTCGATCTCCTTGGCGACCGAGACACCGTCCTTGGTGACGGTGGGGGCGCCGAAGCTGCGCTCGAGCACCACGTTGCGGCCCTTCGGGCCCAGGGTGACCTTGACGGCGTTGGCGAGGATGTTCACGCCCTCGACCATGCGGTGACGCGCGTCGGCGCCGAAAACAACGTCCTTAGCAGCCATGTGTGCTACCTCTCGATTCGAGTTCTGTTGAGGGGATTACTTCTCGACGACGGCGAAGAGGTCCTCTTCGCGCATCACCAGCAGCTCGTCGCCATCGACCTTGACGGTCTGGCCGCTGTACTTGCCGAACAGCACGCGGTCGCCGACCTTGATGTTCAGGGCCACGAAGTCGCCCTTGTCGTTGCGCTTGCCGGGGCCGACCGCGAGCACCTCGCCCTGGTCGGGCTTCTCGGCGGCGTTGTCGGGAATGACGATGCCCGAGGCGGTCTTGGTCTCGTTTTCCAGACGCTTGACGATCACGCGATCGTGCAACGGACGCAGCTTCATCTGATCTCCTTGGGGAAAATGCCAGTCACATCAATGATCGCCATGAAAGTTGGCGCTCATTCACATGGGATGACCGCAGAGTGTTGCGGTCGTTAGCACTCGCCTGAGACGAGTGCTAGCAGGCGGATTATAGGGATCGGCGCGACGGCTTCAAGAGTCCCCACTGCGGCGGCCGCACCGCCCGTGGCAGGCGCCACCGCCCGGCCTTGCCCGCCGTCAAGGCGCGCCGGCGGCCGCGGCGCAAGCTTGCCGGTGGTCCACAACATCCGCAGTCGCAGGGGAACGCATGGCTACTTCCACCCAATACGTCTACCGCTTCGGCGGCACCGGCACCGAAGGCGCCGCGTCGATGAAGAATCTGCTCGGCGGCAAGGGCGCCAACCTGGCCGAGATGTGCCGGCTGGGCATTCCGGTGCCGCCGGGCTTCACGATCAGCACCGAGGCCTGCACCGCCTACACCGAGCGCGGCCGCGAAGCGGCGCTGGCGCTCGTCGACGCCGAGGTGCGTGCCGGCATCGCCTTCGTCGAGGAGGCGATGGGCCGGCGCTTCGGCGACGCCGCCGACCCGCTGCTGCTGTCGGTGCGCTCGGGCGCGCGCGCCTCCATGCCGGGCATGATGGACACCATCCTCAACCTGGGCCTCAACGACGAAGCCGTGCTGGGGCTGGCGCGCAAGGCCGGCAACGAGCGCTTCGCCTGGGACTCGTACCGCCGCTTCATCCAGATGTACGGCGACGTGGTGATGGGCCTGAAGCCGGCGAAGAAGGAGGACCACGACCCCTTCGAGGTCATCATCGACGGCCTGAAGGAACAGCGCGGCGTCACGCTGGACACCGAGCTCGGCGCCGCCGACCTGCAGGAGCTGGTGGCGCGCTTCAAGGCGCTCATCCGCGCCCGCCTGGGGCGCGACTTCCCGACCGACCCCTGGCAGCAGCTGTGGGGCGCGGTGATCGCGGTCTTCGAGAGCTGGAACAACGAGCGCGCGCGCGTCTACCGCGAGCTCAACGACATCCCCGCCTCCTGGGGCACCGCGGTCAACGTGCAGGCCATGGTGTTCGGCAACCTGGGCGACGGCAGCGCCACCGGCGTCGCCTTCACGCGCGACGCCGGCACCGGCGAGGACCTCTTCAACGGCGAGTTCCTCGTCAACGCGCAGGGCGAGGACGTGGTCGCCGGCATCCGCACGCCGCAGCAGGTGACGCTGGTGGGCTCGCGCCGCTGGGCCGAGCTGGCGCGCGTGAGCGAGGAGGAGCGGCGCGCGCGCTACCCCTCGCTGGAGGAGTTGATGCCCGCGCTGTACGGCCAGCTGCGCGAGGCCGAGACGCTGCTGGAGAACCACTTCCGCGACATGCAGGACCTGGAGTTCACGATCCAGGAAGGCCGGCTGTGGATGCTGCAGACGCGCAACGGCAAGCGCACCGGCGCGGCGATGGTGCGCATCGCGATGGAGATGCTGGCGCAGGGCCTGATCGACGAGAAGACCGCGCTCCAGCGTGTCAGCCCGGACCGCCTGAACGACCTGCTGCACCCGGTGTTCGACAACGCGGCGCAGGTCGCGGCGCCGGTGCTGGCGCGTGGCCTGCCGGCGAGCCCGGGCGCGGCCAGCGGGCGCATCGTCTTCTTCGCCGACGAGGCCGAGGAGTGGTCGCATCGCGGCGAGTCGGTGATCCTGGTGCGCCAGGAGACCTCGCCCGAGGACCTGCGCGGCATGAGCGTGGCCAAGGGCATCCTCACCGCGCGCGGCGGCATGACCTCGCACGCGGCGGTGGTGGCGCGCGGCATGGGCAAGTGCTGCGTCTCGGGCGCCGGCGCGGTGCACGTGGACTACAAGGCGCGCTCCATGACGATCGACGGCCGCAGCTTCGCCGAAGGCGAGTGGATCTCGCTCAACGGCTCCACCGGCGAGGTCTACGAAGGGCGCATCCCCACCCGCGAGGCCGAGCTGAGCGGCGACTTCGGCCGCCTGATGGCACTGGCCGACAAGTACCGGCGGCTGGAGGTGCGCGCCAACGCCGACACGCCCGCGGACGCGCGCGTCGCGCGCCGCTTCGGCGCCACCGGCATCGGGCTGGCGCGCACCGAGCACATGTTCTTCGAGGGCGACCGCATCCTCGCCATGCGCGAGATGATCCTGGCCGAGGACGAGCCCGGCCGCCGGCGCGCGCTGGCCAAGCTGCTGCCGATCCAGCGCGCCGACTTCGAAGGCCTGTTCACGGCGATGAGCGGCCTGCCGGTGACGATCCGCCTGCTCGACCCGCCGCTGCACGAGTTCGTGCCGCACGACGAGGCCGGCCAGCGCACGATGGCCGCGCAGATGAAGCTGCCGCTGGCGCGCATCCGGCTGCGGGTGGAGGAACTCGCCGAGTTCAACCCGATGATGGGCCACCGCGGCTGCCGGCTGGGCATCAGCTACCCGGAGATCACCGAGATGCAGGCGCGCGCCATCTGCGAGGCGGCGCTGGACGCGCGCGCCAAGGGCGCGCAGGTGAAGGCCGAGATCATGGTGCCGCTGGTGGGCACGGTGCGCGAGTTCAACGCCCAGGCGGCGGTGATCCGCGCCACCGCCGAGCAGGTGTTCGCCGAGCGCGGCGAACGCATCGAGCTCATGGTGGGCACGATGATCGAGACGCCGCGCGGCGCGCTGGTGGCCGACAGCATCGGCCGCGCGGCCGAGTTCTTCTCCTTCGGCACCAACGACCTGACGCAGATGACGCTGGGCTTCTCGCGCGACGACGCCGGCCGCTTCCTGCCCGACTACCTGAAGAAGGGCCTGTACGAGCACGACCCGTTCCGCAGCATCGACGAGAAGGGCGTCGGCCAGCTCGTCGTGATGGCGGCGCAGAAGGGGCGTGCGGTGCGGCCCGGCATCGAACTGGGCGTGTGCGGCGAACATGGCGGCGACCCCGCGTCGGTGGCCTTCTTCCACCGCGCCGGGCTGGACTACGTGAGCTGCTCGCCCTTCAGGGTGCCGATCGCGCGGCTGGCGGCGGCGCAGGCGGCGATCGCCGGGTGAATGGGACCACCCCCTACGCGCTTCGCGCGCCCCCTCCAGGGGGCACCGCTGGCAGCCCGGCGGAGCCGGTCTGCGGCGGTCGCTGAAGGCGCCTGGTGCTCATCGGTCGCGGGTGGCGCTGGCCATCGACGAATGAAATGCGTTCAGTCGGGCGGCGTGGCGCGCAGCCAGTCCTGCAGCGGCGCGCCGACCAGCGAGTAGGCGCGCCCGAATCCGGCCACCAGCCGGGCGGCGACCGGCTGCAGGCCGAAGAGCGCGAAGTCGCCGAGGCCGAAGGTGACTTCCGATTCCGGGAAGCGCGCCAGGTAGGCCGCGCGCGCGGCTGCGTGCCCTTCGCTGCCTGCGGCCAGCGGCGCGGCGTCGCACTGCAGCGCCACGCGCGGCAGCGCCTGCGGCGGCAGGCCGCCGGCGCCGGGCTCGTCCATCACCAGCAGCGCCACCCGCGGGTGGCGCTCCATGTCGCGCGTGTGGGTGGCCAGCGCGCTCACGTGGATCACGAGCGTGGTGCCGCCGGCCGGCAGCACGAAGGGCACCATCGACACCGCCGGCTCGCCGCCGTGCAGCGTGGCGAGCGCGGCCACCGGTCGCTCGGCGAGCAGGCGGCGCAGCGAGGCCGCGGCTTCGGCGTCCACGCGCGGCGCGCGGTCGGCGCTCAGTGCAGGGCGCAGGACCCCGGGCCGTCGGGGTGGCCGCAGCTGCCGCAGGGGCCGGCCATCGCGGGCAACGGGTCGGGGCCGGCGGCGGCGGTGGCGAAGACGGAGAGTTTCTTGTCCAGCTGCTGCGAGTGGCAGGCCGGGCACTCGGGCACGGTGTCGCTGCGCACCAGCGCTTCGAACTCGCGGCCGCAGCCGTGGCAGGCGTATTCGTAGATCGGCATTGGAGGGACTCCCGATGGTTGCGCCGATTGTGCGGCAGCGCGCTCAGCCGCGGTCGGCCGTGTCCTGCGCGCGCGCGTCGAAATCGCCCAGCGTGTCGCGCATCTGCTCGTACAGCCGCCGTGCGCGCGGGTCCTGCGCGCTCGGCAGCACCACGCGCACCGTCAGCTCCAGGTCGCCCGCCGGCCGCGCCGGCAGGCCCTTGCCGCGCACGCGCAGCGTCGACCCCGGCTCGGCATGGGCCGGCACCCGCACCTTCAGCACGCGGCCGTCGGGCAGCGTGAAGGGCACGACGGCCCCGAGCGCCGCTTCCCAGGGCGCCACCGGCAGCTCGGCCAGCAGGTCGGCGCCGCGCAGCGCGTAGCGCGGGTGCGGACGGATGCGCACCTCCAGGTACAGGTCGCCTTCGTCGGTGCCGCCCAGCCCGGCCAGGCGGATGTGCTGGCCGGGCTTCACGCCGGCCGGGATCTTCAGGTCCACCGTGCGGCGGCGGAAGGCGACACGGCCCCGCAGGTCGGGCTCCGGCAGGTCGATCGCGATGCGGCGGTGGCCGCCCCGCCACGCCTCTTCCAGGTCGAGCTCGATCGTCGCGTCCGCTTCCGGCGCCGACGCCGACTGCGCGCGGCCCATCAGGTCGCTGAAGAAGCGGGCGAAGTCGGAATCGTCGGCGGGGTCGCCGCCCCAGTGGAAGGGCCCGGCGTCCTGGCCGCGTGGCGGTGCCTGCCGGCGGCCGCCGGCGTCGTACTCGGCGCGCTGCTCGGGGTCGGACAGCACCGAGTAGGCCTCGTTGACGGCCTTCATGCGCGCGGCAGCGTCGGGCGTGCGGTTCACGTCCGGGTGATGCTTGCGCGCCAGCTGGCGGTAGGCCTTCTTGATCTGCTCGGGGGTGGCGCCGCGCGGTACACCGAGCACGCGGTAGTAGTCGTCCATGCGAGATCCCCTTTGATGCCGGACATGGCGCCGCCGCGCCGTGCTTCAAGGGGGTCTTGAAAGGCGAGCGGACCGGCCCTAACTGCGGCACTGCCAACCGCTCCCCGAACCGGAGGAACCATGTACCGAAGCCTGTTTCCGCGCGACGTCTTCGCCGAGCTCGACCGCCTCCAGCGCGAGGTGCAGAGCGTCTTCGACATCGGCAGCCCCAGCATCCGCGGCCTCGGCCGCGGCGGCTACCCGGCGCTGAACGTGGGCAGCACGCCCGCGTCGGTGGAGGTCTACGCCTTCGCGCCCGGCCTGGACCCGGCCAAGATCGAGGTCAACCTCGACCGCGGCGTGCTCAGCATCGCCGGTGAACGCGCCGGCGCCGAGGCCCCGCGCGACGAGAAGACCACCCAGCACCTGGACGAGCGCTTCGCCGGCCGCTTCCGCCGCGTCGTCAGCCTGCCCGACGACATCGACCCCAGCGCCGTCAGCGCCGACTACCGCGACGGCGTGCTGCATGTGAGCGTGAAGCGCCGCGAATCGGCGCAGCCGCGCCGCATCGCCGTGCAGTGACACCGAACCGGAGGACCGCCATGAACAACGTGACCAAGACCCAGACCCCCGCACGCGAGGAACCCGCGCTGCTGCCGCCGGTGGACGTGATCGAGGACGCGACCGGCATCACGCTGTATGCCGACATGCCCGGCGTGCCGAAGGACCGCCTGACGCTCGACGTCGACGGCGACCAGCTCAGCCTGGGCGGCGAGATGGTGCTGGCGGTGCCGCAGGGCATGGAAGCCAGCCACGCCGAGGTGCAGCGCTCGCGCTATCGCCGCACCTTCACGCTCAGCAAGGAGCTGGACGCGGCGCGCATCAGCGCCGAGCTGGCGCACGGCGTGCTGCGCGTGCGCATCCCGAAGGCCGAGCACGCGCAGCCGCGCAAGATCGCCGTGCAGGTGAACTGAGGCCCCGATAGCATCGGAGCCCTCTCGCCGACGAGGGGGACCGCTCCGATGCTTCGCCGCCTGCTGTTCGTGCCCGTGCTGGCCGCCGCGTTCTCCGCGGCGGCCGCGCCGCTGCCCATCTTCGACGCCCACCTGCACTACAGCCACGACGCCTGGGAGCAGCTGCCGCCGAAGGCCGCCGTCGCGATCCTGCGCCAGGCCGGGCTGAAGGCGGCGATGGTCTCCAGCAGCAGCGACGACGGCACGCAGAAGCTCTACGCCGAGGCGCCCGACCTCGTGCTGCCGGTGCTGCGCCCCTACCGCACGCGCGCCGACGTCGGCAGCTGGGTGCGCGACGCGACGATCGTGCCGCACGTCGAATCGCGCCTGCGGACGAACCGCTACGTCGCGCTGGGCGAATACCACGTCTACGGCGCCGACGCCGACCTGCCGGTGGTGCGCCGCATGGTCGAGCTGGCGAAGCAGTACAAGCTGTACCTGCATTCGCATTCGGATGCCGACGCCATCGAGCGCCAGTTCCGCCAGGACCCCGGGGCGCGCATCCTCTGGGCGCACTCGGGCTTCGACGCGCCGGAGAAGGTGCGCGAGATGCTGCGCCGCCACCCCAACCTGTGGTGCGACCTCGCGTTCCGCAGCGACCATGCCGCCAACGGCAAGGTCGACCCGGCCTGGCGCGCGGCCTTCCTCGAGTTCCCCGACCGCTTCGTCGTCGGCACCGACACTTACACGCCCGAGCGCTGGCACTTCGTCGTCGAACACGCGAACTGGACGCGCCAGTGGCTGGCCGACCTGCCGGCCGAGGTGGCCGAGCGCATCGCGTGGAAGAACGGCGAGGCGCTGTTCGGCGCGCCGCTGAAGCGGCCGTGAAGGCCGGCGCCGCGGCGCTGCTGCTGGCCACCGGCGCGGCACAGGCCTGCCCGATCGACGGCCCTGCGCTGCGTGCCGGCGACGTGCAGGCGGCCTGGTCGGTGGCCGGCGCGCCGATCGCGGTCGGCCGGCCGTTCGCGATCGAGGTTCGCCTGTGCCCGGCCGATGCGGTGCTGGCGAGGGTCGACGCCGTGATGCCCGAGCACCGCCACGGCATGAACTACCGGCCGGGCCTGAAGTCGCTCGGCCAAGGGCGCTGGCGCGCCGAAGGGCTGCTGTTCCACATGGCCGGCCGCTGGGAGCTGCGGCTGGAGGTGGAGCAGGGCGGCCGGCGCGAGCGCCTGGCGCAGGCCATCGAGCTGCCGTGAAGCGCGGGTGGGCGGGGTTGCTGCTGCTGCCGCTGGCGGCTGCGGCCGTCGACTTCAGCGCCGAGGAGCGCCAGCGCATCCTCTCGCACGGGCCCTGGCCGCCGGCACGCACCGCGGACGCGGGCAACCGCGTGGACGGCCGGCCGGAGGCGGTGGCGCTGGGGCGGCGGCTGTTCACCGACCCGCGCCTGTCGGCCACGGGCCGGCTGGCCTGCTCGGGCTGCCACGACCCGCGGCGCGCCTTCCAGGACGGCCGGCCGGTCGCGCGCGCCGGCCGCAACACGCCGAGCCTGCTCGATGCCGGCCAGCGCCGCTGGTTCGGCTGGGACGGTGCGAAGGACTCGCTGTGGGCAGCGTCGCTGGCGCCGCTGCTGGCGGCCGACGAGATCGGCGCCACGCCGCAGCGCCTGGCCGCGCTGCTGCAGCGCGACGCGGCGCTGGGCCGGCGCTACCGTGCGCTCTTCGGCGCGCCGCAGGCGGACCTCTCGGTGGCCGTCAACGTGGCGAAGTCGCTCGCCGCCTGGCAGGCCACGCTGGTCTCGCCGCGCACCGCGTTCGACGACTTCCGCGACGCGCTGGCGCGTGGCGATGACGAAGCCGCCGCGCGCTACCCGGCGGCGGCGCAGCGCGGGCTGAAGCTCTTCGTGGGCGAAGCGCGCTGCTCCCTCTGCCACGCCGGGCCCGCCTTCACCAACGAGGAGTTCGCCGACATCGGCCGGCCCTTCTTCAAGGCCGGCGGCACGGTCGACCCCGGGCGCTGGGGTGGCCTGCAGGCGCTCGTGGCCAGCCCCTACAACCGGCTCGGCCCGCACTCGGACGCCGGGCCCGACGACGAACGTGCAGTGCCGACGCGCCACGTGCTGATGGAGCCGCGCCACTACGGCGAATTCCGCGTGCCCGGCCTGCGCGGGCTGGTGCACAGCGCGCCCTACATGCACGACGGCAGCCTGGCGACGCTGGAGGACGTGGTGCGCCACTATTCCGAACTGGACCCCGACCGGCTGCACGCCGACGGGACGGCGCTGCTGCGGCCGCTGCGGCTGGACGCGGCGCAGGCGGCCGACCTGGCGGCCTTCCTGTGCAGCCTCAGTGCGCCGGCGGCGGCGCCGCCGCGTCGGCGTCGGGCGGCGTTTCGGCGGCGACGCGGTAGCGCTCGCTCGCCCAGGCACCGAGGTCGACGCTGCGGCAGCGCTCGCTGCAGAAGGGCCGCCAGGGGTTGGCCGGGCTGAACGGCGCCGGCGCCTTGCAAGTGGGGCAGGGCACGAGGCGGGGCTTCGCCGCGTCGTTCATGAACAGAGCGTGAGCTCGAACGCGGTGTCGGCGGGCGCCGGGCGCAGCCGGCCTTCGGCGTCGGGCCGCATCATGCGCACCGAGACCATCAGGCGGTGGCCGGAGATCTCCGGCACGGGCGGGTCCTCGCTGTCCAGGCGCACGCGCAGCAGCTGGTAGGTGCGCCCGGGGGGCAGGCTCTGCTGGAACTGGCCGCCGACGGCCACCACGCGCTGCGCGCCGCCGCCGTCGCGCAGCAGGCCCAGCAGCAGCTGCAGCGCCTCGGCCAGCGGCGTGATCGTGGCCAGCCAGCCCATCAGGTCGGCGCGCCGGCGCGCCGGTTCGTGCTGCTGCCAGGCGTAGTAGCCGGGCAGGTCGAACTCGCAGGTGCCGCCGGGGATGCTGATGCGGCTGCGGATGCTCATCAGCCACTCGTTGGCGGCCAGCTCGTGGCCGGCCTTGCCCTGCAGCTGGTTCAGGCCGTCGAAGGCGCGGTCGATGCGGCCGATGACCTCGTCGAGCGCGGCCTCGCTCACGCTCGGGTTGCCGCGGTAGCCGGCGAACTGCGTGCGGTGGCGCTCGAGTTCCTTCAGCAGGTCGCTCTTCAGGTCGGCGCGCGAGGCGACGTCCATGATCTCGAACAGCGTGGCGAGCGCGAAATGGTGGTCCACCTTCGAGTCGCGCACGACCAGCTGGCCCAGGCGGTCGAACAGGTGTTCGAGCCTGAGCATCGTGCGGATGCCCTCGTTGAACGGGTACTCGTAGAGAACCAAGACCGACGCAGTCGCGAAGCTACTGTGGCCGATTGTTCCACAGCGCCCAGAGCAGGCGCACTTCCGCTTCGAGCGTTTCGGGCGTGATGCCGTCGTTGAAGATCACCGCGTCGGCGATCGCGCGCCGCGCCGCGCGCGACGCCTGCTGGGCGATGACGCGGCGCACCGCGTCTTCGGCCCAGCCGTTGCGCGCCACCACGCGCGCGACCTGCGTGTCCTCGCGGCAGTCGACGACCAGGATGCGCTGCACGCGCGCGCGCCAGTGGCTGGATTCGGTGAGCAGCGGCACGTCGAAGACGATCGGCCGGCCGGCGGCGGCTTCGGCCTGGCGCTGCGCCTCGGCACCGATCATCGGGTGCAGCACGCCTTCCAGCCGTGCCTTCGCCGACGCGTCGCCGAAGGCCAGCGCGCGCATGCGGTCGCGGTCGAGCGCGCCGTCGGCGCCGACGATGCCGGGCCCGAAGGCCGCCGCCAGCGCGGGCAGCGCGGCGCCGCCGGGGGCGGTGAGCGCGCGCGCGATGGCGTCGGTGTCCACCAGTGCCGCGCCGCAGGCGACCAGCGCGCGCGCGACCGTGCTCTTGCCGCTGCCGATGCCGCCGGTCAGCCCGATGCGGGTGACCGTGGGCGCGTTCACGCCCAACCCATCCAGTCCAGCACCGTGGGCAGGCCGACCAGCAGCACGCACAGGCCGCCGCCGGCCAGGAAGGGGCCGAAGGGCACGAAGCGGCCTTCGCGCAGCGCGCCGGTGGCCTTCATCACGAGGCCGACGAGCGCCCCCAGCACCGAGGCGAACAGCACGATCGGCAGGATCGCCTGCCAGCCCAGCCAGGCGCCCAGCGCGGCCAGCAGCTTGAAGTCGCCGAAGCCCATGCCTTCCTTGCCGGTGGTGAGCTTGAAGAGCCAGAAAACCGCCCACAGCGACAGGTAGCCGAGCGCGGCACCGGCGATCGAGTTGAGCGTGGTCACGCCCGGCAGCGAACCGTGCGCGGCCAGCAGCAGGCCGGCCCACAGCAGCGGCAGCGTCAGCAGGTCGGGCAGCACCGT
The DNA here is from genome assembly GCA_964454485.1 of uncultured Rubrivivax sp. Classification (GTDB taxonomy): domain Bacteria; phylum Pseudomonadota; class Gammaproteobacteria; order Burkholderiales; family Burkholderiaceae_C; genus Rubrivivax. The sequence continues at coordinate 10,997 of CAYVXO010000175.1, forward strand.
GGTATCCCAGTCGATCAGCGCCAGCGCCAGCAGCACGGCGGCGAAGGCGCACCAGAGCGCGGTCGCCGCCTGGGCGCCGAAGCGCCAGCCGATGACGGCGAACAGCAGCGCGGTCGCCGCCTCCACCAGCGGGTAGCGTGCGGAGATGGGCGCCTTGCAGGCGCTGCAGCGGCCGCGCAGCAGCAGCCAGCTGACGATGGGGATGTTCTCGTGCCAGCGGATGCGGTGGCCGCAGGCCGGGCAGCGCGAGCCCGGGCGCGCGATCGAGAAGGGCTTGAGCGCGCCGACCGACTTCTCGAGCGTGCCACCGGCGCCCTGCAGCGCGGCCGGCATCTCGGCACCGAAGACGCGCTTGAAGGAATCGCGGTCGGTCAGCTGCGAGGCGACGTCGCCCCACCACTGCCGCTCCAGCATGAGCGGCAGCCGGTGGATGACGACGTTGAGGAAACTGCCCACCGCCAGCCCCAGGACGGCCAGCGCCCAGGGGTTCAGCAACAGCGGCAGGCCGGCCAGCAGGTCGGCCACGGGGTCAGACGACGGCGCCGAGCTTGAAGATCGGCAGGTACATCGAGATCACGATGCCGCCGATCAGCACGCCGAGCACCACGATGATGAAGGGTTCCATCAGGCTGGACAGGCCCTTGACCATGTCGTCGACCTCTTCCTCGTAGAACTCGGCCGCCTTGCCCAGCATGTGGTCGAGCGAGCCGGACTCCTCGCCGATGGCGGCCATCTGCAGCACCATCGTCGGGAACACGCCGGTGGCCGTCATGGAGGTGGTCAGCGCGGAGCCGGTGGAAACGTCCTTCTGGATCTGCTCGGTGGCCTGCTGGTAGACCATGTTGCCCGACGCGCCGCCGACCGAGTCGAGCGCCTCCACCAGCGGCACGCCGGCGGCGAACATGGTGGACAGCGTGCGCGTCCAGCGCGCGATGACCGACTTGTTGATGAGGTCGCCGAAGACCGGGATCTTCAGCAGCAGCCGGTCCATCGCCATCTGCACCTTCTCGCTGCGCTTCCAGGCCTCGAAGAAGAAGTAGAGGCCGCCGAAGAGCAGGCCGAAGATGGCCCACCACCACTTGACGAAGAACTCCGAGAGCGCGATCACGACCAGCGTGGGCGCGGGCAGGTCGGCGCCGAAGGAGCGGAACACCTCCTTGAAGGCCGGGATCACCCAGATCATGATGACCGTGAGCACGACGAAGGCGACCACGATGACCGCGATCGGGTACATCAGCGCCGACTTGATCTTCGACTTCAGCGCCATCGTCTTTTCCTGGTAGATGGCCAGGCGGTCGAGCAGCGCTTCCAGGATGCCGCCGGCTTCGCCGGCTTCGACCAGGTTGCAGTAGAGCGAGTCGAAGTGCAGCGGGTGCTTGCGGAAGGCGGAAGACAGGCTGGTGCCGGTCTCGACGTCGGAGCGGATGTCGTTGAGCAGCTTGGTCAGGCGCGGGTTGGCGGCGCCGCGCGCCACGATGTCGAACGCCTGCAGCAGGGGCACGCCGGCCTTCATCATCGTCGCCAGCTGGCGCGTGAAGATCGCGATGTCCTTCTGCTTGATGGCGCGGCCGCCGCTGGTGCGGCGCTTGCGCACCTTGGTGACCATGATGCCCTGGCGGCGCAGCGAGGCCTGGACCACCGCCTCGCCGCCGGCGCGCATCTCGCCGCGCACGATCTTGCCGTTCTTGTCGCGGCCTTCCCACTCGAAGATGATCTCGGCGACCTTCTTGGCCCCGGAGGCGGCTGCAGTTGCTGTTGCCATGGTGTGTGGGTCGGCTGGGTTACTCGTTGGTGACGGTGATGACTTCCTCGAGGGTGGTCATCCCGGCGCGCACCTTCACCAGCCCGGACTGGCGCAGGTCGCGTACGCCGTCCTTCTGGGCCTGGGCGGCGATGTCCAGCGCGCTGCCTTCGGAGAGGATGATGCGCTGGATGGCTTCGGTGATCGGCATCACCTGGTAGATGCCGACGCGGCCCTTGTAGCCGTTGTTGCAGGCC
>CAYVXO010000176.1:0-12822 GCA_964454485.1 uncultured Rubrivivax sp.
TGTCGCCCGGGCGGATCTGCTCGGCCACCACGTGCATCATCCAGTTGTCGCCCGGGTGCAGCAGCACCGTGCAGGCGGTGCCCGAGACCTGCGCGCCGGCGTAGATGGGGCGCATGTAGGGCTTCATCAGGCCGACGCGGCCCATCGCCTCGTGCACGGTGGCGCTGCCGAAGCGGGCCAGCGCGTCGGCGGTGGCGCTGTCGGTGCGGGTGATGTTGCGGTAGACGACTCCGAGCTCGTACATGTTCACTTCCCCTTTCGCTTGAGGGCGGCGTCCAGGCGCGGGAACACGCGCCGTGCATTGCCTTCGTAGATCTGCTGCTTCTGCGCCGGCGTGAGCTGCGTGCTGGCCTCGATGTAGCGCTTGGTGTCGTCGTAGTAGTGCCCGGTCTCGGGGTCGATGCCGCGCACGGCGCCGATCATCTCGCTCGCGAAGAGGATGTTGTCGACCGGGATCACCCTGGTCAGCAGGTCGATGCCCGGCTGGTGGTAGACGCAGGTGTCGAAGAAGATGTTGTTCAGCAGGTGGTCCTTCAGCAGCGGCTTCTTGAGCTCCTGCGCCAGGCCGCGGAAGCGGCCCCAGTGGTAGGGCACCGCGCCGCCGCCGTGGGGAATCAGGAACTTCAGCGTCGGGAAGTCCTTGAAGAGGTCGCTCGTGAGGCACTGCATGAAGGCCGTGGTGTCGGCGTTCAGGTAGTGCGCGCCCGTGGTGTGGAAGCAGGCGTTGCAGCTGGTGCTGACGTGGATCATCGCCGGGATGCCGTACTCGACCATCTTCTCGTAGATGGGGTACCAGTGGCGGTCCGATAGCGGCGGGCTGGTCCAGTGGCCGCCGGAAGGATCCGGGTTCAGGTTGATGGCGACGTTGCCGTACTGCTCGACGCACTTCACCAGTTCCGGGATGCAGGTCTTCGGGTCCACGCCCGGGCTCTGCGGCAGCATCGCGGCGGGAATGAAGTGGTCCGGGAACAGCTGGCTCACGCGGAAGCAGAGCTCGTTGCAGATGGCGGCCCAGGTGCTGCTGACCTGGAAGTCGCCGATGTGGTGCGCCATGAAGCTGGCGCGCGGGCTGAAGACGGTGAGGTCGCTGCCCCGTTCCTTCATCTTCGCGAGCTGGTTGGTCTCGATCGACTCGCGCAGCTCGTCGTCGCTGATCTTCAGGTCGGCGACCTTCGGCATCTTCGCCGGGTCGGCGATGCCGGCGATCTGCTGGTTGCGCCAGTTCTCCAGCGCCTTCGGCGCGGTGGTGTAGTGGCCGTGGACGTCGATGATCACTTGCGCTGTCTCCTCGGGCTGTCTGGAGCGGATTCTTGTCCTCGACGAGCCATTCTTCAACGCGATTGCCACACTAGCTGCTAGGCCACTTCGGCATGACAATCGCGGCATGGATCTGAAGCAGATCGAGTACTTCGTGCACGTGGCCGAACTGGGCAGCTTCACGCGCGCGGCCAGCGTGCTGCGGGTGGCGCAGCCGGCGCTGAGCCGCCAGGTGCGGTCGCTGGAAGTCGAACTGCGCCAGCCCCTGTTCGACCGCAACGGCCGCGGCGTCACGCTCACCGAAGCCGGCAAGCGGCTGCTGGCGCATGGCCGCGGCATCCTGCAGCAGGTGCAGCGCGCGAAGGAGGACCTGGAGGACCAGCGCGGCGCCGCTTCGGGCCGGCTGGCGATCGGCCTGCCGCCGAGCGTGAGCCGCACGCTCACCGGCCCGCTGGTGGAAGCCTTCCGCAAGCGTTTCCCGAAGGCCACGCTCACGGTGGTGGAAGGCCTGTCGACCTACGCGCTGGAATGGCTGGCGCTGGGTCGCATCGATTGCGCGGTGGTCTACAACGCCACGCCGGCGGCAGCCATCGATCTGGCGCCGGTGCTCGACGAGCCGCTGTACCTCGTCTCCGCGCGCAAGAGCGGCGTCGGCGACAAGCCCATGACGCTGGCCCGCGTGGCCGAGTGCGACCTCGTCATCCCGAGCCGGCCGCACGCGATCCGCATGCTGCTGGAGACGGCGCTTGCAGGCGTCGGCCTGAAGCCGCGCGTGGGGCTGGAGATCGAGAGCGTGCCGGCGATGCTGGACCTGGTCGAACGCAACCCGCTGCACGCGGTGCTGGCCGCCAACGCGCTGGCCGGCCGCGAGGCCGCGTTCACCGCGCGGCCCATCATGGTCGGCCGCGACCAGCCGCTGGCGGCGCGCCTGTGGCTGGCGACCTCGTCACAAAGGCCGCGCGGCCCGCTGCTGGAGCAGGGGGCCGCGCTCCTGGTGCAGATGCTGCGGGAGCGCCTGGTCCAGGCGGTCAGCCCGCTTCGCCGATGAAGTCGGTGCGCGTCAGCCGCCAGGTGCGGTCGATGGTGCCGTCGTTGCCGATGTCCAGCGTCAGCGTCGCCATGCCGCCGCCGTAGGTGCAGGCGATGGTGTTCCGGCTCGTGACCACGGTGAAGCTGCCGCTGGCTGCGGCGCCGTCGGAGCCGTCCAGCGTGAGCGTGCCTTCGGTCGTGATCTCGAGCGACGCGTCGGGCCGGCGCGGCGTGTGCGCCTCGGCCACGAGGTGGCCGCTGTGCGAACGCGAGACCAGGCTGCCGGCCGCGTTGTAGGTGCGCACCACGGTCCAGTCGTAGCTGTCGAGCTGGTAGCTGGCGTCGCGCGAGCCGCCGCCGGTGAGCGGCACGTGGCTCACGAGCGCGATGCCCGGGCTCGTGATGTGGCGCGTCACCTGGCGCCCGCCACCGCTGGTGGTCACCTCGTTGCGCTGCACGCGGGTGCTGCCGTTGAGCGTGTAGGTCGCGCCGGTGGCCGTGGTGAGCTTCAGGTTGGTCGTGCTGTGGGTCGCGTCCAGGTCGGTGGCCGTACGTGTGGCGACCGCGATCTGGACCTGGCCGTCGAGCACCGACGAATCGGCGTCGGCGGTGCCGCAGGCGGTGTAGGTGACGTTGTAGGTCTCGCCCGCGTCGAGCCGGCCGTTGCCCAGCAGGGTGGCGTCGGTGCCGGTCACGGTCCAGGCGATGGTGCCGCCGTTCGGGCAGGCGACCGAGACGCTGGCCGTGGCATCCGGCGACGCGCTGGCGCTCTGCGCCTGTTCGCGCCCGGCAGCCGCTGCGGCCGCGGTGGCGAGCGAGCTCTCGAGCGTCTGCGTCGCGCTGTCCACGCCGGTGGCGGCGGCCACCGGCATCGTCGCGCCGTCGGCGGCGTAGCCCTGGGCGTTCTCCAGCGACAGGCCGAAGCTGTTGTCGCCACCGCCGCCGCAGGCGGACAGCAGCGCCACCGCCGCGGTGCCGGCCGTCAGGGCGAAGGGGCGGCCGAAGAGAAAGGACTTCGTCATTCAGGATCTCCCTCTGGCTGGGCGCTGTGGCCCGGTGGACGCATTGGAACCGCGCCACTGATCGGAACCGTGGCCGTACCTTGTCGAATTGTTTCCTGTCTGAAACCTGGGGTGAGACGGCGGCGCCTGCCGCCGCCTTCACTCGGCGCGTGCCAGCGTCTCGGCCGGGGCCGGCTCGGCGCAGGCGGCGTCGAAGACCTCGCGCGCGCAGTCGTGGCAGCAGCCGCAGGACGACGCGACACGCAACTCGTCCTGCACCTGCTCGAAGCAGCGCGAACCCGAACGCACTGCCGCCTGGATGTCGCGGTCGGAAACGCGGTGGCAGAGGCAGACGATCATGGTGCGGCGCAGGTCCGGCGGCTGGGGAGCCGATGTGCCGCACTCTAGCTCAAATGCGAATCCTTCTCAATAGCGATTGTTTGAGCAAGGTCAAGACGCGCCGCCGCCCATCTGGCTCTGGAGCCAGTTCTGCTCGCCCAGCTTGGCGACCAGGTCGATCTGGGTTTCCAGGTGGTCGATGTGCTCTTCGGTGTCCTCCAGGATCCCTTCCAGGATCTCGCGGCTCACGTAGTCCCGCACCGACTCGCAGTGGGCGATGGCTTCCTTCAGCAGCGGGTGCGAGCCCATCTCGGCCTTCAGGTCGCAGTGCAGGATCTCGACCGCGCTCTCGCCGACGAGCAGCTTGCCCAGGTCCTGCAGGTTGGGCAGCCCTTCGAGCATGAGGATGCGCTCGACCAGGCGGTCGGCGTGCTTCATCTCCTCGATCGACTCCTGGTACTCGTGTTTCGCCATCTGGGCCAGGCCCCAGTTCTTCAGCATGCGCGCGTGCAGGAAGTACTGGTTGACGGCGGTGAGTTCGTTCTTCAGCTGGCGGTTCAGGTATTCCAGGACCTTGGGGTCGCCCTTCATCGGTGGCTCCGGCGGTGGGTGGCTCGTGGGGCGATTGTGGCGGCGGCCGCCGGGTTTCCTACAAGACCCCGGGGAGATCATTCCTGCGCATCATCGGCCCCCACCGGAAGAAGGCCCAGGAGACGAGACGATGGCCAGCCTGAACGTCAACGGCCGCGTGCGCGAGCACGACGCCGAGCCCGACACGCCGCTGCTGTGGGTGCTGCGCGAACAGCTCGAGCTCACCGGCACCAAGTACGGCTGCGGCATCGCGCAGTGCGGCGCCTGCACCGTGCACGTGGACGGCGCGCCGGTGCGCAGCTGCGTGGTGCCGGTCTCGGCGCTGCAGCCGGCGCAGAAGGTGGTCACCATCGAAGGCCTGGCCCCCGGCGGCACGCACCCGCTGCAGAAGGCCTGGGTGCAGCTCGACGTGCCGCAGTGCGGCTACTGCCAGAGCGGCATGCTGATGGCCGCCGCCGCGCTGCTGAGCGAGAAGCCGCGGCCCACCGACGCCGACATCGACGCCGCCATCACCAACATCTGCCGCTGCGGCACCTTCAACCGCGTGCGCGCCGCCATCAAGCTGGCCGCCGGCGACGCCCAGGCCGCGTCGCTGGACATCGTGCACGTCGAAAGGAAGACCGCATGAGCGCCGTTCTCAGCCGCCGCGAATTCCTCGGCAGCGCCGTCGCCGGTTCTCTGGTCGTCGGCTTCCACGTGCCCGCGCTCGCGCAGGGCGCGCCCGCGCCCGAGATCAACGCCTGGGTCGTGGTGCAGCCCGACGACCGCGTGGTCATCCGCATCGCCCGCTCGGAGATGGGCCAGGGCACGCTCACCGGTCTGGCGCAGCTGGTGGCCGAGGAGTTGGAATGCGACTGGGCGCGGGTCGTCACCGAGTACCCCACACCGGGCCAGAACCTGGCGCGCAACCGCGTCTGGGGCAACTTCTCCACCGGCGGCAGCCGCGGCATCCGCGAGTCGCACGACTACGTGCGCAAGGGCGGCGCGCAGGCCCGCATGATGCTGGTGCAGGCGGCGGCCGACGAATGGAAGGTGCCGGCCGCCGAATGCCGCGTCGACCGCGGCGTCGTCAGCCACGCCGCCACCGGCCGCAGCCTGCGCTACGGCCAGCTCGCCGAAGCGGCGGCCAGGCTGCCGCTGCCGGAGAACGTGACGCTCAAGGACCCGAAGGCGTGGAAGATCGCCGGCCGCCGGCTGGCCCGGCTGGACACGGTGGACAAGACCACCGGCGCCCAGGTCTACGGCAGCGACCTCAAGCTGCCCGGCATGCTCAACGCCGCCATCCGCGACTGCCCGGTCTTCGGCGGCACCGTGAAGAGCGTCGACAGCGCGGCGGCCGAGAAGATGCCCGGCGTGAAGAAGGTGCTGCGCGTGGGCGACAGCGCGGTCGCCGTGGTGGCCGACACCTGGTGGCACGCGAAGAAGGCGGTCGACGCGCTCGCCATCGAATGGGACGGCGGTGCCAACGCGAACGTGCAGCAGAGCGACGTCGCCGCCATGCTCAAGGCGGGCCTGGACGCGCCGCAGGCCGTGGAAGGCAACCGCCAGGGCGACGCGCCGGCCGCGCTGGCCGCCGCCGCGCGCAAGGTGGAGGCGGTCTACGCCTACCCGCACCAGAACCACGCCACGATGGAGGTGATGAACGCGACGGCGAAATGGACGCCCGAGCGCTGCGAGGTCTGGACCCCCACGCAGAACGGCGAGGCCGCGCTCGCCGCCACTGCCGAAGCCGCCGGCCTGCCGCCGGCGCAGTGCGAGGTCTACAAGATCCACCTCGGCGGCGGTTTCGGCCGCCGCGGCGCGGTGCACGACTGGGTGCGCCAGGCCGTGCTGATCGCCAGGCAGATGCCCGGCACGCCGGTGAAGCTGATGTGGTCGCGCGAGGAGGACATGACCCACGGCCGCTACCACCCGGTGACGATGTGCAGGCTGCAGGCCGGCCTGGACGCGCAGGGCAACGTGACGGCACTGCACATGCGGCTGTCGGGCCAGAGCATCCTGGCCGGCGTCGCGCCGCAGACGATCAGGGACGGCAAGGACCCGGTGGCCTTCCAGGGCCTGAACCCGGGCGGGCCCGAGGCCTCGTTCGCCTACCCGGCGATCCCGAACCTGCTCATCGACCACGCGATGCGCAACCCGCACGTGCCGCCGGGCTTCTGGCGCGGCGTGAACCTGAACCACAACACAATCTACGTCGAATGCTTCATCGACGAGATCGCCGCCGCCACCGGCCAGGACCCGCTGGCGCTGCGCCGCACGCTGCTGGCCAGGTCGCCCAGGCACCTGGGCGTGCTCGACGCGGTGGCCGAACGCGCCGGCTGGGGCACGCCGGCGCCGGACGTGAACGGCCAGAAGGTCTTCCGCGGCCTGGCGGTGACGCACGGCTTCGGCAGCTACGTGGCCGGCTGCGCCGAGGTCTCGGTGAGCGCGGAAGGCGAGCTGAAGATCCACCGCATCGTCGCCGCCACCGACAGCGGCCACGCGGTGAACCCGCAGCAGATCGAGGCCCAGGTCGAAGGCAGCTTCGTCTACGGGCTCTCGGCCGCGCTCTACGGCGAGTGCACGCTGAAGGACGGCCGCATCGTGCAGACCAACTTCGACACCTACCCGGTGCTGAAGATGAAGGACATGCCGAAGGTCGAGACCATCGTCATGCCCAGCGGCGGCTTCTGGGGCGGCGTCGGCGAGCCCACCATCGCGGTGGCGGCACCGGCGGTGCTGAACGCCGTCTTCGCGGCCACCGGCATCCGCGTGCGCGAGCTGCCGCTCCGGCACACGAGCCTGAAGCGCGCATGAGCGTCCTGGCACTGCTGCTGGCGGCGGCCACGGTGGTGGCCGACGGCATGCCCGAGCCGCTCACCGCCGAGCCGGGCGACGCCGCGCGCGGCCGCGCCATCGTCGCCAGCCGCCAGCAGGGCCTGTGCCTGCTGTGCCACAGCGGCCCGTTCCCCGAAGAACGCTTCCAGGGCAACCTGGCCCCTTCGCTCGAAGGCGCCGGCCGCCGCTGGACCGCCGCCCAGCTGCGCCTGCGCGTGGCCGACGCGCGCGCGCTCAACCCGCAGTCGCTGATGCCTTCGCTGCACCGCGTGGAAGGCCTGCAGCGCGTGGCCCCGGCCTTCGCCGGCAAGCCGGTGCTGAGCGCGCAGCAGGTGGAGGACGTGGTGGCCTTTTTGCAGACCCTGAAGTGAAGCGCCGCGAACTCGTCATCGCCGGCTTCGGCACCCTGCTGCTGCGCCCGGCCGCCGCCACGCCGGAGTCGATGCAGGCCGCCATCGCGGCCTGGTGCGGCGGCGCGACGCCGAAGGACGGCCGCGTGGTGCTGGAGATCGCGCCGCTCATCGACAACGGCAACGCGGTGCCGGTGACGCTGCGCGTGGAAAGCCCCATGACGCCGGCCGAGCACGTGCGCGAGCTGGCGCTATTCAACGAGAAGAACCCGAACACCGAGGTCGTGGTGTTCCACCTGGGGCCGCGCTGCGGGCTGGCGCAGGTGGCCACGCGCATCCGCCTGGCCACTTCGCAGCAGCTGGTGGCGCTGGCGAAGATGAACGACGGCAGCGTCTGGCAGACGCGCGTGGACGTGATCGTCACGCTCGCCGCCTGCATCGAGAGCTGATCGCATGGCGCGCGCCCTGCTCTTCGCTCCCAAGGCCGCGCTGCGCGGCGACATCTTCGAGGTGCGCGCCACGATCGCCCACGCGATGGAGACCGGCTACCGCGTCGACAGCGCCGGCGCCACCGTGCCGCGCGACGTCATCCGCCGCATCGAATGCCGCTACGAAGGCGAGCTGGTGTTCGCTGCCGACCTGTGGCCGGCGATCTCGGCCAACCCGCTGGTGGCCTTCCACCTGCGCGCCACCACCAGTGGCACGATCAGCGTCACCTGGAGCGGCGACAACGGCTTCACGCACACCGAGAGCGTGAGCCTCACGGTCGCCTGACGATGCGCGCCGGTGCCCTTGTGCTGCTGCTGCTCGCGGCGGGCGCGCAGGCGCAGACCGCGCCGGCGGCGCGCCGGTCGGGCTTCGACGACATGTCGCCCGCCACCCAGGCACTGCAGCGCGACGACACCCTGAACCCCGCCACGCTGTGGCTGAAGGACGGCGAGCAGCGCTTCGCCGACGAATGCGCGCGCTGCCACGAACCGAAGGCGATGCGCGGCGTGGCCGTGCGCTACCCGGCCTTCGACGCCGCCAGCGGCGCCCCGGTCACGCTGGCGCAGCGCATCCAGCGTTGCCGGGTCGAATTCGTCAAGCAGCCGCCCTGGCCGCCCGAGCATGCCGACGCGCTCGCCCTCGAGGTCTACGTGGCCAACGCTTCGCGCGGCCTGCCGATCGCACCACCCGCCGACCTGCGCCTGGCCCCCTTCGCCGAGGAAGGCCGCCGCCTCTTCGAGACCCGCATGGGCCAGCTCGACTTCGCCTGCGCCGAGTGCCACGACCGCCATGCCGGCGGCCGACTGGGCGGCAGCACGATCCCGCAGGGGCACCCCACCGGTTACCCGATCTACCGCCTCGAATGGCAGGGCATGGGCTCGCTGGAGCGGCGCATCCGCAACTGCGCTGCCGGCGTGCGCGCCGAGCCTTTCGGCTGGGGCTCGAAGGAGATGGTGGCGCTGCAGCTGTACCTGATGCAGCGCGCCGCCGGCATGGCGCTGGAGACGCCGGGCGTCAGGCCCTAGGGACCACGAGTTCGGCGCTTTCGACGAAGGGCCACTCGCGCACCAGCGCCAGCGCGGCCGGGCCGTCCATCTGCGGCGGCGGCAGCAGGTGCAGGAAGCGGCCGATCTCGCGTTCGGCCGGCGTGCGGTGGCGGCGCGGCGGCGGCGGCAATGCCAGCGCGGGCCGCAACCGCGTGCCCGGCGGCAGCATCAGCTGCACCTTCTCGCCGCGCCGCGAGGCGACGCCGGTGTCCACGTCGAAGGCCCAGCCCCGCTTCAGCTTGACGATCACGATCGGCCCCGGTGCACTGCTCATGACGGGACCAGTCTAGGCCGCGCCGCTTCGCGGACTCATCCGCAAAGCGGTCTACGGGCAGGCCCCTAGAAGCCCACGGCCTGCCCTTCGCGGCGCGAATCGCTGGCGGCGACGTAGCCGTCTTCCATGTCGTCCGACAGGCGGGCGATGAACTGGCCCGAGCCGTAGTCCATGTACGCGTCGGGCTGGGGCACGATCTCGTGGCCGCGCTCGCGCAGGCCCTGCACCAGGGCCGGGTCCATCGTGAACTCGCAGTCCATCGCCAGCCCGGTGGCCACCTTCCAGCGCGGCGCGTCGCAGGCGGCCTGCGGGTTCTGGCCGAAGCTCAGCATGCGCACCAGGGTCTGCAGGTGGCCTTGCGGCTGCATGTTGCCGCCCATGACGCCGAAGCTCATGACCGGCCGGCCGCCCTTCGTGAGAAAGCCGGGGATGATGGTGTGGAAGGGCCGCTTGCCCGGCGCCACCACGTTGGGGTGGGTCTCGTCGAGCGTGAAGCCGTGGCCGCGGTTCTGCAGGCTCACGCCGGTGCCCGGCACCACCACGCCCGAGCCGAAGCCCATGTAGTTGCTCTGGATCAGGCTCACCATCATGCCGCGCTCGTCGGCGGCGGTGAGGTAGATGGTGCCGCCGCGCGGCGGCTGGCCGTGCCGGAAATGCGTGGCGCGCTTCGGGTCGATCAGCTTCGCGCGTTCGCGCAGGTAGCCGTCGGACAGCAGGTCGCCGGGCCGCACCTCGGTCATCGAGCGTTCGTCGGCGACCCAGCGGTAGGTGTCGGCGAAGGCCAGCTTCATCGCTTCGATCTGCAGGTGCTGCACGTCCAGGCTGTCCGGGCCGCCGAAGCGCGACAGGTCCAGCCGGTCGAGCAGGCCGAGCGCGATCAGCGCCGCGATGCCCTGGCCGTTGGGCGGGATCTCGTGCAGCGTGTGGCCGGCGTAGTCCTTCGAGATCGGCTCCACCCACTGCGGCGTGTAGGCGGCGAGGTCGGCCTCGGTCATCGACCCGCCGTTCGCCTTCGCGTGCGCCGCCAGCGCGGCGGCGATCTCGCCGCGGTAGAAGGCCTCGCCCTTGGTGGCCGCGATCTTGCGCAGGGTGGCGCCGGCCCCGGCCAGCACGAAGCGTTCGCCGGCCTTCGGCGCGCGGCCGCGCGGCATGAAGGCCTGGGCCCAGCCGGGCTGGTCGGCGAGCTGCGGCACCGCACGCTGCCACTTGTCGGCGGTGATCGGGCCGACGCCGTAGCCGCGCTCGGCCAGTTCGATGGCCGGTGCCAGCAGGTCGGCGAAGGGCAGCTTGCCGAAGCGTTCCGAGAGCGCCACCCAGCCCGCCACCGCGCCCGGCAGGGTCACGCTGTCCCAGCCGCGCATGGGCATCTTCTCGCCATGCCTGCGGCGGAAGTACGCCGGCGTCCAGGCCGCGGGCGCGGTGCCGCTGCTGTTCAGGCCGTGCAGCTTCTGCCCGTCCCAGAGGATGGCGAAGTTGTCGCTGCCCAGGCCGTTGGAGCAGGGTTCGACGATCGCCATCGCGGCGGCGGCGGCAATGGCCGCGTCGACGGCGTTGCCGCCGGCCGCCAGCATGCGCAGGCCGGCCTGCGCGCCCAGCGGCTGCGAAGTGGCCACCACGTTGCGGGCGAAGACCGGGCTGCGGACAGTGGGGTAGGGGTTGGGGGTATCGGCGTTCATGGCGCGATTGTCGGTCCTCGCGCGGAACGCGACCGCTATCACGTTTCTCCCGTCGCCGGGCACGCGCGCCACTGGTCCGGATCAAGCGCGCTTTCGCTGCCGTCGCCTATCCTCCACGGATCATGGATCGCCACCTGCTCAGTCCGCTCTTTGCACCAAAATCGATCGTCGTCTTCGCCGGCAACCCGAAGGACGAGATCGCGCCCACGCCGATGGCGCAGACCCTGCGCGAAGCGCTGGCCGCCACGCCCTTCGAGGGCGAGACCACCTGGCTGGACATCGGCATGACCGGCACCCTGGCCGAACTGGCGCTCTCGCGCGCCGACCTGGCCATCATCGCCCTGCCCGCCGAGGACGTGCCCGCCGCGATGGAAGTGGCCGGCCGCATCCGCTGCCGCGCCGCGGTGGTGCTGTCCAACGGCTTCGAGCCCGGGCTGTGCGCAGAGTTGCACCGCACCGCGCAGCGCCACGGCGTGCAGCTGCTGGGGCCCAACACGCTGGGCTTCCAGCGGCCGGCCGCGGGCCTCAACGCCAGCGGCCTGGGCCCGCTGGTGGCCGGCGGCCCGCTCGGGCTGGTGGCGCAGTCGGGCGCGCTCACCGCGTCCATCATCGACTGGGCCTCGGCCACCGGCGTGAGCTTCTCCACCGTCATCTCGCTCGGGCCCAACACCGCGGTCGACCTGCCCCAGGCGCTGGACTTCCTGGCCCACGACGGCCACACGCAGAGCATCCTGGTCTACCTGGAAGGCATCCGCCACGCGCGGCGCTTCATGAGCGCCTTGCGCGCCGCCGCCTACGCCAAGCCGGTGGTGGTGATGAAGGCCGGCCGCAAGCCCTCGGGCTCGAAGGCGGCGCTCACGCATTCGGCGGCCATCGTCGGCGCCGACGACGTGTTCGACGCCGCGCTGCGGCGCGCCGGCGTGGTGCGCGTGCGCACGATCACGCAGCTCTTCTCGGCCGCGCGCTGCCTGGCTTCGCGCTTCCGGCCGGTCGGCCGGCGGCTCGCCATCGTCACCAACGGCGGCGGGCCGGGCGTGCTGGCGGCCGACTGGGCCGACGACATCGGGCTCGAGGTGGCGAGCGTCAACGACCTGGGCGAGGACGCCGACCCCGCGGCCTACCGCGTCGCGTTCGAGACCGCGCTCAAGGACCCGGGTGCCGACGGCGTGCTGCTGATGCATTCGCCCAAGGCCGGCAGCGACCCCGAGGCGGTGGCGCGCGCGGTGGGCGAGGTCTTCAAGCCCAGCGGCAAGCCGGTGCTGGGCTGCTGGCTGGGCGAGAAGCGCGCGCGGCCGGCACGCGAGTACCTGGACACGATCGGCCTGCCGGTGTTCCGCGCCCCCGAAGGCGCGGTCGACGCCTTCAACAGCATCGCCAGCTTCTACCGCAACCAGCAGCTGCTGCAGCAGACGCCGCCGCCGCTGTCGGACCTGGCCAAGCCTGACAGCGAAGGCGCGCGCCTGCTCATCGAAGGCGTGCTCGCCGAGCGCCGCAAGATCCTGACCGAGATGGAGAGCAAGTCGCTGCTGGCGGCCTTCCACATCCCGGTGACGCCCACGATGCTGGCGCGCAGCGCGAACGAGGCGATGCTCATCGCCAGCCAGGCGGGATACCCGGTGGCGCTGAAGATCGACTCGCCCGACATCGCCCACAAGAGCGACGTCCACGGCGTGGTGCTCGACGTCACCAGCGCCACCCAGGTGCGCGACCGCTTCAACGAGATGATGGACGCGGTGTCGCGCGCGATGCCCGGTGCGCGCATCAACGGCGTCACCGTGCAGCCGATGGCCGGCCGGCCGGCGCGCGGGCTCACGCGCGAGGTCTTCGTCGGCCTCACCACCGACGACCCCTTCGGCCCGGTCATCACCTTCGGCGCCGGCGGCACGATGATCGAGCTCATCGCCGACCGCGCGATGGAGCTGCCGCCGCTCAACCAGTTCCTGGCGCGGCGCC
>CAYVXO010000177.1:0-12811 GCA_964454485.1 uncultured Rubrivivax sp.
GGCGCTGCTCGAAGTCGCCGCGGTACTTGGTGCCGGCCAGCAGCGCGCCCATGTCCAGCGTGTAGACGGTGGCGTCGGCCAGGACCTCGGGCACGTCCTTCTCGGTGATGCGCCAGGCCAGGCCCTCGGCGATGGCGGTCTTGCCGACACCGGCCTCGCCCACCAGCAGCGGGTTGTTCTTGCGCCGGCGGCACAGAACCTGGATCACGCGCTCGACCTCGTGCTCGCGGCCGATGAGCGGGTCGATCTTGCCTTCGCGCGCCAGCTGGTTGAGGTTCTGCGTGAACTGGTCCAGCGGGCTGCCCTTGCCTTCGCTGCCGCCTTCTTCCTTCTCCGACTCGTTGTTGTTCGACTCGTTGGACTTGGCGGGCTCGGGCGGGTCGCTCTTCTTGATGCCGTGGGCGATGAAGTTCACCACGTCCAGCCGGGTGACGCCCTGCTGGTGGAGGTAGTAGACGGCGTGCGAGTCCTTCTCGCCGAAGATCGCCACCAGCACGTTGGCGCCGGTGACCTCCTTCTTGCCGCTGCCCGTGCTCTGCACGTGCATGATGGCGCGTTGGATCACGCGCTGGAAGCCCAGCGTCGGCTGAGTGTCGACTTCCTCGCTGCCGCTCACCGTGGGCGTGTTCTCCTTGATGAACGTCGCCAGGCTCTTGCGCAGGTCCTCGATGTTGGCGGCGCAGGCGCGCAGCACCTCCGCCGCGGAGGGGTTGTCCAGCAGCGCCATGAGCAGGTGCTCGACGGTGATGAACTCGTGCCGCTGCTGGCGCGCTTCGACGAACGCCATGTGCAGGCTGACTTCCAGTTCTTGCGCGATCATGCGGCCTCCATAATGCACTGTAGCGGGTGGCCGTCGCGGCGGGCGGCGGCCAGTACCAGTTCGACCTTGGTTGCGGCGATGTCCTTGGGGTAGACGCCGCAGATGCCGCGCCCCTCGTGGTGGATCTTCAGCATGATATGGGTGGCCGTTTCCAGATCACGCTGGAAGTAGTGCTGCAGCACCATCACGACGAACTCCATCGGCGTGTAGTCGTCGTTCAGCATCACCACCTGGTACAGGCTCGGCGGCTTGGTCTTCGCCACCTTGCGTTCGGCGACGACCGCGCCCTGCCCGCCTTCGCGCGCCGGCGTCGCCGGCGGCAGGCTCGGGGGTTTCGACGGCGACTCGTCGGCCATGCGCAATTCTATTCACCCGCCTTCCATGTGTTGGCGGCAATCTAGCATGCCCCCGACTTGCCGCATGTCGCGGCGTGTTGACGGTCTGCAAGAGCCTCCCGCGAAGTATTCACGCATGGTTCTGACCAATGCGCGTCGAGCCTGACAGAAACCCGGGCCTGTCGTCGCCTTGACACCGCAAGACCGCGGAGAAGACAATTTTTCCTTTCGAGGTGGATGCGGGGGCTGGTATGGCGATCGGTACGGTCAAGTGGTTCAACGACGCCAAGGGCTTCGGCTTCATCGAGCCCGAAGGCGGCGGCGCCGACGTGTTCGCGCATTTCTCGGCCGTCCAGATGGACGGCTTCCGCACGCTCAAGCAGGGCAGCCGCGTCGCCTACGACCTGGTCCAGGGTCCCAAGGGCAGCCTGGCGCAGAACATCCGCCCGGTCGAAGCGGCCGGCACGCGCGCGCAGAAGGCCACCGAGCCCGACACTACCGGGCGCTGAACACCCGGTCACCCGCGCGCTGCCGCCACGCCGACCGCAGGTAGGGCCAGACCAGCAGCGCCAGCGCCAGCGCGGCCAGCGCGATGCGGCCGTCCACCGGCGTCTTCAGCGGCCGCGCGAAGGCCGGCGCCTGCAGAGCACGGGCCAGGGCCTCGGGATCGTCCAGCCGCAGGTAGTCGAAGCCGTTCTCGGTCGCCAGTTGGCGCAGGTAGCCTTCCCGCAGCGAAGACAGGTGCTCGCTGCCCGGCGTCGCGCCCAGGCCGCCGGCCACGGCCCCCGCGGCGCGCCCCTGTTCATCGACCAGCCCTTCGCCGCCGACGCTGGAATTGCGCCCCTGGCTGCGCGGGTCGACCTGCGCCACCTCGTCGGCCGACCAGAAGCCGATCGGCCGCCCGGAAGGGTCGGTCTTCGGGATCGGCGACAGCCTCGGCGCGCCCACGCCCACCAGAAGCCCGGCCACCTGGCCCGGCTTGTCGTCGAAGTGCGGCCGGAAGCGCGGCTCCAGCGGCGGCGCCTCCTGGCCGTCGGTCACGAACACCAGCGCCGGGTGCTCGGGCAGGTCGCCCACCGTCACGCGCGCGCTGTGCAGGCCCTTGGCGATCTCGCTGTTGCCCGACCAGGCCATGCGGCCGTCGATGTGGTCGAGCGAGGCACGCAGCTCGGCCCGGTTGGCGCACACCTCCACCGGCGTCATCAGCAGGTAGCTGCGCGCTTCGGTGAAGGCGGCCCAGCCGAGCCGGCTGCCGCAGGGCAGCGCCGGCAGCGCCGCCTGCAGCGCGGCGCGCGCATGGGCCAGGCGCGACACCGGTCGGCCATCGGCCACCATGTCGGCGGTGTTCATGCTCTGCGTGATGTCGAGCACCACGACGATCTCGAAACGCGGCCGCGCCAGCGGCAGCCGCGGCTCGAGGAACGCCGCCGCGCACAGCAGCGCGGCCGCCAGCAGCGTCCAGGGGGTGCGGCGCCACCAGGCCTTCACGGCAAGCCCGGCGAAAAACCGCGCATGGTGGTCGCGGCGCGTTCGGCGTTGCGCTTCACGTCGGCCGGCGCCTCTTCTTCCTCTTCCGGGTCGGGCACCAGGCGCTGCGCGCGCTCCAGGTTGTAGCGCGCAGGCCAGTCGGCCGGGTCGGTGCGCAGGATCTCGCGGTACTGCTCCTTGGCCAGCTCCACCAGCGCCAGCGCCTGGCCGGGCTGCGAGCTCTCGCGCAGGCGCGCCGCCTGCCGCAGCAGCAGGTTGGCGCTGTTGAAGCGCGCGGCACGCCCCAGCGCGTCGTCGCCGTGCAGGGTGCCGTAGCGCGCCAGCGCGGCGTCGGCGGCGCCGCTGGCGGCCTGGGCCCAGGCGGCGGCAAAGCGCGCTTCGCGCGGCGCGCCGGGCGCTTCGGCCTCGGGCATGGTGCCGGCGGCGATGCGTGCGTTGAGCGCGCGCAGCTGGACCAGCCGCCAGCCGTCGTGCGCGGCCAGCAGCGCCAGCGCCGCCAGCAGCAGGAGCGCATTGCGCGTCGGGTGGCGCCCCATCGGCCGCGTCAGCCCCATCGGCGAATCTCCAGCGTGCGCGCCGCCAGCAGCAGCAGCAGCGCGGCCAGCGCGGCGCCAAAGGCGAAGCCGGCCAGGTCACGCCGCGGCACCAGGTCGCGGTAGGTGATGGGCAGCCGCTCCAGGCGGTCCACGTCCTCGATCGCGTGGCCCAGGGCCTGGGTGTCGCTCGCCTCGTAGGCACGGTAGGGCGTGGCGAGGCTGCTGAACCAGCGGTGCAGCATCATCTCCGGCACGCTGTCGACGGCGGCCTCGCTGTCGGCACTGCCGCGCTCCAGGCCGGGGCTGTTGGCCGAGCGCAGGTACATCCAGTACAGGCTCACGCGCAGCTTGCGCAGCCGGAACGCGAGCCGTTCGCGCGTGTCGGGGTCGAGCCGGTCGCCGCCGTCGGAGACCAGCATCACGATGCGCGAGCCGTTGTAGGGCCGCGCCTCGAAGAGGTCGAGCGCCGAATCGAGCGCGAGCCCGATGTTCGTTTCCGACAGGCCGCGCCCCACGTTGCCGGCCTCGATGGCGGCCTGGATCACCGGCTGGCTGGCGGTGAACTCCAGCACCCGCATCGGCAGTGTGCTGAAGACGACGAGCGCGAAGCGGTCGTCGGGCCGGCGGGCGGTGAACTCGCCCAGCAGCCGGCGCGCGACCTTGCCCTTCGATTCGCGCAGCCGGCCCGGCGTCTGGCTGAAGTAGTAGTCCAGCGTCTCCGGTCCGTTGGCGCGCCCCGCTGCCGGCGCCGGCCGGCCGGGCGCGAAGCCCTGGTCCATGCTGCGGCTGCGGTCCAGCACGAGCACGATCTCGGCGCCGCGCCCCACCTTCTCGACCCAGTACTCGGGCCGCCCGGGACCGGCCATCGCGACCACCAGCGCGGCGATCGCGAACGCCGCGCCGCCGCGCAGCAGCCAGCCGAGCGCCACCGAGGCCGCGTCGCGCGGCGCGAAGGCGAGCCAGCCGCTGGCCAGCGGGTGCTCGGCCGACAGCAGCAGCGGCAGCAGCGCCAGCGGCAGCAGCAGCAGGAAGGCGGGTTCTTCGAAACTCATGGCCCACCCCGCTCGGCGTCGCGCAGTTGCCGTGCCAGGCCTTGCAGCCAAGCCGCGTCGCCGGCTTCGCGGGTGCCGCTGCCGAAGAACTCGCGCCGCGAGATCAGCAGGAAGCGCGAGATCTCGCCCGCCAGCGCGGCGTAGCGCGGCTGCGCGGCCGCGAAGCGCGCCACGCCGCCTTCGAACAGCACCTCGCCGGCGGCCTGGTCCAGCGCGGCGTGCAGCTGGCGGCAGGCGGCACGCCACTCGGCGGTGGCCGGTTCGGGTCCGAGTGCGCGCAGCGCGCGCCAGGCGCGCCCGAAGGGACGGCGTCGCCGCGCCGCCCAGGGCAAGCCGAGATGCAGCACCAGCAGGCCGGCGCCGACCAGCCCCGCGAGCACCGCCCAGGCCGCGAGCCGCCAGCGCCAGCCGCTGTCGTCCACCAGCGGCGGCGGCCGGTCCGGCTGCATCTCGCCCAGGCCGCGCCGCGGCGAGACTTCCGCCGGCACCAGCGGGCCCACGGTCACCGGAGCCGCCTCCACGCGCAGCGTCTCGCTGCGGCCGGCGCCCTGCACCTTCAGCAGCAGCGGCGCGATCTCCAGCGTGCGCACCGCCGCCGGCGACAGCAGCACCTGGTACTCCACCGCCAGCTGCACGCGATGCCCGTCGGCCGCGCTCTCGTCGTGGCGCTCGACGCGCCGGATCTCGATCGCTTGGCCGCGACCGCCGGGCCGCGGCAGGCTGTCCTCTTCGAGCCGCCAGCCTTCGGGCAGGAAGACCGCGATGCGGCGTTCGACCAGGTCGCCCACGTGCCAGCCGTAGGCGCGCGGCTCGTCGGCCTGCACCTGCGGCACGCCGGCGGCCGTGGCCGCGCCTGCAAGGAGCGCGGCGGCACCGGATACGAACGCCACCTTCATGCCGCGAAGCGCCGGTTGAAGACCTCGGCGTCGAACGCGCCTTCGATCGTCAGCGGCGCGAGCCGGTGGCGTTCGAAGAGCGCCGCCAGTTCGGCATCGCGCGCCGCGGCCGCCTCGGCCCAGCGCTCGCGCAAGGCGGGCCGCCACCACAGCCAGCTGCGGCGGCCGCTCTCGGGTTCGCGCACCGGCGCCAGGCCGTGGCCGGTGGCGGGCTCGTACTCGACCGCGTCGCGCAGCCGCACCGGCACCACGTCGTGCGCGGCCAGGCTGGCCAGCACGCGCTCCAGCAGGTCGAACGGCAGGTGGAAGTCCGACACCAGAAAGACGAGCGACCGGCGCTGCGGCAACCGCCGCACCGCTTCGACCAGCGCCGCCGCGGAACGCCCCTGGGGCCGCCACGCCCGCAGGCCCTTCGCCAGCGCCAGCCCGGCCGCGCGCCGGCGCGTGGCGGCGAGCGTGAAGCCGGGCTGGACCCCATCGTCGCAGCCGACGAAGGCGAAGGCGTCGCCCGTGCGCCAGGCCGACCAGGCCAGGCTTTCGGTGAAGTCGGCCAGCACCTCGATGCGCCGCACGCGGCCTTCGAAGGCCATCGACGCCGAGAGGTCGGCCACCACCGCCACCGTGACCGAACGCCGTTCGTCGGCCAGCCGCACGAGCCAGCGGCCGAAGGGGTCGCGCAGGCTGGCGTGCAGGTCGAGCCGGCGCGCGTCAGGCCAGTCGGCCAGCGGCGCGTGGGCGCGGAACTCCAGTCCCGCCGCGCCGCCGTGGCTGCGGTGGTGGCCCGGCATCGCGCCGCCGGCCGCGGCCCCGAAGCGGTAGAACAGTTCGCGCGGCGCCGCCATTCAGGGAGCCGACACGGCGCCGACGATGGCCTGCATCAGGCGCGGCGCGATCTCGTGGCGCTGCAGTTCGTGCACCGGGTCGAGCACGAGCCGGTGCGCCAGCGTCTCGGCGAACACGGCCTGCAGGTCTTCCGGCGCGACGTAGCCGCGCCCTTCCAGCCAGGCCGCGGTGCGCGCCGCGCGCATCAGCAGGCCCATGCCGCGCGGGCTGGCGCCGGCCTGCATGAGGTGCGCCACGTCCAGTCCCTCGAGCCGCACGCCGAAGCGCGCCGGCTCGGCGGTGGCGGCGCACAGCGCGAGCGCGTAGTCCTGCAGCGCTTCGGAAGCCTGCACCGCGCGCTGGATCGCTTCGGCCACCGCGTTCAGTTCCTCGTGCGGCACCATCGCCGGCGCGAGCGCGCCGACCAGGCGGTCGGTGTCGTGGAAGCGCGGGTCGAACATCAGCGCGCGCCGGAGCGCCGGGTCCTGCGGCGCCTCGATCGTCACTTCCATCATGAAGCGGTCGCGCGCGGCGGCGCTGATCTCGAAGGTCTCCTCGCGCTCGAGCCGGTTGCGGTCGGCGAACACCAGCAGGTGCGGCAGCCGGTGCTCGCGGTCGAAGGCCGACACGCTGCGCTCGGCCATCGCGCGCAGCATCAGCGCGTGCACCTGCGGGCGCGCGCGGTTGATCTCGTTGAAGAAGAAGATCGACAGCTGCTCGCCGTGGCGGATCAGCGGCCCCGGCTGCACCGCGGGCCGGCCGTCGGCGCCGATGTAGGCGTGGTAGACGAGGTCGTTGGGCATCAGGTCCACCGTGCCTTCGATGCGCGCGAAGCGCCCGCCCAGCACCTGCGCGAAGGCGCGCAGCAGCGTCGTCTTGCCGACACCCACGTCGCCCTGCAGCAGCACGTGGCCGCGCGCGAAGACGGCGGTGTTCACCAGCCGCAGCGCGCGCCGCTGGCCGACGACGGCCTTGCCGACCTCGGCTTCGAGCGCGAGCGCGCGCTCGCGCCAGTCGGCGAGCAGGGCATCGTTGCGGTCCATCGG
Organism: uncultured Rubrivivax sp.; assembly: GCA_964454485.1. Lineage (GTDB taxonomy): Bacteria > Pseudomonadota > Gammaproteobacteria > Burkholderiales > Burkholderiaceae_C > Rubrivivax. The sequence goes on from CAYVXO010000177.1 coordinate 6,996, forward strand.
GTCTCCTCGCACCGCGGCCTTGCCGGCACCTCGCGGGCGCCGGTGGCTGCGGCACAGTCTGTTCCAGGCATGGTACAGACCTGCCCGGGCGGCGGCTGGCCGTGGCCGCCGCCGTCGGGCATGGAGCAAGACCCTTGCCGCGTCGGCTCAGCCGCCGAAGGTCATGCGCAGGCCGACCCAGAAGGTGCGCGGAGCACCGGGCGCGAAGAAGGTGGATTGGCGCAGCGGCCGGTCGCCGTTGGCGTCGGCGGGGAACGGCCGCGCAAGGAAGTTGCCGTTGTTGTCGAAACCGGTTGCACCGAGCTGCGCCGCGGTGGTGTAGCGGCGGTCGAAAACGTTGTCCACCTGGGTGAAGAACTTGAGTCCGGCGGTGGGCTTGTACTCGGCGTTGAAGTTCAGCACCGCATAGCCGGGGTTGCGACCGGGCCCCAGGTAGTAGACCCCGTCGGGCTGGTGCTGGCCGTTCTCGTTGCCGCGCGCAAGCGCGCCGGAGAAGGCCGCCAGGTCGGCGCCGATCGAGAACGATTCGCCCAGTGCGAGGTCGCCGAACAGCTTCACCATCTGCCGCGGCTGGCCGGCGATGCGGTCGCCTGGCCGGATGTCGATCGTGCCGTCCACGCCAGGGAAGCCGCCGGCGGCCGCGTCGTTGCTGCTGTTGCTGGACCCGTCGATGGTCTCGGCGCTGCGGTAGGTGGCCTGCAGGTATGTGTAGTTGAAGCCCAGCGTCGCCGGTCCGACGCGCGTGTTGAGCCCGGCTTCCAGCCCCTGCCGGCGCGTGCGGCCGAAGTTCTTGAAGTAGCCGGCACCGGAGGCGTTGTCGGCGACGAAGAGGATGTCGTCGCGGTTGTCGGTTCTGAAGATGCCGGCGTTCCAGTTCAGTTCGCCCCGGCCCGCGCTGCGCAGGCCGAATTCGATGGTCCGCGCCACGACCTGCTTGAGCGGCGGGTCGCCGGCAAAGGCGTTCGGCAGCTTGCAGGGGTTCAGCGGGTCGGCGCAGCCCAGCTCGACCGCCGAAGGGGCCCGGCTGCCTTCGCTGTAGCCCGCGAAGGCCGAGAGCCCGGCGGCCGGGGCAAATGTCAGGCCCAGCGCCGGGTTGAGACGGCTGAAGCGGATGTCGGCGTCCAGCGAACCGGGTCCGCCGCCGGGAATGATGGCGTCGCGGTTGTGCATCGTCGTGCGGTTGTAGCGACCGGACAGCGTGAGCACCGTCTGCGCGGCCACCGTGAGCGTGTCGCTGGCGAACACGCTCCAGGTGCGGCTGCGGCTGGCCAGGTCCACGCGCGTGTCGTAGGGCTCGCCGTCGACGTTGCCGCCACTGACGCCGTCGCCGAAGGCGCCGACGCCGGTGACGCTGCGGTCCGGGTTCACGTAGCCCAGTTCGGAGCCCTGCACGAAGTGCACGCGGTTGGCGTCGAGGGCCGCACCGGCGACGAAGAGGTTGGGCAGCGCCCCGAGCGGCGCGCTGTTGCTCAGCTGCGCCGAGAGGCCCCAGTTCGACTGCCGCGTCTGGGTGCGGTTGATGACGCCAGTGCACTTCTCCGCCGGTTCGTCGTTCTGCAGCGCCTGCGCGATGCAGCGCCAGTAGGGGAAAGGCGTGTTCGACGCGTTGGCGCCGCTGGTCGGGAAGCCGGTGTAGCCGGCGTCCGTGAGTGCCGCGATGTCGGCGGCGTTGGGCTGGTAGACCGACTGGTCGAACGAGATGTCGTTGGCGTCGCCGTTGTAGGTGCCGGTGCGGATGCGGCGCCAGTAGGCCAGGCCCGAGACCGACCAGGTCTCTCCCAGCGACTGGCTGGCACCGGCCGTCAGACCGAGCGCACGGTTGCGCGTCTCGTCGGGCTTCGTGTAGACGCTGGACCAATCGCGCGCCAGCAGGTTCATCTCCTGCAGGCCGTTGCCGGTGAGCTTGTTGTCGGCGCCGCTGGCGGCCAGCCAGTAGTCCCCGCCACCGGCGCGACGCCCGACCTTGCCGTAGACCTGCGTCACGTCGGTGGGCGAACTGTCGCGCCAGCCGCCGTCGTGGAACCGGTTGCCGGTGGCGAACCAGTGCCAGCCGTCACCGGCCGGCGCGCCGGCTTCGAATTCCGCCGCCGCACGCTTGTGCTGGCCCGCGATCACCTGCGCCGATACGCCGGGGTTGCGCAGACCGTCCTTGGTCTGCACCACCAGCGCGCCACCCAGCGTGTTGAGGCCGAAAAGCGGGTTCGATCCGGGGTTGAGCGTGACGCCGGCGATGGCGCTGCGCGGCACCAGGTCCCAGCTGACGACGTCGCCGAAGGGCTGGTTGAGCCGCACGCCGTCGAGATAGACCGACAGGCCCTGCGGCGTGCCGAGCAGCGGCGATGCGGTGAAGCCGCGGTAGTTGAGATCGGGCTGGAAGGGGTTGTTCTGGGTCTCGTTGAGGTGGACGCTGCCGAGCCGCCGCGCCAGAAAAGACGACAGGTCGTTCGCGTGGCTGCCCTCGATCTCGGCCGCGGTAGCGCTTTGCACGTTCGCAGGGACCTGGTCGCGCGGCACGCCCACGCCCGGCAGCGGGGTGGTGCCGATGATCTCGACGCGCTGGTCGCCGACCGCCTGCGCGGCGGCAGAGGCGGAAGCCAGCGCGGCAACCGCCAACGCGAACGGCGACAGGCGCCGCAGGGGCGCGCGGGAATGGGTCAAGGCGAATCTCCTCGGGTGATGTTCTGGTCCTGCCGGCGGCGTCGCGCGGCCCGACGCGTCGGCGACGCTAACGTCGACGCGGGACCGCGGACAGGGAACGCTTCCTGCGTTCGTTCAGGGATAACCAGCAGCCGGCGCGATCACGCCCAGCTGCAGCGCCAGGTGCGCCATCGCCGCCGAGGTGGAAACCCCCAGCTTGGCCTTGATGGCGCTCTGGTGGTTGGCCACCGTCTTGGCGCTCAGCGCGAGCTCGGCCGCGCATTCGCCGGCCGAACGGCCGAGCGCGAGCAGGCGGAAGACGTCGAACTCGCGCCCGCTCAGCTGCGCCAGCGCATGGCCGTCGTCGGCGCCGCGGCCGCGCACCATCCAGCCGGCCGGCAGCTCCGGCGCCAGGTAGCAGCGGCCGGCGGCGAGCGCGCGCACCGCGTCGACCAGGCCCTCGGGCGCGCTGGCCTTGGTGAGGTAGCCGCAGGCGCCGGTCTCGAAGGCGCGCTGCACCACGGCCTGCGTGTCGTGCATGCTGAAGACGAGCACGCGCGCCGAAGGCGAACGGGCGAGCACGCGGCGCAGCAGTTCCAGGCCGCCGCCGCCGGGCATCGAGAGGTCGGCCACGGTGACGTCGGGCTCGTGGCGCAGCCACTGGGCGGCGCCTTCGCGCGTGTCGGCCGCCTCGGCCACGACGCGGATGTCGCCGTCTTGCTCCAGCAGCCGGCCGTAGCCCGCCCGCACCACCGGATGGTCGTCGACGACGAGGACCCGGATCATGCCGCCTCCCGCGCGACGGCCGGCTCGTTGGCCGCCGGCAGCACCAGGCGCAGGCGCACGCCCTGCCCGGGCGCGCCTTCCACCGCCAGCCGGCCGCCGAGCGCGGCGGCGCGTTCGGCGGCGCCGAGCAGGCCCAGGCCGCGGTGGCGGGCCGCGGGGTCGAGGCCGACGCCGTCGTCCTCCACCGCGAGCGTCCACCCGCCCGCCGGGCCTGCGTGCAGCCGCACGCGCACCCGGCTGGCGGCGGCATGGCGCATCACGTTGGTCAGCGCCTCCTGGGCCACGCGGTAGACGGCGATGGCGGCCGCGTCGTCGATGCTTTCGGGATCGCCTTCGTGGTGGAACACGCAGGCGACGCCGCTGCGCAGTTCCCAGTTCTCGCACAGCTCCTGCAGCGCCGGCACCAGGCCCAGCGTGTCCAGCTGGGCCGGCCGCAGGCGGCGCAGCAGGTCGCGCACGAGCTGGTGGATGGACTGCGCGGCGGCGTCGGCCCGGTCGGCGGCGGCGCGGCGGCCGCGCTCGTCGTCCGCCCCGGCGCGCCGCAGCCACGCGGTTTCCAGCCGCAGCGCGGTGCAGTACTGGCCGACCTCGTCGTGCAGCTCGCGCGCCAGCGCCTGGCGCTCGCTTTCCTGCAGTGCGATGAGGCCGCGCGCCAGTTCGCGGTTGCGTTCGGCCAGCGCCGCCGAGTGGGCCTCGGACGCCGCATGCGCCTGCAGCGCGCGCAGCGCTTCGGTCCGGCGGCGGAAGGCGTACCAGGCCAGCGCCGCGGCCAGCACCAGCAGCGTGAAGGGCAGTTCGTCGGCCTGCCACGGCTCCAGGCCGGAGAACCATGCCGCCAGGCGCTCGCTCAGTTCGAAGTGCCCGGCCAGCCCCCAGGCCAGCAGCGGCAGCAGCAGCACCGCCACGCCATCGCGGCGTGCGCGCCCGAGCTCGTGTCCGATCGTCGACAAGGTCTTCCTCCACTTCCCAAAGGTGCCGCGCACCGCTTGCAAGTGGCGGGCCGGCGGCGCCGGTGGGCGCGCCATCCCGCAGCAGCGACACGATGTGGCAGCCGGTGAGACACAGTGTGCCGAAGTCAACGGATGGCGGCCGTTCGTGCGCCCGCCGGACGCCGCGGCAAGGGTGCTCGTTCCCGGTCGTGGTCCTGAGTTTCCCTATCAGGGTGATCCCGAAATTCGTCCCCCTTGCGGGCGGCGAAGCAGGGTTTGCCTGGGCGCCGGCCGGGCTCGCGAGGCGTTGCAGTGGGGACCGGTGGCCTGTCAGAAGTCGTGTCGCCGGAGGTCCGGAAAACGTGGGCGCAGAAATTGCGGTCGGCCCGCCGCAAGCCACTCTCGAGGTCGCGCGGGAGGGTTGGTCCAACACGGTTTCGTCAACCGCGCGTACGGATGGTCGGTCACTCAAGAAGGAGACATCGATGCGAATTTCAGGGCGTTCCCAACGGCCTGCCTGGTCGCGCCTCGGGCTGGCTCTTCTCGCGCTGCCGTGCTTGGCCCTGGCCAATGCGGACGTCGAGAAGAACATCGCCAATCCCGGCAACTGGGCGATGCAGGCTGGCGACATGTTCAACCAGCGCTACAGCCATCTCAAGCAGATCAACACCAGCAACGTCGGCAAGATGCAGGTGGCGTGGACGTTCTCCACCGGCGTGCTGCGCGGCCACGAGGGCTCGCCGCTCGTCGTGGACGGCACGATGTACCTGCACTCGCCGTTCCCCAACAAGGTCTTCGCGATCGATCTCGACACGCAGACCATCAAGTGGAAGTACGAGCCCAAGCAGGACCCGGCGGTGATCCCGCAGATGTGCTGCGACACGGTCAACCGCGGTCTGGCCTATGCCGAGGGCAAGGTCATCCTGCAGCAGGCCGACAGCAACCTGATCGCGCTCGACGCCAAAACCGGCAAGCTGATCTGGTCGGTGAAGAACGGCGACCCGAAGCTGGGCGCGGTGAACACCAACGCGCCGCACGTCTTCAAGGACAAGGTCATCACCGGCATCTCCGGTGGCGAGTGGGGCGTGCGTGGCTTCATCGCGGCGTACAACCTGAAGGACGGTTCGCCGGCCTGGAAGGGCTACAGCGTCGGTCCGGACAGCGAGATGCTGATCGACCCGAACAAGACCACCACCTGGATCGACGGCAAGGTCGCGCCCGTGGGCCCGGACTCTTCGCTGAAGACCTGGAAGGGCGATCAGTGGAAGATCGGCGGCGGCACCACCTGGGGCTGGTACAGCTACGACAAGGCGCTGAACGCCATGTTCTACGGCACCGGCAACCCCTCGACCTGGAACCCTTCGCAGCGCCCCGGCGACAACAAGTGGTCCATGTCGATCTGGTCGCGTGACGTCGACACCGGCAAGGTCAACTGGGTCTACCAGATGACGCCGTTCGACGAGT
>CAYVXO010000178.1:0-12732 GCA_964454485.1 uncultured Rubrivivax sp.
GGCCGCGCGCCTGCGCCGCGAGGCGCTGGCCGCGCAGCGCGCCGCCGCGCTGCGGGTGGGGCGCCAGTACGCCGAGGCCGGGCGCGCCTGGCGCGAGAGCTGGGACGCCGTCGGCGCGCGGCCGCAGCAGGCGCGCCAGGGCTGCGAGGCGCTGTCGCGCGCGCTGCTGGACAAGCTGCTCGTCGACGGCGAGATGTGCATCCGCCTGCTCACCAGCGGCGCCGGCGACCGCGCGACCGCGCATGCGCTCAACGTGGCCGTGATCTCGCTGCTGATGGGCCGCGCCTTCGGCCTGGGCACGGAGGAGATGATGGACCTGGGCGTCGGCTCGCTGATGCACGACGTCGGCAAGCTGGACATCCCCGACCGCCTGCGCCACCTGGACGAAGGCTTCAGCAGCGCCGAGACCAACGCCTACCGCGAGCACGTGGCCGCCGGCGTGCTGCAGGGCAAGCGCATGGGGCTGGCGCCGGGCGCGCTGCTGGTGCTGGCGCAGCACCACGAGCATGCCGACGGCAGCGGCTTCCCGATGAAGCTCTCGGCCGACCGCATGTCGACCGCGGCGCGCATCGTCGCGCTGGTGAACCGCTACGACAACCTGTGCAACCCGGTGCAGCTGGCGCGTTCGCTGACGCCGCACGAGGCGTTGTCGCTGCTGTTCGCGCAGAGCCGCGGCCGCTACGACGCGACCATCCTCAACGCCTTCATCCGCATGATGGGCGTCTACCCCGCCGGCTCGGTGGTGCAGCTCACCGACGACCGCTACGCGATGGTGGTGGGCGTCAACTCGAGCCGCCCGCTCAAGCCGCGCGTGCTGGTGCACGACCCGCGCAACGCGCGCGACGAGGCGCTGCTGGTCGACCTGGAGCAGCAGCCCGACCTGGGCATCCGGCGCAGCCTGGCGCCGGCCAAGCTGCCGCCGGCGGCGCTGGAGTTCCTGGCGCCGCGGCCGCGTGTGGCCTACTTTTTCGAGCCGGCGGTGCCGGTGGTCGAGGTGACGGCGCGGCCGGCCCTGCAAGAGGCCGCTGCGTGACCGAAGAGGCGCCCTGGCCGTCGCTTATCGATGGCCTGCCGTACCCGGCCTGGCTGGTGAGCCTGGCCGACCGGCGCGTGCTCGTCGCCAACGCGGCCGCCGGTCGCCTGCTGGGGCTGGCGCCGGAAGCGCTGGCCGGGCGCGGCGCCGAATCGCTCATCGCGACGCCGGAAGACCTGGCCTGGTGGGCGCAGCTCGACGACCCCACCGGCGGCACGCCCGCGCGGCTGTGGTCCGACACCGTGGTCGTCACCGAGGACGGCCGCACCGTGCACGTGGAGCGCACGATCGCGCCGCTGCCGGCCGCCGCGCCCACGCACGCGCTGGTCTCGCTGCTCGACCGCAGCGTGCAGCAGCGCGTGGAAACCGAGCGCGAGGAACTGCTGGCCGAGCTGCAGGCGACGCTGGAGTCCACCGCCGACGGCATCCTGGTGACCGACCTCGAAGGCCGGCTGCGCGCCTTCAACCGCCGCTTCGCGCAGATGTGGGCGCTGCCCGAGGCGATGCTGGGCGCGCGCGACGACGACGCCATCCGCGAATGGATGCAGCGCCAGGTGGCCGACCCCGAGGGCTACGCGCGCCGCCTCTCCGCGGTGCACCAGGCCGCGCTGCTGTCGAGCACCGAACGCATCCAGCTCGCCTCCGGCCGCGTGCTCGAGCGCGTGACGCGGCCGCAATGGCTGCGCGGGCGGCCGAACGGCCGCGTCTATTCGTTCCGCGACCTCACCGAGCAGCTGGCCGCCGACCGGCGCATCGAGACGCTCTCGCTCACCGACCCGCTCACCGGCCTGCCGAACCGGCGCCAGCTGGCCGAGAAGGTGGCCGCCGCGGCGCAGGTCTCGCGCCGGCGCGGCAGCCCGTTCGCGCTGCTGGTGGTGGACCTGGACCGCTTCCGCCAGATCAACGACAGCCTCGGCCACGACGTGGGCGACCGCCTGCTCGTCGAGCTGGCCTCGCGCATCCTGGCCTGCCTGCGCGCCGACGACATGCTCTCGCGCATCGGCGGCGACCAGTTCGCGCTGCTCGTGCACGACGCCGACGCGGCGGCCGCCGAGTCGACCGCGCGCCGCGTGCTCAACGTCGTCGCCCAGCCCTGCCACCTGGACGACTCGCCCTTCACCATCACCTGCAGCATCGGCGTCGCGCTGTGCCCGCAGCACGGCCAGACGCTGGACGACCTGATCAGCCACGCCGAGACCGCGATGCGCGCCGTCAAGGCGGGCGGGCGCGCGCACTACCGCTTCCACCAGTCGCCGCCGGCCGACGGCGCGCCCGACCTGCGCGAGCACATGCGGCTGGACCACGCGATGCGCCAGGCGCTCGTGAGCGGCCGCTTCCGCCTGCACTACCAGCCGCAGGTGCGCATGGGCGACGGTGCCGTGGTCGGCGCCGAGGCGCTGCTGCGCTGGCGCGACCCCGAGCTGGGCGACGTCAGCCCCGGCCGCTTCATCCCGGTGGCCGAGGACAGCGGCTTCATCGTCGCCATCGGCGACTGGGTGCTCTCGCAGGCGGTGCGCCAGGCCGCGCTCTGGCACGAGCGCGGGCAGGCGGTGCCGATCGCCATCAACGTCTCGGCGCTGCAGTTCCAGCAGGTGCAGTTCGTCGAGCGCGTCGCCAACGTGCTGGCCGTGAGCGCGCTGCCGCCTTCGCTGCTGGAGCTGGAGCTGACCGAAAGCATCCTGGTGCGCGACGCCGACGGCGCGCTGCAGCGCCTGGAGGCGCTGGCGCGGCTGGGCGTGCGGCTGTCGATCGACGACTTCGGCACCGGCTATTCGAGCCTGGCCTACCTGAAGCGCTTCCCGATCGGCAAGCTCAAGATCGACCGCAGCTTCGTGCGCGGCCTGCCCGACGACGACAGCGACGCCGGCATCGTGCGCGCGATCCTGCAGATGGCGCGCGCCCTGGGCATGCGGGTCATCGCCGAGGGCGTGGAGACCGAGCCGCAGCGCCGCTTCCTGCAGAACGCCGGCTGCGACGAGTTCCAGGGCTTCCTCTACGCGCCGGCGCTCGACAGCCTCAGCTTCGAGAGCCACCTGGGCCCGCGCCGCCCGCCGATGGCGGCGCTGCCGATGGTGCCCGCGGTGCCGCACATCCGCCTGGTGCGCTGACGCAATCCGGAAAGCCGGTGCCCCTGCCGGAGCTTCGCGTTCTCCAGTAAATTGCGGCCTCACTGGAGGCTGGCGACAAATGCTGGAAACCCTGGTCGAAGGCCGTCTCGGCGGCCTGCCGGCCGGTGCTGCCGGGTCGTTGTCCGTAGTACTGCCCGGCGGGCGCCGCATCGGCGCTGAAGAGGCGCGCGTGCAGCTCAGGCTGCACCAGGCGGCGCCGCTGTTGAACCTGGCGCGCGGCCGCATCGGCGGCCTGGCGGCCGACTACGTGGAGGGCCGGCTCGACATCCTGGGCCCGATGCGCGCGGTGGCCGACGTTGCCGCCGACCTGCTGCGCGAGGCGCCCACCGAGGTGCGCCACCTGAGCCCGCTGCAGGAGCTGCTGTCGTGGTGGCGGCACCGGCCGCAGCGCGACGCGCGTCAGATCCAGCACCACTACGACGTCTCTGACGACTTCTACGCGCTCTGGCTGGACGCGCGCCGCGTTTATTCCTGCGCCTACTACCGCGAGCCGGCGATGACGCTGGCGCAGGCGCAGGAAGCCAAGCTCGACCATGTCTGCCGCAAGCTGATGCTCAAGCCCGGCGAGCGCTTCCTCGACATCGGCGCCGGCTGGGGCGGCCTGCTGCTGTGGGCGGCCGAGCGCTACGGCGTCGACGCCACCGGCATCACCCTCTCGCGCAACCAGCACGCCTACGTGAACCAGCTCATCGAGCAGCGCGGCCTGCGCGGCCGCGTGCGCATGCTGCTGCTGGACTACCGCGCGCTGCCGGAAGAGGAGCCGTTCGACAAGGTGGCCTCGATCGGCATGTTCGAGCACGTGGGCCGCTCGCGCCTGCCGGCCTACTTCGCCAAGATCCACCGCCTGCTCAAGCCGGGCGGGCTGCTGCTCAACCACGGCATCACCGCCGGCGGCACGCGCAACGCCGAGCTCGGCGCCGGCATCGGCGACTTCGTCGAGCGCTACATCTTCCCCGGCGGCGAGCTGCTGCACGTCTCGCACGTGCTGCAGGTGATGGCCGAGCAGGGCCTGGAGGGCCTGGACACCGAGAACCTGCGCCCGCACTACGCGAAGACGCTGTGGGCCTGGTCGGACGCGCTCGAGTCGCAGCTGGAAAGCGCGCGCCGCGTCACCAGCGAGGCCACCGTGCGCGCCTACCGCCTGTACCTGGCCGGTTGCGCGATGGGCTTCGAGCGCGGCTGGATGGCGCTGCACCAGACCCTGGCCTCGCGCCCCAGCGGCCGCCTCGCCGACGGCCTGCTGCGCGGAGCACAATCGCCGTTCCCGTTCAATCGGGGCTACATGTACGGCGGGGAATGATCTACAAGTTCAAGAGCAAGGCCACCGGCGACCTGATCATGCTGGGGCCGCACGGCGACCAGCTGATGCGGCTGCTCGGCCGCGAGCCGGCGCCGCAGGGCATCATCGAGCCGGCCGCGATGGCGGCCGCCATCGCCACGCTGGAGGCGGCCGTGGCCACCGAGACGGCGCCCGATCGGCCGGCCGGCGAGGAGGCCGAGGCCGCCGCCGAGAAGCACGTCTCGCTGCGCCAGCGCGTCTGGCCGATGGTGGAGATGCTGCGCCGCGCCCACGCGGCCGACGTGCCGGTGGTCTGGGGCGTATGAAGCTCTGGAGCGACAGCTGGACCAATGGTGACCGCATCCCGCCGCGCTACGCGGCCGGCCGGCTGGACGCTTCGGGCCAGCCCGTCTTCGGCGAGAACCTCAACCCGCACCTGGCCTGGAGCGAGGTGCCCGCGGGCGCGAAGTCGCTGGTGCTGATCTGCCACGACTTCGACGTGCCCAGCCGCGGCGACGACGTCAACCGCGCGGGCCGCGAGGTGCCGGCCGACCTGCCGCGGGTCGACTTCTTCCACTGGGTGCTGGTCGACCTGCCGCCGGTGCCGGCGGTGCTGGAGGAAGGCTCGCACAGCCGCGGCTTCACGCCGCGCGGCAAGCCGGGGCCGGCGGCGCCCGGCGGCGCGCGCCACGGCCTGAACGACTACACCGGCTGGTTCGCCGGCGACGCCGCGATGGCCGGCCGCTACCACGGCTACGACGGCCCGTTCCCGCCCTGGAACGACTCGCTCGTGCACCACTACGTCTTCACGCTCTACGCGGTCTCGCTGGCGCGGCTGCCGGTCGAAGGCGACTTCACCGGCGCGCAGGTGCGCGAGCAGCTCGCCGGCCGCGTGCTGGCGGCGGCCACCCATTCGGGGACCTACACGCTCAACCGCCGCCTCGCTGCGCCGTGATCGACGCCGCCACACGCGTCGTCGTCGTGCGCCACGGCGAGACCGACTGGAACGTCGAGCAGCGCGTGCAGGGCCAGCTCGACGTGCCGCTCAACGCCAACGGGCGCCGCCAGGCCGAGCGGCTGGCCGCCGCGCTGGCCGACGAAGGGCTGGCGGCGCTGTACAGCAGCGACCTTTCGCGCGCCGCCGACACCGCCGCCGCGGTGGCGCGGCTTGCCGGCCTGCCGGTGCAGCACGCGCCCGGGCTGCGCGAGCGCGGCTTCGGCCACCTGGAAGGCATGACCTGGCGCGAGATCGAGCAGCGGCACCCGGAAGCGGCGTTGCGCTGGCGCCGGCGCGACCCCGCCTTCGGCCCCGGCGGCGGCGAGGTGCTGGCCGACTTCTACGCCCGCTGCGTGGCCGCCGCGGCTGCGCTGGCGGCGCGCCATGCCGGCCAGACGATCGCCCTCGTCGCCCATGGCGGCGTGCTCGACTGCCTGTACCGCGCCGCCACCCGCATCGCGCTCGACGCGCCGCGCACCTGGCAGCTGGGCAACGCCAGCATCAACCGCCTGCTGGCCACCGGCGAGGGCTTCACGCTGGTGGGCTGGAACGACACGGCCCACCTCGAGGAGGCGGGCCGCGACGAATCGGCCGCGAGCTGAAGCAGCCCGCAGTGCTGCGCGCTACTCCTGCCGCACCTCGCGCCAGGAGTTCTTCGCCGGGCTGATCGTCGGCCGGTTCGACATCGTGCGCTCGATCGGCTCGCCGTCGGTGGTCTGCATCAGCCCGCGCACCTTGCCGTCGCTGGTGAGCACCGCGTTCACGCCCGAGACGTTGGCCTTGCTCGACAGCTGCGTGCTCACCTGGTCGGCGTTGGCCGACTTGCCGCCGGTGGTGAAGTCGATCAGGTAGAAGTAGGAGCTCGCGCTGCAGTCGGTGGCGCCGGTGACGTTGGTCGTGAAGGCGACCGAGCCGTAGGCGACCGACGGGTGCGTGTTCGCCTGCTCGCCGGCCGAGAGGTCCAGGTACCAGCCGCGGCTGCTGGACCAGTCGACGGTGGCGCCGGAGAGCGTGTCGGTGGCGCGCGTGTAGGTGCGCTGGATGAGCGAGCTGCGCGCGTTCGCGAGCGTGGCGCCGTCGGCGATGGCGTAGAAGGTCTGCACCGCCGAGTTGCCGAAGTCGGTGATGTCCAGCAGGCGGCCGGTGCCGACGAAGACGACGCGCTTGCCGCCGATGTAGGCGAGTTCGGGCGCGGCGGTCACCGGCTGCGTGGTGCCGGTGGGCCCCTTCAGCACCGCGACGAGGTTGGGGTCGGTGCCGCTGGCGGCGTCGAGGTCGAAGCGCCACAGGTTGCCCAGCAGGTCGCCGCCGTAGACGTAGCGCACCGTGCCGTCGTCCTCCAGGTAGCCGGAGACGCCGGCCAGGCCCGACTCGGCGCCCAGCGCGCCGGCGGTGGTGGCGAACTCCTTGAGCACGCTGCCGGTGGCCGGGTCCAGCACGAACAGCCGGCCCTTGCCGTCGTAGGTGCTGTTGTAGCCCGAGGTCACCAGCACGCGGTAGCCGGCCGAGGTCTTCACGATCACGGGCTTGCCCACCGTCTGGCCCACCTTGGTGGCGTAGCTGTCGCTGCTGCCGGTGGGGAACTGCCACTTGACCCAGGAGAGGTCGCTCTCGCTGAGGGCGCGCGGGCTGCTCACGTCCAGCGCGTAGTAGTTGGTGCCCGCCGCGCCCATGCCGGCGACGAGAAGGCGGCTGGTGCCGCCGGTCTTGGCGACGACGGGCGTGCCGTCGAGCTGGGTCTTGAAGGTGTAGCCGCGCGCGGTGGTCTGGCCCATGTCGGGCAGCACCGCGTTCGGCACGAAGGCCCACAGCTCCTTGCCGGCGTCGGCGCCCGCCGTGATGTCGAAGGCGTGCAGCATGCCTTCGCCGGAGGCGATGTAGACGACCTTGTTGTCGCGGTCGATGGTCGGCTCGCTCGTGATCACCGCGCCCATCAGGCCGGTGCGCGAGCGGAAGGTCGTGCCTTCCTTGCTGCGGTCGCCGCGCAGGTAGTTGACGATGTCGGCGGTCGTGCCCCAGGTGCCGCCCGGGTTCACCAGGCTGCCGACACCGGCCGCGGTGAAGGCCGTCGGACCGGCGCCGTTGCGGCTGGCGATGACCCGCGTGGTCCAGTCGCGCGCCATGAGCTTGCTCGAAGCCGACCAGGCCGCCGTGGTGTTGATGTCGCCGGTGGTGGAATTGATGGCATTGGCGGTCAGGTCGCCGGTCCAGCCCGAGGGGTTGTAGACGCCCAGGTAGGCATAACCGTCGCCGCGGCTCAGGTTGACCGTGCTCACCGCGACGCCGCCCTGCGCGCCGGTCTGGCTCAGGATGTCCTGCAAGCCGTTGCGGATGGCGGTGGTGGTGCTGGCGGCGTCGGTGGCCAGGTACATCTGGCCACGGCCGTTGATCGTGGCGTGCCAGAGGTCGTCGACCATCGAGGGGTCGTCGGCCACCGGCGCCGTCCAGGTCGGCGCGGTGACGAAGGGGTCGACCGCGCTCGGCCACAGGTCGCCCTTCACGCCCAGCGTGATCGCGTAGGTGTTGACGTGCAGGTTCGGGTTCTTGTCGGCGTTGGGCGCGGTCGACGCGCTTGCCGGCACGCGGCCCCCCGCGAGCGCGCTGCCGCCCGAGGCGCGCAGCTGGTTGATGTAGTAGGACAGCGCGATGTCGGCCTGCGAGCCCGAGCTGGTGGTCTGGTAGGGCGCCGCGTTGCTGCCGAACTTGCTGCTGTCGTAGCCGGGCGGCGAGACGGTGCCGTCGTTGGCGAAGCCGTCGGTCACGATGAACATCGCGTTGCGCTGGCAGGCGTACTGCACGATGCTGGTGTCGCTGCCGTACTGGTCGCCGATGTACTTCATCGTCGTGTGCGTCGGCGTGCCGTTGGAGCTCATCGCGTTCAGGTAGAACTTGCCGATCACCGACAGCCGGTTGCTCGCCGCCGCGGCGGCGTCGGCGTCGTACATCGTGATCGCCGCGTTGTTGTTGAACGGCACCACGCCCATGCGCAGGCCGGTCAGGTTCTCCAGCACGTTGCCCATCGAGGCGCCGAGCATCAGCTTGCGCTTGCGGTAGTAGGTGAACCAGTTGGCGAAGTTCTGCATCTCGGCCGCGTAGCTGCGGCCCGAGGGGAAGGTGTTGCCGGCCTTGATCTCGTAGCGCTTGAGCGTGGTCGTGCCGTCGGGCGCCGTCACGCAACTGCTGGTCATGCTGCTGTCGTCGGCGGTGCAGCTCTCGGCATTCCAGAAGGTCGCCGGGTAGTACGGGATCGCCGCCCAGCAGGCGCGGCCGGAGGCCACGGTAAGGTCGGTCGTGATGGTCGTCCAGCTGCCGGAGCTGCGGCACACGCTGCTGGTGGCGCTGGTGGCCTTCACGTAGGAACCCGAAGGCACCTTCATGCCGGCCTGCACGTAGAACATGTAGCCGTTGCTGGAGAAGTTGGCGTTGCCCGAGTCCCACTGCGTGGTCAGGTTCATCGTCGGCGAGGTCGCCGTCGCGGGGTGCGACTTCGCCGCCGTCGCCGTCGAGTCGGGGTAGGTCACGGTGGCCCCGCCCACGTAGGCGGGCGGCCAGGCCGAGTAGGTGACCAGCGAGTTGTAATAGAGCGGGTTGAACTTGGGCGAGCGCACCCAGGCGAACTGCGGCGTCGGCGGCACGGCCTGGCCGTAGTAGCTGTCGTAGGAGTAGATCGCGCCGCCGGTCGCGGTGCCCACCGGCATCGTGTAGACGTAGGGCACGTAGGTGCCGTCGTAGTCCAGCGGCTGCTTGGTCGTGCCGTCGAAGGTGCTGGTGCCGTTCCACCAGACGATGCCGGAGTTGGTGTTCAGCAGGACGGCGAAGTCCATCGAGCCCGAGTCGTCCATGCCGAACACCACGTTCGGCTTGGCCAGCACGCTGGCCTTCAGGGGCAGTTCGGCGACGTTGGTCGCCTGCGAGGCCTGGCCGGAGAGCAGGCCGGCGAGGGCGACGGCGCTGGCGGCGAGCTGGAGCTTGGCTTTCATCGTTCAACCCTTGGTGACGAGCGACTGCACGAAGGTCTGGGTGCCCTTCTGGTCCGTGACGCGCACGGTGATGCGGTACTGCTTGGAATTCGGCGGGTCGAGCTCCTCGACGCCGGCGACGCGGCTCTTGGGCTGCGGGATCTGCTTGACCAGGCACTGGCGCAGCGCGTAGACCACCGGCGTGACGGTGCAGGCGCGCTCGACGTAGTAGCGCACGTTCATCGTGCCCACCGTGACCAGCGGCGCGGCGTCCCAGTTGACGGCGGGCAGGCCGTTGCTGTCCTTGGCCATCTCGGTGGACGAGTACCAGGCGCCGACGCTGGTGTCCTCGTTGGCGATGCCCTGCACGGCGACGAAGGCGGTGTTGACGCCGACCTCGCTGGCCTGCATGGCGGCCTCGTGGTAGGCCATGTTGCCGGTGGCCAGGGTGCCGACCTCGGTGAGCCGCGCCAGCGCCAGCGCGCCCAGCAGCATCACCGACATCAGCACCAGCACCACCAGCATCGTGACGCCGCGCTCGGCGGAGCGGGAGACGGGGGATCGCATGGGGTTCACCACACCAGGTTGCGCAGCGGCACGATGACCACGCTGCTGCGGTAGCGGTAGCACTGCCAGTCGGCCACGTCGGGCTCGACGGTGGCGCCGAAGAGCGTGGGCTTGGCCGCGCTGGCCTCGCAGTTGCCGGCCGAGTTGGCCTTCTCGCGCTGCGGGCTGCGCGTGACGAGGCCGACGCGCAGCGCGCGCACGCGGTCGACCGTGGCGCCGCCGACGGCACCCCAGGTGGGGTCGCCGGCGGTGGCGTCCTGCCAGCCGGTGAGCGTCTTCGAGACCGCGTCGGCCGAGACGCCGTACTGGACGCGGAAGGCCATCACGTTGTGCAGCAGCGGCGAGGGGCCGGCGCCGCCGAGCGGGCGCTCGATCACGAGGTCGGTCCCGATGACGCGGTAGCGGCTCCAGTGCAGCGTGCCCAGCAGCGCGATGCGGTCCTTGTTGTTGCCGTCGAACGCCGTGCCGCCGGTGAAGGCGCCGCCGTTGTAGGTGCCGGTGTTGGCGAACGCGAGCGCGGGGTGCGGGTCGTCGTCGGTCGGCGCGGTGACGGCGGTGACGGTGCGCACCAGGCAGGGCGCGGCGGCCGCGCCGGGTGTGGCCGGCACCATCATCACGGCGTCGCCCGCCGCCGCCGGGATGCGCGACTGCGTCTTCGCCGAGCTGCCGTCGGAGGTGCCGTACAGCAGCACGTCGGCGCCGCCGTCGATGTTTGTCGAGAACACCACGTCGAGCTGGTCGCTCGCGCCCTGCGAGGTGATCTGCACCGGCGCGAACGAGGTGGCGTTGTTCTTCACCGCGCCGTCGACCGCGAGGTCGATGCGGTAGCACGAGAAGTTGGAGTTGCCGAAGAAGCCCAGGCCGGCGGTCGCGGCGTCGCCCTTCAGCGCGGCCAGCGCGGTGGTGGCGCTGGCCGAGATGCTGCCCACGCCCACGCCCTGGCGCTGCGAGGCGGTGAACACGCGCGCGCTGGTGCTGGCGGCCAGCCCGACGAGCAGGGCGACGACCAGACCCACCATGGTCTCGACCAGCGAGAGGCCGCGCTGCGCGGCGCGGCGGTCGGTGCGGTCAGCGCACATCGGTCGTGGCCTCCGAGCGGCGGGCGTCGCCGGCGGACTTGCCGGTCCAGGTGACCACCACGCGCAGCCGGCTGGTGGCGCCGTCGTAGGTGGCGGTGGCGTCGCCGCTGGGCAGCGCGGCCGCGACGCGCGCCTTCCAGTCGTTGGCGTAGGCGGTGGCGGCGGCGCTGGCGCAGGCGCCGGCGGCCGGCAGCGTGTAGCAGGCGTAGTTGGCGTTGTCGATGAGCGCCGCGCTGAGCAGCTCGCTGCCGAACTGCACCGCGGTCGCGCGCTGCTGGCTTTCGGTGCCCAGCGTGAGCGCGCGCGTCTGCAGGCGCGAGAGGCCGAGCAGGCCGAAGGCCATGATCGCGAGGGCGATCACGCCGTCGATCAGGCTGAAGCCGCGCTGGCGGCGCCTCAGCAGGAAGTGGTGTTGTCCGCGCATAGCTTGATCGCTCCGCCGGCGTCGACACGAAGGCCCGGGCAGCGCCGTTCGGTCGAGCAGGTGATGCCCGAGAAGGAAAGGTCGATGGCGCCGCCGTCGCCCAGCCGCATGCCCTGGCTGCTGAAGTCGATGGTGGCGACGCTGGCACTGACGCCTTCGGCGAAGCGCCGCTCGCGCAGCACCACCGGCGTCGCGGGCACGCTGCGGTCGATCACCTGCAGCGTGCTGCCGTTGCCGGACAGGCGCACGATCGCATTGCGCTTGAGCGCCTCGCTCTGCGCGATGAGCGCTTCCGAATAGAGCAGGTTGCCCGACTCGCGCAGGCGCGAGTTGGTCGTGTAGTCGGCGAAGTAGGGCGACGCGGACAGGACCAGGAAGGCCCCGATCGCGATGCCCACGACCATCTCGACCAGCGTCAGGCCGCGCTGGCGCGTTGTCAGCTGTCGCACAGGCTTCCCTTCGTCGACCAGCAGTTGGTGGCCGGCACGCCGCGCGGGTGCGCGGTGGTCACGCGCACGCCGTTCTGGTTGATCGTGTAGCCGTAGCCCGCGAGCGGGCCCGACCCGGTGGCGGTGGCGGTGAAGCCCTGGCCGCCGCCGGAGAGTGCGCAGGTCACGGTGAAGTTGTCGACCGTGGGCACCGCCACGCCGCAGGCGGCGCCGTTGGCGTAGCTGCCGGTGTCCTGGTAGCGCTGCTCCATGCGGGTCGCGTAGGCCGACAGCGCGTCCAGCCCGGCCGGCACCTTCGACCGCGTCACGTAGTTGTTGTACGAGGGCAGCGCGATCGCCATCAGGATGCTGAGCACGACCATCGCGACCATCAGCTCGATGAGGGTGAAGCCTCGTTCCATGTGATTGATTCCGCGCTTGCGCATCGACCGATCCTTTGCCGTACTGGGTTCGCGGCGCGCCATGCGGGGGCCGCCACCGTGGGGTGGTCGGGAGCACGCAGACTCGCCTGTTCGAACGTATGTATCGGCGACCAGTCTGCCGACTTGAGCTGTCGCACCCCCTGAAGCGGGGTAACGAAGGTAAGCGGCGAAACACCGGGCCGTGACCCGCGTCACGACCCGCGGGGGGGTTCCGACGAGCGGGCCGCGGGCGCCGACGAACGGCGCCAGGCGCGCTTCAGCCGAACAGGTCTTCGGCGCGCGCCGGCGGCGCCAGCCCCAGGTGGCGCCAGGCCGCCAGCGTGGCCACGCGGCCGCGCGGCGTGCGCTGCAGGTAGCCCTGCTGGATGAGGTAGGGCTCGATCACGTCCTCGAT